>UROS01000122.1 GCA_900549445.1 uncultured Porphyromonadaceae bacterium | reverse complement strand
AACCTGAATTCCTCTATATGGGGGTTCAGATCGGGATTGGCCAGCGGCAGACGCAGTTCGCGGCCCTGCGGGCCATAGAATCCCACTGCCGAAATAGTATTGCCGCGAACCATATCGTCGCGGCCTATCTGCTCTACCAGCTCCTCGTCAGCGTTGACCACGTAAGGCTTTGCCCAAAGCGGATTCCAGCCCACATAATCGCAGAATGCATGCTCGAACTCGAGATCCGAAACCTCGTTTCTGCCCGCATAATAGTTCAGCACGCCATCGAACCCGATTGCTTTCTCTGCTATTACCGGCGTCCCGAGGTCACGTTCCGGCTGCAGTGCCCCTGAGGTGCCGATTCTCACGAGCGTGAGGCGGCGCTTGCGGTCTCTCACCTCGCGGGTCTTGAAATCCACGTTGGCGAGCGCATCAAGCTCGTTGATCACAATATCAATATTGTCGGGACCGATTCCGTGCGACAGACACATTATCGGCTTGCCCTTATACGTTCCACCGATAGTATGGAATTCCCTCGACTGAACCTCAAAATCCCGCGAATCGAAAAACGAAGCAACTAAGTCCACCCTCCCGGGGTCGCCCACGAGAACCACCCGGTCTGTAAGCTGCTCCGGAAGCAGATGAAGATGAAACACAGAACCGTCCGGATTGATTATCAGTTCCGACGGTGCGATTATTCTTTTTTCCATGATGATTATTATTTTTGTTCTTTATTATTAATATCTCTGACAGCCGAATGGTTCAAAAAGTTATCGTACAACATAGAAACCGCTACTTAAGCCTGTAGCGTCCGCCCGGCAGCTGCACGATTACATTTCTGAACTCAAGATCCACAAGCATGCCCATGAGGCGCGCCACCGGCATCTCGATTTTAGCCGAAATTTCGCTGAACGATGCCTCCCCGCGATTACGGAGAAGATCAACAACCGTCTCCTCATCCGCAGTGAGTTCCGGAAACAGCGACGGCTGTCCGCCTTCCGCCTCTTTCCGCGGCCAGCGCATGGAGTCGATGATATCGTCGGCATTCGTCACCAGCTGCGCCACATTTCCGGCTATCAGGCTGTTGCACCCCTCGCTGTAGCGGTCCGATACGCGCCCCGGAAGAGCGAAAACGTCGCGGCTGTAGCCTGCGGCCACACGGGCAGTGACGAGCGCTCCTCCTTTCGCAGCCGATTCCGCCACAACCACCGCATCGCTCATTCCCGCCACTATCCGGTTGCGGGCCAGAAAATTGCCCTTGTGGATGGAGTCGATCGACCGATAGTCTGTCACGAGCATCCCTCCGTGGCGGACAATGTCGGCCGCCGTCTGCCTGTGGGCAGGCGGATAGATGGTGTTCAGACCCTGCGCCAGTACGGCCACCGTAGGAATACCCGCCTTCAGCGCCGCACGGTGAGCTGCTATGTCGATGCCATATGCCAGACCGCTGATTATCACCAGCGGATCCTTCATCTTCCGTCCCAGTTCCTCTACAAGACTCTCGGTAAAACCGATGCCGTAGACCGTAGCATGTCTGGTGCCCACAACGGCCACGAACCGCGCTTCATTCAGATCGCAGTCTCCGAGGGTGTAGAGCATTGCCGGAGCGTCGTCACACTGCAGCAACCGTCTCGGATACCGGCTGTCGGTATAGAAAACTGGAGAAATTCCGCTGCGTTCTATAAACAGATACTCCTTCTCGGCCTCCTCGAGCAATTTCCTGCGGTATGCGTTATCAAACAGCTTGTTGCCGAAACCCATTGCCGTCGACAGCTCTCTTTCCGACCATCTGAAAAAAGCCTCTTCGCTCCCTGTCCGGGCAGTCAGCTGCCCGGCGAGCGTCGGGTTTATACCCCTCAGCGAAGCCAGTGCGATCCGATATATGAGATTGTCGTCCATGACTACAGATAATCTGCAAACGCCGCCGCGAGTTCATCGCCGCGGGTAAGGCGTCCTTTGTTGGTGCTTACTATTGTAACGACAGCTCCTGCGACCTTGCGGCCGTCGGCGGCATTGAATATATCCTGAATGAACAAGAACCGCGCACCGCGCCGCTCCATTCTGAGTTTCGACACCATTGTCTCTCCCAGAGTGAGCGACGACAGATACTCGATCTCGATTTTCCGCACCACCGGGTCGATGCCCTGCTGCTGCATTTCGCGGAAAGTCAGACCGGCCTGTTCGCAGAAATCATGCCTGGTCATTTCAAGATAATGAAGATAGTTCGCATTGTTGACGATACCCTGCGAGTCGACCTCATAGTCCCTCACCTTTATCGTCATCTCAAACATATATTTTTCGTCCATGACTGTCATTTTCAACGTTCATTCTTTTGCAAATTTATAAAATTTGAGAAAAGAAAACAAATTTCACCGAAAAGGGATTTTTTCGTAATTTTACGCCGGAAAACCCGTTATAAATACGTGAATCTTAATATCTACGAAATAAGGCGCTACGGCACTATCGTTTTCCTCGTGATCTCGGTAGTGGTGGTGGCACTTTTTCTCTACTATTCCGCGCAACTCGTAAAAGATCTTTCGGCCCAGGAGCGCGCCCGCATGCAGATTTGGGCAGATGCCACCCGCGAGTTGTCTGCGATCGGCACCTCCGCCGACCAGTCGGCCGAAGTCGCTCCCGGGCATATCGACTTCCTGCTGAGCATTATCGAGGAAAACCGCACTATACCTGTGCTCCTCACCGACGACGCCGGAAACATCATCATGCACCGCAACTTCGACCTCCCGGAGCCTGTCGATTCGCTCATGCCGTTCTTGCTTTCCGACGCCAACCGCATGTTTCTTGAGGAAAAACTCGAGGGACTGCGCAGCACCACCAACGTGATTCATATCGTAATCACACCTGCTGTAAGCCAGCACCTTTATTACGAGGACTCCAAACTGCTGCGCAATCTGAGCTTCTACCCCTACGTGCAGGTTCTCGTGCTGATAATCTTCGTCCTGATCGTGTATTACGCCGTTTCATCGACCAAACGCGCAGAGCAGAACAAGGTCTGGGTAGGACTCTCAAAGGAAACCGCCCATCAGCTCGGCACTCCGATATCCTCGCTTATGGCCTGGATGCAGTATCTCCCCGAAATCGGTGTCGACCCCGACACGGTGGCCGAAATGAACAAAGACGTAAGGCGGCTCGAAACCATCGCATCTCGTTTCTCCAAAATCGGATCCCAGCCGCAGATTGTGATTACCGACCTCAACAGCGTGGTCAGTCAGTCGGTTTCATATATGTCAACCCGCATATCCTCGCGCATAAGGCTTACACTTGATTGCGCCCCCGGCCCGATAAACGTTATGATGTCCGATGCTCTCGCCCAATGGGTGATGGAAAATCTCATGAAAAATGCCGTCGACGCCATGGAGGCGCAAGGCAGCATCAATATAGTGACCGGAACTGAAAAAGGTATAGCCTACGTAGAGGTTGAGGACTCCGGCAAGGGGCTTCCACGCAAAAATTTCAAAACCATCTTCAATCCCGGTTTCACAACAAAAAAACGCGGCTGGGGTCTTGGTCTTACCCTCGCAAAACGTATCATAGAAGAATACCACCACGGCCGCATCTTCGTGAAGAATTCCGAACCCGGCGTAGGTACAACCTTCAGAATCGAATTCCCCCTCGTTAAATAAAGTCGAAAACCATTGTACAAGTGATGAAAACTCTCCGGATTTATCCCTCAAGCATCAACAGCCGATATATCGACGAAGCAGTGGACGTGCTGCGCGACGGCGGTATCATCATCTACCCCACCGACTCGCTTTACGCCATTGGATGCGACGCGCTCAACAACAGCGCCGTCGAACGCATCTGCAAAATAAAGGGCATCAACCCCGCCAAAGAATTTCTTTCCATAGTCTGCTCCGACATTTCTATGGCAAGCGAGTATGCCCGGATCGACAATGAAGCTTTCCGGATTCTCCGCGCCAATCTGCCCGGGCCATTCACCTTTATACTCCCGGCCTCCACAAAACTGCCCAAAGTGTTCAAGGGACGCCGTACAGTGGGCGTGAGAATTCCCGACAACGCCATTGCCCGTGAAATAGCCGCGAGCCTCGGACACCCGGTACTAACCACTTCCATCAGATGGGATTCCGACATTCCCGACGACGGTTGCGAGCCGCTCGCAATAGCCACCCGATATGAAGCTGACGCCGACCTTATGATCGACGGCGGAACCGGCGAAATCATCCCCTCTACGATTGTAGATTTACTCGACTCTTCGTCACCTGAGATCACTCGCGAGGGAAAAGGAGAACTCAAATGAAGGCGAAAGAGGTATCGGAGGAAGAATATCGCCGGCGTTTCCCTCAGCCGCTCCATGTGTTCAACACTTTGCCGTTTATAGCTCTCAACGCCGCCAAAGTCGACCGCGTGCGCTATATTCTCACCGGCGACGAAGGCCGCACCCGCATGGGCCTCGTAGCCGGACAGCGCGACGGAATGCTTCTCTCCCCTTTTTCTGCTCCCTACGGCGGCCCTGACTTTTCCCGCGACGAGAAAATTGAGAAAGTGGCGGAGTCTGTCACCGCCCTCGGGGATTTTGCCCGTGCCGAAGGTTTGAAACTGCGCCTTACGCTGCCACCGGCTTTCCACTCTCCCTCGATGCTCACCAAAATCAGTACTCTGCTTCTCAACCGGCACGGGGCGCTCCGATATGCCGACTTCAATTATCACTACGACCTTTCCCGGGCAGCAGATTTCGAAAAACATCTTCAGCCGAATTCGCGGAGAAATTTCCATACCGCGCTCCGGAGCGAGTTCCGCTTTGAACAGCTCGGCAATTCCGACGCCGAAATCTCGCGGGCTTACGAAATTATCCGCATCAACCACGAAAGTCTTGGCCACGCACTGCGCATGTCGCGTCAGGCCGTGATCGAAACAGCGAAAATACTCCCCTGCGATTTCTTTATGCTCACCCTCGGCGGCCTCGACGTGGCTGCGGCTCAGATCTACCACGTGGCTCCGGGAATTGTGCAGCTGATAAACTGGGGCGACATCCCGGAATGCCGGCATCTGCGCCCCATGAACTTCATGGCTTGGAAAGTGATTGAGCACTATTCCGCCGCCGGATTAAGCATCTACGACCTCGGGCCGGCATCGGAGGATGGCGTGCCCGCCGCAGGTCTGTGCGATTTCAAAGCCTCGCTTGGCTGCACCCTGTCTATGAAGTTCAGTTTTGAGTTGCATTGATACAAAGCGTACTCACCCAATCAGAATATTGTAGGGGCGCTATACTTAGCGCCCGCTGAGTCAGGGCATTTTCATTCAGCTTCATTTTGTTACGGGTTGGATACGTTTTGATTCTGCGGGCGCTAAATATAGCGCCCCTACTGATTTACAATACTTTAGCAGTGCCATATCTGCCTTTTGTTACTTGTAATTCCGATTTTTCGATGTTTTAAATAAACAGCATTGGGCTGCACCCTGGTGCGGCCGTCTCGACTCCATTGACCCGGATGCTCCCGGGAGCATCCCTACGTGTTGAAAAACATCGCATAAGCCCTGGAAGGGCGATATGTCTCAAACCCACTGCGGAGCTGTGGGGCATACCCTCACCCCTCTACACTCGAGGCGAGCCGCGGAGCCGCGACGCCTCGAAACCGGCGTTAGCCAAAGCGCACAGATTTTTAGCATTTCAACCGGCTTCTGCTATTGGTCAAAAAAAATCCGCTCGCAAGGAGCGGATTTTTTGTATCCTGAAATGAGCGCCGTTCAGGCTGCGCTTTCTTTATTCTTTCTTATAATATTCTGCGAGATGAGGATGTTGGCCACTGTCCATAAAACAATATCAATGATTATTATCACGTTAAGATTCACACCGAGATAATACTGGAGCATCACGTTGAGAAGCACCAGAAGCAGTGAACACGAGATGATCGTAATCATGACCACACGCTGGTTCAGCCCGAGAGCAAGCAACTTATGGTGGATATGGTTCTTGTCGGGGTTAAACGGATTGCGCTTGTTGCGGATACGGTGGAAATAGACGCGGACTACGTCGAAGCACGGCACAATCAGAGGCGAGAATGCCAGAATAGCGGGGGAAAAGCCCTCAAGCGCTGCCTCCGACCCCTCCAGATTAAACAGCCGTATACCAAGCACACTTAGAATCAGACCGATAGTAAGCGAGCCGGTGTCGCCCATAAAAATTTTACTGTGCTTTTCGGCGTTTCCGAATACATTATAATAGAAGAACGGGACGAGCACGCCGAGGGTGGCGAACGACATGAGCGACAGCACGTAGAATCCCATATTGTAGAATGCCAAACCGTAAATCACACAAACTACGGAACTCAGACCCGACGCAAGACCGTCGATTCCGTCAATCAGGTTAATGGCATTTACCAGGAATACGATTACAATTGCCGTGAACGGATATGCAATCCATACTGGCCATTCATGGATTCCCAGGATGCCGAAAAGATCCGTAAACGATTCTCCGCCTGCTATCAGAAGAATGGCGCAGACTATCTGAACCACGAACTTTGCCCTGTACTTTATGCCGATAAGGTCATCCGCCATACCTATAAGATAAAGGAGCTGCAATGCGCAGAACGAGCAGAGCAGTAGAATCGACTCATTTAAAACGGCATACGGAAGAGCGTTCCAGCCCGAGAGGAGATTGACTACAATTGCCAGCGCGAACGAAAGAAATATCACGGGGCTGAATGCTATTCCGCCAAGGCGCGGAACCGCTCCTTTGTGAATCTTACGGGCATCGGGTACGTCGAAGAGCTTCTTACGGAATGCGATAAGAAGAATCTGCGGGATCAGAATTCCTGTAAAAAGTACACAAAGCACAAATACTGCCGCGATATTCCAAAACCAATAATTCATATAATATCAGATAAAAACTGTTTGTTCATTCTCTATAAAAAACAGTGTAAGACACTACACCGTACACTTGGTTATAATTACTCCAAACTTTTATTTATCGAGGTGCTGTCTCTTATACACATCTCCGAGCCCACG
>UROS01000121.1 GCA_900549445.1 uncultured Porphyromonadaceae bacterium | reverse complement strand
ATGTGTATAAGAGACAGATGCAGGAACTCGCCGCCATGTATCCCGACAGGAAAATCTTCAGCGGCGCCGCCCCCGCGCGACTCGACATGTTCGATAAAGTATGCGGCACTCCCCGCGCCCGCCGCACCTTCTGCAAAAACTACAAAGTCGCCGACCTCCTCCCCCTCTGGCGCAAAGACCTCGAGTGGTTCCGCGAAAAAAAGACCGCCTACCACCTCTACGACTGACCGTCAGAGATCCCAGTAGACAACGTAGCGGATGCGGTTGGCGTCGTAAAGGGGGAGGATTTCCTGACCGGCGGAAGTGCGGAAGCGCAGGTCGCTGCCGGTGCGCCTGATTGTCTTTGCCGGATTCCGCGGGTCGACGGCAAGAGTGGTGTTCAGCCCGGCCGGAATCTTATAATCATACGTGTAATAGTCGTTTCTGACCGTGGGGTCGGAGAATGGAGCAGGAGCAACAATCCCCTCGGTGCCGAGGTTGCCGGCAAGGAGTACCGGGCCATACATCAGCACACCGCGGCGATCGTTGTCGGGCGCTGTCTCCACACGCAGCGACATCGGGAAGCGGGCCTCAATGACGTCGCCGGCCTTCCAGTGGCGGCGGATGTCGATATACGACGACGGTTTCGCACTGACTTTCACCCTCTTGCCGTTAACCGTTATCTCCGGCTTTCCGCTCCACGCAGGATAGCGGAGCGCAATGGTCATCTCGCCCTCGGGAGCACTGTCTACGGTGAATCTCGTTGTCTCCTCCTCGGGAAAACGGGTGGTCTGCGTCAGCCGCAGTCCCTTTTCCTTCCAGTTGAGCGCGGAAGGAATGAAGAGATTAACCATCAGGCGGTTGTCACCGCGGTAATATATCGCCTCGGCATACTTTGAATGACTCTCGAAACCGCTGCCCACACAGCACCAGAACGATTGCTCCGGAGTGGAGAACACCTTGAAGGCGCCGCTCAGCAGGGGGAGGAAGTAGCAGACCATGCCCGACTCAGGATCCTGCTGGGCAAGGATATGGTTATAGAGTGCGCGCTCGTAGTAGTCAGCCACCTCGGGTGAGGCGTCGAGGCAGAACAGATGGCGCGACAGCTTGAGCATGTTGTAGGTGCAGCAGGTCTCGCCGGTGTAACCGTTGACGAACTCGCTCATCTTCGCGGGGTCGAAATAGTGCTCCTTCTGGCTCAGCGAGCCGTTGGCGAAACAGTGGCGGCGGGTCATCTCGTTCCAGAACAGGCCGGCTATGCCGCGGCTGCGCGCCGACCCGGTCAGTTCATAGTTGCGGGCCTCGCCTATCACCTTGGGGATAAACGTGTTGGTATGTTTCTTGCCGAAATCGGTGTTGCCTTCGGCGAGCGGATCGATCACGTCATTGTGATAGAAAAACTCGGCAAGCTCGCGGTATTTCGGATTTCCTGTAACGGAATACAAATTATAGAACGCCTCGTTTACGCCTCCGAACTCATTGCGGAGCATCTTCGCGCGTGTTTCCTCGGGAAGTCCGATGAGCTTGGCGTGCGCCCAGTCGCCCATTTTCACGGCGATTTCGAGCGCCTGACTGTTGCCGCCGTAGAGATATTGGTCGATGAGTCCCGACAGAATCTTGTGGAGCGTATACCAGGGTGCCCATACCCCCTCGCCGCGCAGATTGCGGTTTATAAGCTCTTCGGGAAACGCACTGACGTAACCGTTGCCGAACGCATCCTGCACCTTGCCGAGCACCGCAACGATGCTGTCGCCCTTGAGGCGGAAAAGCTCGTCGCCCGTAGCGGCATACATCAGTCCGTAGGCCGACATGAGATGACCCGTGGTATGGCCGCGCAGGTCGCAGTCGAGCGACTCCCAGCCGCCGTATTTTTTCAGGCTTTCATATCCGCCCTCGCGTCCGGCGAAGATGCCCGCGTTGTTCTTGAAACTATGGGTGAGACGGTCAATGCTGATGTTTGCCATCCATGCCGAGTCGCGGCTGAGATTGTCGTGTACACGGCCGGGAAGCAGACGCACCTCGGAGAGATCGAACGCCTCGGCCTTGTGGGGTACGCAGGTTGTCACTTTCAGTTTTCCGGCATGCTGTCCGGGATACACAGACTGCGCCGCAGCTGACACGGCTACCATAGCTGCAGCTGCAACAGCAGCGAGGGTTCTGATATTGAGATTCATGATTTTCGTGGGTTTATTTTAAAAGCCAATACGCCCTCCGCCCGCAATCCACTCAAAAAGAGCCTAAGGGAATTTGTCCGTTCCAGCAGCTACATAAGCCACATAAGCTACATAAACTACATCCCGCCCTCCGCTCGAAACGGCGTCAGCCAAAGCCTGCGCGCAAAAAATCCCGCCTCCCCCGCGCATACGGGGAAACGGGATTAATCATATCTGTCTGTAACTATGTCAGAGCGCTTTCACGGAGATGGCGTAGCCGCCACCTGCCACTTCATTGATTTTGAGGCGGGTCTTGGAGTTGACCTTGCGCTTGGTTATGGTGTAGCGCTGCTGACCGTCGGTGGTGTTGGCATCGGGAGCCTCGGCATAGATGGTTGCCTCATATTTGCGGCCCGGATCAAGGAAATCGAGGGTGATTTCGCTGCGGCGGTCGGCGGTACCGGCGGTGGAGCCGATAAACCAGTTGTCGCTGTTCTTGTCTTTGCGGGCGATGGTAACGTAGTCCATCGGTTCTGCCTCGAGGTATACCGATTTCTCCCATTCCACGGGCACATCCTTGATGAACTGGAAGGCGTCCAGGTGCTTCTCATAGTGCTCGGGAAGGTCTGCCGCCATCTGCAGCGGGCTGTAGAGCGTAACGTAAAGAGCAAGCTGACCCGGGATGGTCGACTCGATCACACCCTTGTTGTCGGGAGTGAAAGTGGAGAGGTCAAACTCGAAAATGCCAGGGGTGTAATCCATCGGACCGCCCTGCAGACGGGTGAAGGGAAGAATCGTGGTATGATACTTCTTGCTGCCGCCGAATGCCTGATACTCGGTACCGCGGGCACTCTCGTTGCCGATAAGGTTAGGATATGTACGGCAGAGACCGGTAGGACGGGTTGCCTCGTGGGCGTTGACCATGATCTTATGGTCGGCGGCCTTCTTCACGGCATAGAGATAGTGGTTGTTCATCCACTGGCTGTAGTGGTGCTCGCCGCGGGGGATGATGTTGCCCACGTAGCCGCTCTTCACTGCGTTGTAGCCGTATTTGTTCATGAGGTTGTAGGCATCTTCCATGTGGCGCTCATAGTTGCGGACCGAAGCGGAGGTCTCGTGGTGCATCATGAGCTTCACGCCCTTCTCATGGGCGTAGTTGTTGAGATATTCGATGTCGAAGTCGGGATAAGGGGTAACGAAGTCGAACACGTAATCTTTCGACTGGCCGAACCAGTCTTCCCAGCCTTCGTTCCAGCCCTCCACAAGCACCTGGTCGAAACCGTGCTCGGCAGCGAAGTCAATGTAGCGTTTCACCTTGGCGGTGTTGGCGCTGTGGCGCCCGTTGGGCTTGGTCTTGGAATAGTCGGTTTCTCCGAGTTTCACGGAAGGAAGGTCGTCGGTGTAGTTCCATGAACCCGCGCCGGTAATCATCTCCCACCATACGCCGACATATTTCACCGGCTTGATCCACGAAGTATCTTCAATCTTACACGGCTCGTTAAGGTTTAGAATCAGACGCGAGGCAAGGACATTGCGCGCATCGTCGGTTATGATGACGGTACGCCAGGGAGTCGCGCAGGGGGTCTGCATGTAGCCCTTGCGGCCCTGATTGTCGGGGGTGAGCCACGAGGTCAGCACCATAGTGGTGTCGTTGAGATTCAGGTGCATGGTCGGATACTCCACCGTGGCAGCCTCATGGATGTTGAGGTAGAGTCCGTCGTCGGTCTTGAGCTGGAGCGCGGTCTGCACGCCGGTGTCGGAGAACGGAGTGGTCGACGAATTGTCGGGGTTGAGCTTCGAAGGCATCAGCGAGCGGATTTCGCTCAGACGCGACTTGGTATAGTCATATTCCTGAGTATCGTAGTCGCCGGGAATCCAGTAGGCGAGGTGGTCGCCCGTCATAGCGAACTCCGTGTTCTCTTCTTTTATAACGAAATAGTTGAGATGGGGCTGCTGGGGGAACTCATACCGGAGTCCGAATCCGTCGTCGTAAACGCGGAAGCACACTATTATTTCACGGTCCTGCTTCGCCTGACGGAGTTTGACGTTCATTTCGTTGTAGTTGTTGCGGATGGAGGTTTCCTCACCCCACACAGGCTTCCAGGTCTCGTCGAACGACGAACGGTCGACACCGGCAATTTCGAATCCATGGGAAAGCGAAAGAGCGTCGGCGGCGCTTACGTCGCCCCCTTTCGTAAAATCGTTTCTGCCGTTCTCGCTGTAAAGTTCAAGTCCGAGATGGCTTGGATTTATTGCGGGACGGCCCTTGTAATCGACCTTGTAGGTAGGGCGGCCTCCTTCGAGGTCGAAAGTGAGCACGACATTTCCGTCGGGCGAGCTCACGGTTTCAGCAGCAAACGCCGCGGGGGCAGCTGCCGCAAGGATTGAAAGAGCTAAGTATCCGATTGTTTTCATGAATGATTGATTATTAATTTGGAAAAACAATGTAAGTATTAAGGTTTTAAACTTTTGCAAAGTTAACAAATAATACCTGCTTCCGCAAGTAAAAAAGGGGTATAAAATGTTAATTTAAATGGTCGGTTTCGCTCTACCTCAATAAAAAATCAAAAAAATAGCACCCCGACCTTTCGGCGGGAGGGAAATGTAAAATTAAGTTATAATAATCTATCGTATATCAAAAGTATGAAATGTTTTTATTAAATTTGCGTGGGTCATAAGTGCGCGGCGCGCACCGGCGAGTCATCGCAGACCTCTGAATGCCGTGGAAACTGACGGGACATCATTCATCCGCTCCTCTCTCCGCGAGGCGAAAACCCGATTCGCCTCCGCTTGTGCTGAAATAAAAAAAGAAACAATATAAATGACAAGTAAATGGAATTACTGTCCCCTGACATCCGACGAACAAAAGCTGGAATCCGACCTTGCAAAGCGGTTTTCAGCCACTCCGCCCATTAGCGAGCTGCTGGTGCAACGGGGCATAACCTCCGTAAGGGATGCGGAAAAATTTTTCCATCCCTCGCTGAGCGATATGCACGACCCGTTCCTTATGCCCGATATGGACAAAGCTGTCAACCGCCTGAATCAGGCAATGGGGGCAAAGGAGAGAATCATGGTCTACGGCGACTACGACGTCGACGGCACTACAGCCGTGGCGCTCGTCTACAAGTACCTCCAGAATTTCTACTCCAACATAGACTACAACATCCCGACTCGCTACGACGACGGCTACGGCATCTCGAAGCCGACAATCGACATGGCCCATGAGCAGGGAGTGAAACTCATCATAATCCTCGACTGCGGCATCAAGGCCATCGAGGAGATAGCCTACGCCCGCTCGCTGGGAATAGACTTCATTATCTGCGACCACCACGTGCCCGACAACGAGCTGCCCGAAGCAGCCGCCATCCTCAACCCGAAACTCGAAGGCTCCACCTATCCCTGCTCTCATCTGAGCGGATGCGGCGTGGGCTATAAGTTCATGCAGGCGTTCTCGATCTCCAACGGCATCGGAATGTCGGATCTCGAAGGGATGCTCGACCTCGTGGCGGTGTCGATTGCCGCCGACATCGTACCTATGGTCGACGAAAACCGTATAATGACCTACCACGGCCTGCGCCGGCTCAACACGAACCCTAACATGGGACTGCGGGCCATTATCCGCATCTGCGGCCTCACCAACCGCGAAATCACCATCAGCGACGTGATTTTCAAGATCGGCCCGCGCATCAACGCTTCGGGACGCATGCAGAGCGGACGCGAGGCCGTAGACCTGCTCGTGGCACGCGACTCGGCCGACGCCTATGCCAAGGCCCGTGCCATAGACCGCTACAATCAGGACCGCAAGGAACTCGACAAACGGATTACCGAGGAGGCCAACGCCATACTCGAGGAGCGCGGCGAAATAATCAGCCACAAAAAATCCATTGTAATCTACAACAAGAACTGGCACAAAGGCATAATCGGCATCGTGGCCTCGCGCCTTACCGAGCTTTACTACAAGCCTTCGGTAGTGCTTACGTTCTCCAACGGACTCGCCACCGGCTCGTCGCGCTCGGTGCAGGGCTTCGACATCTACAAAGCAGTGGAATCCGCCCGCGACCTGCTCGAGAACTTCGGAGGCCACACCTACGCCGTGGGCCTCTCCCTCAAGGAGGAGAACATACCCGAGTTCTCACGCCGTTTCGAACAGTACGTGTCGGAAAACATACTCCCGTCGCAGCTCACGCCGCAGCTCGACATCGACGCCTATCTCACCTTCAGCGAAATCACCCCCGAGTTCCTGAACCTGCTGCGCAAGTTCAACCCCTTCGGGCCGGGCAACAGCAAGCCGGTGTTCTGCACCAGAGGAGTGATGGACTTCGGCACCAGCAAACTCGTGGGACGGCAGGGCGAGCACATAAAGCTCGAACTGGTCGACGACACCTGCGGAAAGGTGCTCAACGGCATTGCGTTCAACAAGTCGGAGCTCTTCGACCATATCCACTCTCGCAAACCTTTCAGCATCTGCTACACCATCGAGGAGAACAAACACCACGGTATGGCCGACAACATCCAGCTCCTTATAAAAGAGATTCATCTCGACGAAAAATAACCCCTCCGGCGTCGCCTCTATGCTCTCCGTACTGAAAAAATACTGGGGCTACGACTCTTTCCGGCCGCTCCAGCAGGAAATCATATCGTCCGTGCTGCAGGGGCACGACACGCTCGGACTGCTCCCGACGGGCGGCGGAAAGTCGATTACCTTTCAGGTTCCCGCGCTCATGCTCCCGGGACTTACAGTGGTCGTCACACCCCTGATTTCGCTTATGAAGGATCAGGTTGACAACCTGCGCGAGCGCGGGGTGAAAGCGGTTTACTTCCACGCCGGGATGACCCCCTCGGAAAGCCGCCTCGCAATGGATCGCTGCCGTCTGGGAAAGGTGAAGATAGCATACGTATCTCCCGAACGGCTCCACAACGAGCGCTTTCTCACCATGCTGCGGCTGACGGAAGTATCGCTGATCGTTGTCGACGAGGCTCACTGCATTTCGCAGTGGGGCTACGACTTCCGGCCCTCCTACCTGCGCATAGTATCGCTGCGCGACCTCTTCCCGTCGGCACCCGTGCTCGCCCTGACGGCCTCGGCC
>UROS01000120.1 GCA_900549445.1 uncultured Porphyromonadaceae bacterium | reverse complement strand
AGATAATTGTGTATTTGAAGCAATGGGTTAGTCGTGAGACTGTCCCTTTGTTTGTTTTTACGGGCGCCCCGGCTATCGCCGTTGCTTAGCATAGCGAAGCGGAGCAATGCTGTTTTACTTAAGCCCGAAGCAGAATACAAATTGCCGGCGAGCACCGCCAATAGCGGCATTGCAATAATGCCATAAGCAATTCTTAATCAAAGTATTGCAGTAGGGGCGCTATACTTAGTGCCCGCAGAGTCATGGCATTTTCTTTCAGCATCATATTGTTCCGGATTGGATATGCTTTTGATTCTGCGGGCGCTAAATATAGCGCCCCTACTGATTTTCAGCACTTTATCTGTGTTATATATTTCTTGTAATTCCGATTTTTTCGAAGCCGAAGTAGGCCGCACCGGGGTTGCAACTGTGCTGGATTCGCCACTTTTGAAAGCGAAATTGCACAATTAAAAGAATTTTGCTAAATTTGCAGGTCACTGGCAAATAAATCATCATGAAATATATAAAATCATTCTTTCTCTCCGCAGCGGCAGCGTTGTTTCCCGCCGTTTCTTTCGCAGTTCCGGCCAAGCCGGGCATAGTGTCCGCCGAGCAGCCCGACGGTTCCACAATCGACGTCCGCATTACAGGCGACGAGCGCGGTCACACCATATTTTCCGCCGACGGCTATCTGCTCATAGCCAATTCCGACGGCTATTTCTACGCCACTCAGGATGCCGAGGGCAAGACCGTGAATTCCGGCGTCCGCGCTGTAAACGCCGACCGCCGCAGCCCTGAGACTGTGAAATTCCTTTCGGGACTTGACCGCGAGTCAATGCGCCGGGCAGCCATCAGCCGTCTGGGCGTCACACGCCGCGAAGCTGCCAAAGCCAAAGCGGCAAAGGCAGCGGCAAAGGTGCCCGCCACCATGCTTACAAACAACTTCCCCTCCACGGGTCATCAGAAGGCAGTGGTAATTCTCGTCCAATATAAAGACCTGGACTTCAAGCTCAACGACCCCTACGACTACTTCTCGAAAATGCTCAACGAGGAGGGCTTCAGCCAGTACGGAGGCACCGGCTGTGCCCGCGAATATTTCAACCTCTGCTCCGGCGGCAAGTTCGATCCCGAGTTCGACGTATACGGCCCCGTCACGCTGTCGAGAAACATGTCGTATTACGGCGCCAACGACGTTTACGGCAACGACCTTCATCCCGAGGAGATGGTAATCGAGGCGTGCCAGCAGCTCGACGGAGAAGTGGATTTCAGTCAGTATGACCGCGACGGCGACGGCGTTATCGACAACGTGTTCGTAATCTACGCCGGCAGAGGCGAGGCTTCGGGCGGCAGCAAGAACACTGTGTGGCCCCACGCCTACAATATTTACGGAGCTCTCAAAAAGACCTTCTACTTCGACGGCGTGCTCCTCGACCACTACGGATGCACCAACGAGTGGCTTCAGAGCGGGCCTGACGGAGTGGGCACGTTTATCCACGAGTTTTCCCACGTGATGGGCCTCCCCGACCTCTACGACACCACCTACGAGACCGACAACTTCACCCCCTGCGAGTGGAGCGCACTCGACGTCGGCCCTTACAACAACAACGGCCGCACACCCCCGCTCTACAGCGCCTTCGAGCGCATGTCGATGGGCTGGATAACCCCCATGCCCATCACTTCGGCAGGCGAAATCAACCTTCTGCCCATTTCTTCCGACCTCGCTTACTACATTCCTACCGCAAAGGCCAACGAATTTTTCCTCGTTGAGAACCGCCAGAACGAGTCGTGGGACAAGTACCTTCCCGGTCACGGCATGCTCGTTTGGCATGTGGACTATAACGCAACAGTATGGCAGCGCAATGCCGTGAACGACACCGACGGCCATCCCCGTGTACATATCGAGGCCGCAGGCGGCGCTCACTTCGACCAGGCGTACTACGGCTCCGCCACCGATCCCTTCCCGGGCGCCGGGAATAAGACCTCGTTTACCGACGACACCACTCCGTCGATGAAATCGTGGAGTAACAAACGCCAGGAAACCCCTCTCACAAACATCAAGGAAAACGACCTGATTGTTTCGTTCACCGTTAAAGGCGGCCCCTCCGACCTTGCCGCAGCGCCCGAGGCTCTCGACGCAAAAGAGATAGCCGGCACCCGCTTCACCGCCTGCTGGAAGCCGGTGGAGAACGCAACAGCCTACACGGTCACACTCTCCGACGACAATTCAATGTTCCCGAAATATTTCCACGTTGACGGCTCCGATGCCTCCTCGCTCGAAATTACCGGACTGACTCCCGAAACATACTATTATTACAGCGTAATGGCCCGCTCGGAATCGTCGTCGACTCCGCTTTCCAACGAAATCGAGGTGCTTACTACCGAAGCTACCCTCTCCGACCTTGCCATGACCGCCGCCGAGGCAACCGACGTAACCGCCACCTCTTTCACGGCCAACTGGCAGCTCGAGCCTCTTGCCAACGACTATATAATCACCGTGAGCGAGTTCACCCCCGCATCGGCATTCTCCACCACAGCATCCTTCGGCGGCAAGCTCCCCGAGGGATGGTCGAGCACAAGCGAGACATTCGGCAAAAGCGGCACTCTTTCCGGCATACAGCTCTCTCCCGACCGCAACGTGCTCACGTCGCCGGTCTACGAAGCCGGTATCACGGCAGCATCGTTCAAGCACTACCCCATGGCATCGTCGGCCATCAACAATGAAATAGAGATTTCGTTCCTCGTCGGCGACACGTGGGTGGATTCCGACCAGAAAGATTACCCCAACATCGGCGTAAAGACCTGCACCGTCCGCAACATACCCGAAGGATGCAAGGCTATCCGCATCACCTACAATGCCACGGTCAAGGCCGACATTCTCGTGGGCGAGTTCGCAATCAGCGGCGGCTCAGACAAGGAATACTCTGCTCCGCTGAGCGGCTACACCGACATCCATACCGGCAACGTCGGCTCCATCTCCGTGAAAGGGCTCAAACCCGGCACCGTCTACGTATATACCGTAAAGGCGACCGACGGTGAGGCCGTAACCGCACCTTCGGAAACCATCCGGGTGAAGACCCTGGAGGAATCAGCCATAGACGAAATAACCGACGGTGCCACCGAACGCATCATTCCTGTTCCCGGCGGTGTGGAAGTAACCGGCAATGTCCGCGTCGACATCTTCAACGCCACCGGCGCTCACCTCTACAGCGGGCCTGCCGGATACATCTCTCTCCCCGTCGGATTCTACATTGTCCGCATACCCGGTTCCACCGTCAAAATATCAGTGAGATAATATATGGGAAAACTCAAGAAAATCGTAAGGTTTCTGCTCGATCTCCCGAAAACCCTCTATTTCAACTTCCATTATCTCCCTTTTGCGCAGGCCGTAAGGCTCCCGATTTGGCTCCATAATGCCAAGCTCGTGAATACCAGCGGTTTAGTAGAAATATCGGGGGGGGTAAAATGCGGTATGATCCGGCTCGGGCACTTTAGTGTCCCCCTCTATCCCAACGACGGCATAATGTGGGAAAACCGCGGAAAGGTAACTTTCTGCGGAAACGCCTCCATCGGCAACAGCTCGAAGATTTGCGTGGGCGACCGCGGACACCTTGTTTTCGGCGTGAATTTCGGTGCATCCGCCGCATTGAAATGCATATGCTACAACAAAGTAAGTTTCGGGACAGACGTGCTCATCGGATGGGACTGCCTTGTCTCCGACAACGATTTCCATACCATCTTCGTCGACGGCAAACGATCCAAAGGCTTCGGCGAAATCCGAATCGGCGCCAACAACTGGATAGCCATGCAGTCGCTCATACTGAAAGGCGCGGCCACACCGGCGTATTGCGTTCTGTCGTCGCGCACACTGCTCAACAAGGATTTCACCTCCGAAGGCGAGCGCATCCTGCTTGCAGGACAGCCCGCAAGGGTAGTCCGCCGCAACGTCTACCACGAACGCCACGACGACAAAATTGACTATTCGGTGCAATAATTCCACTATGGATCAACCAATTGCCCCAGGACGACTAACAATGCGACGGTTTCGCGATATTTTCTGAAATCTCTGGGTCGGTGCTTGTGTGTGTTGATATTATTGACTATATTTGCGTCGGTATGAAACTGATTGAAATGAACCTCGAGAAAATTGCAGCGTTGTGCAGAAAGTACAAGGTCGCGAAACTGTGGGTGTTCGGCTCGATTCTCACTCCCCGCTTCAACGACGACAGCGACGTCGATTTCTCAGTGGTTTTCCATTATGATGAGATTCCAGATCTGTTTTTGACTTTTTTCGACTTTATCGACGACCTGCAATTACTGCTGGGGCGCAAAGTGGATTTAATTGATGAAACAGCTATCAAGAACCCGTATTTCCAAACGGAACTTGATAGCACTAAACGTCTTATTTATGGATGACCAGGTCAATAAGTCACTTAGAGATATTTTAGACAGCATATCTCATATTGAATTATTCTGCTCTACACGTCCTAAAAAATTTGAAGCATTTTGTGAAGATATTTGTTTCCGGAGTGCAGTCCAATGGGAAATTGCGATCATTGGTGAAGCGATGAACCGCATTCTGAAGCTTTGCCCGAAAATTTCAATTACGTCTGCCCGAAGGATAGTCAATACCCGCAACTATCTCATCCACGGATACGATAGTCTGAGAGATGATTTGATTTGGGCGATTGTGATCAATCACATACCGTTGTTAAAACGGAAGTTCTCCAGCTTCTCGGCTTCTCATCAATCCCATCTGAAAACTAATCCATCCGGCGGCGATTCGATTTTGTGCTTAGCTGTAAAATCGTTATTTTTGCATATCTAAAAAATGCAAAAAATGAGAAACGTTATATTATTCGACCCGGCGGAGGTAAGAGAGAACCTTCTTCCGCTTACATATACCCGCCCCGTGGCTCTTATCCGCCACGGCATCATGACGATTGCCGAAAAATGGAGCCACGCCATCGAGGGCGAATATTCGTTTGAGACCCAGGACTATCTTTCAGAAAAATACCCTGTGCGTCTTACCGGCGACAACCTTTTCATAGCCGGCAATATCGAACCCGACGAGGCGCTCACCGCAGCAATACTCGCCCTCAACCCCGGGGAGTCGCTCACGAAGAACGGGGCGGTGATTGCCGCCCGCGGCGTGCGCGACGAGTGCCACCCCACCGAATATACGGCCGACCTGCTGGCCATCAGCCAGGTCTACGACATCTTCATGACCAACGGCGAAGCTCTCGAACGCGATTACCGTGTGCTCACGGCCGGACGCGAGAGCCAGCCGCTCAGCGACACTTGCCGCCTTATCGGTTCTCCGGTGCTTGCCGACGGTACTCCCGCCATATTTATCGAAAAAGGAGCTACTGTTGAATGCGCCAACATCAACGTGAAAAACGGGCCGGTCTACGTGGGTCGCGACGCCGAAATCATGGAGGGCGCCTGTCTGCGCGGCCCCGTGGCTCTCTGCGAGCATGCGGTAGTCAATATGGGCGGCAAAATCTACGGCGCCACCACACTCGGCCCGTACTGCAAGGTGGGCGGCGAACTCAACAACGTAGTGATGACCGGATATTCCAACAAGGCTCACGACGGATTCCTCGGCAACGCCGTAATAGGAGAATGGTGCAACCTCGGCGCGGGGTGCACGGCGTCGAACCTCAAGAACACCTACGCTCCCATACGCCTGTGGAACATGGCTAAGAGTTCGTTCGTGAAAACCGGACTTCAGTTCTGCGGACTCATCATGGGCGACCACTCGAAGGCAGGCATCAACACGATGTTCAACACAGCCACTGTAGTAGGCGTAGGCGTCAATTTCTACGGTGCAGGCTTCCCCCGCACGTTTATACCGTCGTTCATGGAAGGCTCTACCGCCGGGATGAAACCGGTTGATCTCGACCGCTTCTACGATACGGCCTCACGCATGATGGCGCGCCGCCACATCGAACTTACCCCCGTCGACAAGGAAATCCTCTACAAAATCAAGCTCACTGCGGGAGAATAGGAAACCGTTCAGAACAGACAGCCAAAGTCCGGGAGATTACTGTTATAATATACTGCAATCTCCCGGATTTTTTCGTAAAAACATCGCCGTTTATTTTGAATTTGCCTGTTTTTCTCCGTAAATTTGCAGTTTAGAAATGTTTACACACAAGAATCATGGCAAATTACAACTATATACAGGTGGCAATGCGCGGCGAAGCCGGCAGCGCTACCCGCACCCTATATTCCTATCCTGCCTCCGGAGCTTCCTCTGAACCGCGGTGGGACAGCACTCTCGTTGAGCCGGGAGCCGCCATCCAGCGATTTCTCAATGCTTCGGACTGCTACGTGATGCAGTCGGCCAAGCGCGGAAGGTACTTCTCGATGATTTCGCGCAACACCGTTGAGCCGGCCAAAGGATTCTACATGATTTCAATCCTTGTGGAGGAAGGGTGCGCCCTTACGGGCAAGCAGATGCTCGCCGCTTTCTCCGCTCTCAAGAAAAAATTTATCGAGGAAAATCAGCTCACCGACGAGGCCGTTGATCAGGCGCTCGAATCGGCCGGTATTCCCCGCGAACCCCTTCACCTCGATTCGTGGAAATATGCCGCTCCCGTTCTTACGGAGGGCAAACAGCTCGCCGACGCCGCCTACCGCACCTACATTTCCGTTCAGGAACTCGAGTCGATTTTCTCATTCCCCGCCCAGCCCGACTACGACAGCTACCGTTGCATAATAGTGGTGTCGGCCACCACTTCACTCCGTCCCGGAGTGAAAATGCCCCGCATCACCTCTCCGATAAAGAAACAATATACTGTAGTATGCCCTGAAAACGTCGAGGCTTCGTCGCCGATAGTATACGACGGCGACCGTCTCACGCTCGTATACTCCCGTCCCGGCTACACACCGCGAAAGGAGACCGTCACGGTAGGTCAGCCCACCGGTTATGCTAAATACGACGGCAACACCATCCGCGTGCGCCCCGCCAATCAGTGCGGCATCCTCTTCGCCCGCAATTTCAATCTGCAGGTACGCTCCGCCAAGGGCAACGCCATCAACGGCTACACCGTAAGCATCAACGGCCGCCCCGTCAACACTATGGAGCGGACAGTCGACCTCACCGAAATTGACCTCAAGACGGGGAACACCGTTGAGATTCAGGCGGCATCCAACAACTACCGTCCTCTCAAACTTGAGCTTTCGGCTGAGGAACTTATGAAAATCGAGACCCTCGACCTCGTGCTCCAGCCCATAGAGCAGGGGGTGACGCTCCGT
>UROS01000119.1 GCA_900549445.1 uncultured Porphyromonadaceae bacterium | reverse complement strand
TCGTGGGGCTCGGAGATGTGTATAAGAGACAGGTCCTGTAGCCGCCGACGTTACCCAAGCTATTGAAAGAGCAAAAAAAACGCTGGGTGTTTCCGTTGCTCACTACGATATGATTTTCCTTAAGCCAATCGACGAGCATATTCTCGAAGAAGTTGCCGCCATGGGGGTTCCGGTGCTGACTGTTGAAGACGGAACCATTGAAGGCGGTCTTGGCTCGGTCGTGGCAGACTGGTTTGCAGACCATGGTTATTCCGTAGCCATGAAACGTCTCGGAATTCCCGATAAGTTCATAACGCAGGGAACTCCTTCCGAACTTAAGGCGATATGCGGTTTTGACTCCGACGGCATTTACCGGAAGATTGAAGAAGCCCTGACAGAAAAATCAGATAAAAACGAAAGCAGATGAAAATAGTCATAGCCGGAGCCGGTGAAGTAGGTTCACACCTTGCGAAACTTCTTTCGCGCGAGGAGCAGGACATCACTGTAATTGACGGTGAGATTGAGCGTCTTGCGGATCTTGATGCGAACTATAATCTTATGACATGTCAGGGAATGCCCACCTCGTTCAAAAGCCTCAGTCAGGCAGGTGTGGGCCAGGACACCGATTTGTTCATAGCGGTTACTCCGCATCAGACAAAAAATGTGATGGCGTGTGCCATAGCATCGAGTCTGGGAGCGACGAAAACGGTGGCGCGCATAGACAATTATGAGTACAAACTGCCCGAACATACGGCCTTTTTTAACCGGATGGGCGTAAATGATCTCATTTATCCCGAATTTCTTGCCGCAAAGGAAATAATAACCGCTCTTGAGCATAACTGGGTGCGCCATTGGTGGGAACTCCATGGGGGGCAGCTGATTCTGGTGGGTGTGAAGATACGCGACAATGCAAGGCTCATAGGCATGCAGCTTAAGGAACTTGCAATGACTCAGCATAATTTCCACGTGGCGGCGATAAAGCGCAACCATGAGACGATCATTCCCCGAGGCGACGACTACGTGAGGGCAAACGATATTCTCTACTTCACCACTACGCTCGACCACGTTGACGAATTGATTGAAATCTGCGGAAAGACCCATAAACGCATACGCGATGTAATAATAATGGGCGGAAGCCGTATCGCAATCAGGCTGGCGGCGATGGTTGGCGACGACTACAACTTTAAAATTGTCGATATCGACCGCGAAAAGTGTATCGAACTCTCCCAGAAGTGTCCGTCAGCGCAGATAATCCATGCGGATGCCCGCGATACCGATGCTCTTAGCGAAGCCGGAATTGAGGATGCCGATGCGTTTATAGCGCTTACCGACAGCTCCGAGACCAATATTCTGACTTGCTTGTCGGCCAAGGAGTTCGGTGTGATTAAGACTATAGCGGAGGTGGAAAACCTTCAGTTTATCAGCGAAGCGGAGGGACTGAATATCGGTACCATAATCAACAAAAAGCTTTTGGCTTCAAGCCGTATTTTCCAGATTCTGCTCGACACCGATGCCTCTACCTCAAAGTGTCTCGCGCTGGCCGATGCCGAAGTGGCGGAAATAGTAGTGAAACCGGGCGCGAAGATAACACGGGCTCCGGTAAAAGATCTTAAGCTGTCTCGCGACATGACTATCGCCGGTCTTATCCGCGATGGCAAGGGAATGCTTGTTTCGGGCAATACTCTCATACAGGCCGGCGATTCCGTTGTTGTATTCTGTCTCAACGGGGTAATACATAATGTAGAAAAACTATTCAGTTGAACCTTTTTTACGGATTTACGGATGGCACGCCGATATTACAGCGTTAATTTCCCTATTCTTTTCAGAATGATTGGGCTCCTGCTTCTGATAGAGGCAGGATTCCTTGTAGTCCCGCTCGTTACGTGCCTCATATATTTCGAAAGCGACTGGAAGGCTTTCGCGTGGTCGCTCGCAGCCACAGTGGCCGCGGGGTCGGCGATGACTTTCTGCATTCATCCGTCGAGCAATTCCATGGGCAAGCGCGAGGGGTTTCTTCTTACATCGCTCGTCTGGATTTTCTTTTCAATTTTTGGAATGATTCCGTTCATGCTCATGAAAAATCCGATGAGTGTGTCGGATGCTTTTTTTGAGGCGATGTCGGGATTCACTACTACCGGAGCTACTGTCCTTACGTCGATAAGCCACCTGAGCCACGGTGTGATAATGTGGCGGAGCCTTATTCAGTGGATAGGAGGCATGGGCATCATACTCTTTACTCTCGCCGTGATTCCAATGCTCAATCATTCGGGGGGAATGCAGATGTTCAATGCCGAGGTAACGGGCATTACCCACGAGAAGTTGCGGCCCCGCATCAGCCAGACCGCCAAGGGCCTTTGGATGACTTATATTGTTCTCACCGTTATGCTGTTTCTTCTTCTTCTGGCCGGCCCGATGAATTTTTTTGAGTCAATATGTCATGCTTTCAGCACCATGTCGACCGGCGGTTTCTCTACTGAAGATGCAAGTGTGGCGGCATGGGATTCCACCTATATCGAAGTCGTGCTCACGGTATTCATGTTTTTGGGAGGTGTTAATTTCGCTCTCATTTTCCGGGCTGCTCACGGCGATTTCCGCCCTTTGTGGAAGAACGATGTGTTCAAGCTGTATATAAAGGTGATTCTGGTTATGTACGTGTTGTTTGTAATAGGCATCATACACCAGCATCAGGCTACTTCAGTCAGGTCGCTGACGCTCGATCCGCTGTTTCAGATAATCTCGACAATAACCTCTACCGGATATACTGTAACAAACTTTGAGAAGTGGGGCACCTTCTGCCTTTCACTGCTTTTCCTCCTGATGTTTTTCGGCGCATGCGCAGGATCAACAAGCGGAGGGGCCAAACTCGACCGGATGCTCTATTTGTTCAAAAACTGCGGTAATGAAATCGTGAAGTGCATTCACCCCAACAATATTTACACTGTATTTGTCAACGGAAAAGTCGTTTCTAACGAACTTGTGTCAAAAGTCATCGCATTTCTTTGTATATACGTGATTCTGATAATGTTCGGAGGTATGCTTCTGGCCGCACTCGGCCTTCCGTTGGTCGATTCTTTTTTCTCTTCATTCTCATGCATCAGCAATACCGGTCTCGGAGCCGGAGTAACCGGCTACGGCGGATCGTATGAGATCGTGCCGGATGCGGGGAAATGGGTGCTCGCTATGCTTATGATGATAGGGCGACTTGAGATATTTACCGTTATAATTCTTTTCGCCCGCTCATTCTGGCGCAAGTGAAAGCCCATTCATTTAACGACAGATGTCAGAGTCCCCGAAGCAAATGTCGTTTCAATTATTGTTCCCGGTGCAAGAAGCGAGGCGTCACTGACAGCGTGCCCTCCGGCGCGGGTTATTGAGTAACCGCGCGAAAGAGTTGCTTGCGGGCTCAGCACTGTTATAAGCTGACTGATGTTGTCGATTCTGTTGCGCCGGCGTTCTATTGCTGTCTGACAAATCGTTGAAAGCGACTGAATTCTGGAAGCGATTCGCTGTTGCTCCGGTTGCAGTTGTCTGCGTATGATTTCTCCGAGTACTGTGGCATAGCGTTCGGTTCTTTTTCGGGAATTTTCTATGGCTATTCCCGGTAGATATGGAAGTTGGGCTGAGCAGTAGGCAAGACGCTCACGGCTTCCTGCAATAAGACTCTGCGCCGATGTGAGTATGTCGGTAGCAATGGCATTGATGCGCTCTAATAGGGCATTTCCGCGGGAAATCAGCCATTCGGCCGCTGCCGTAGGAGTCTTTACACGCATATTTGCCACGTAATCGAGAACAGTTATGTCGCGTTCGTGACCTATGCCGATTATTACCGGGAGGGGAAATTGAGCTATGTTGGCTGCAAGTTCGTAATTGTCGAAAGCATTGAGGTCGCTCGTTGATCCTCCGCCACGGATTATCACGACGCCATCCCATTTTCCGATATCGGAGGCGATTTGTTCAAGAGCCGCGATTACAGAAGGAACCGTGTTCTCACCCTGCATTGAGGCTGCGAATAGTTCGGTGTGGAATTTCAGGTGTGATGGATTGCTGTAAAGCTGATGAATGAAGTCGCCGTAACCTGCCGCTCCTTTAGCCGAAATAACTGCAATACGCAGAGGTGCCTCAGTCCATTGCAGCTGGCGGTTGAGTTCAAGTATGCCTTCTTTCTCAAGACGCATGAGAATTTCCCGGCGTTGCCTCAGAAGGTCGCCCATGGTGTACTCCGGATTTATGTCGGTAATAGTTGCCGACAGCCCGTAATTGCGGTGAAATCCGGCAGATATGCAAACCATTACCTTCAGCCCGTCGGCAAAACGTTGGCCGGTGGCGGCGGTGAAGTCGGCGCTGAGGCGTGAATAAACGTTTGCCCATATTACGGCACGTAGTCGTGCGATTGCGGCACCTGACTCAGAATCTTTTTGTATAAGCTCCATGTAGCAGTGGCCGTTAGCCGCCCGTCGGACATCGGAAAGCTCGGCTGTGACCCACGTGTCTTTTATCTGCGGAGCAGATGCAAAAAGGGCTGTTATACGGTTGTTGAATTCCGCAAGAGAAATTGCTCGCACGGTCATTTCTCGCTCGTAAACTTCTTCCCGTTCCAGATATATACCAGTTGAGGCTGAAGGTAGGGCTTTAGCATCTCGAAGATGTCTTCATCGAGAAACTTTCCCAGATTGTTGACAATAGTAAGCCGTCCGGACTCGGGGTCTATGTTGTATGAGGCAAGCATGAAAGGAACTTGTATTTCAATATCTTCGCGGTGAGACTGACCGGCTGAATTGAGCCATTCTTTCCATCCCGGTTTGGTAAAATACCGTGTTGTTGCAACCGGTGTCCATTTGCTGCTGTAAAATGTCAGGTTGCTGTCGAGTCCGGGAGCCGCTACTGTGCTGACCAGAGCGATTATAGTATCGGTTCCGGATTTGAGCAGTGCTAACTGTGCTGTTGAAGAATCCGTCATTTTTACAGAAAGCACTGAAGGTGTCATATCGGTTATCACCGATTTCCCGTTGAGAGAATTGGCCGATTCGGTATCAAGTCCGTTATTGAAATAGTCGACCATATCCATTCTGACGCTCTGCTCGAGAAGAGGGAAGACCTTCTGAGGAGCGTCGATGAAAGCTTTCGATGCGGTGAGTTGGGCGTAAGCGCCTACAGCAAAAAGCATCATGGTCAATAAGACTGATATTTTTTTCATAATATGTTGAATGGGTGAAGTTTATTTCTGATTAAGTATGCTTACGGGAGTTGATGTTTAATCGAGTTGAGGACGGAGTGTGCTCCTTATAAGCCTTGAGGCAAAGTCTTATGGATCGGCCGCAAGGCTTATAAGGCGATTATACTATTTTTTATGCTTTCGTTTGAAATATTGGGCTATTGTTTCTTCTCCGTCCGAATCATCTCCATCGTCGAAGCGTTTTGATTTCTTGTCTTTGCGTTTCGACGCTTTTGAGTAATCTTTATCGAGGTCGGCAATTTCACTGTAGAGTCTTTTGCCGTAAAAATCAGCACCGGTCAGCGCCTCCGCTACACGGCGTGCGTCGGATTTCCTTACGTCGAAAAGCGAATAGGAGGGGAGAAGATCTATCCGTCCCACATCTACTCTTTTACCCGGAACCTGCCGGTTGAGGAGTTCTATGAGATTGCCTGCGAAGAATCCGTCGCGTTTGCCGGCATTTACATAGATTCGTTCCATGCCTCTCTCCGCAGTGCGGCGATCCTTGTCTTTGTCGGATTTCGGGCGATCGGATCTTTGTTTTTTCTCTTTAACCGGCTTCTCGTCGATAAAATCTATTTCGGGAGCATCTTTGTAATAATCGAGCAATCGGTTGAGCTCAAGTGAAATCACCCGTTTTATCAGGTCTTCCTCACTGAGCCATTCGAGTTTGCGGAAGATACCATGCATATACTTCTCGATGAGGTCTTCGTTTACCTCCGCCCGTTCAATTCTGTCTGCAAGGTTATATAGTCTCTTTTCAATAATATGTTCAGGAGTCGGTACATCTTTCCGCTCAAACTTTTTACCGATTATCTTTTCAATCTCGCGGAGTTTGTTGCGCTCTCGTGAATGGATTATGGCTATCGAAATGCCTGATTTGCCGGCTCGGCCGGTTCTGCCGGAACGGTGAGTGTAGACTGCTGGATCTTCCGGAAGTCCATAATTGATTACGTGTGTGAGGTCATCGACATCGAGTCCGCGAGCAGCAACGTCGGTAGCAACCAAAAGTGAGACAACGCGGTCGCGGAATTTTTTCATCACGATATCGCGCTGCTGCTGCGATAGATCTCCATGCAGGGCCTCGGCATTGTAACCGTCCTGAATGAGCTTGTCGGCAATTTCCTGTGTCTCGCGCTTAGTGCGACAGAAGACTATTGCGTAGATTCCAGGAGAATTGTCAGCTATACGCTTAAGAGCGAGATACTTGTCGCGCGCATGAACCATATAATATATGTGGCGGACATTGGCAGCTCCTTCATTCCGGGTTCCAACTACGATTTCCTCGAAATCCTTCATGTAATTTCGGGCAATCTTCATGATGTCGGCCGGCATCGTGGCTGAAAACATAAGCATCCTTCGCTGAGTCGGAACAAACGACAGAATCTCCTCGATTGAATCGAGAAATCCCATATTGAGCATTTCGTCAGCCTCATCGAGAACAACGGTTCTTACTTTGTCGAGCCGAACAACGCCTCGGCTGATCAAATCCTTAAGCCTTCCGGGTGTGGCCACAATAATTTGCACGCCTTCTTTCAGAGAACGAATCTGGCTTTCTATGCTCGAGCCGCCATATACCGGAAGAATCTTTACCCCTTTTATGTATTTGGAAAAATCGGCAAGGTCGCTGCTTATCTGAAGACAAAGTTCGCGGGTAGGAGATAGGATCAGCGCCTGCGGATAGTTCTCGGAAACGTCAATTCGCTGCAATACCGGCAATCCGAAAGCTGCTGTCTTACCTGTTCCGGTTTGAGCCAGAGCTACAATGTCGTGAGAGTCGCCAAGCAGTCGCGGTATTACCTGCTCCTGAACCGGCATGGGGGCTTCAAACCCCATTTCCTCGATTGACCGGCGCAGAGGCTCCTCCACGCCAAGTTCTTCAAAAGTCTTCATATTTTAGTCTTTTCTACCTGCAAAGGTAACAATAAACATTGAGTAATAAAAGAAAACAGTTACTCTCCGAAATTTTAAATGAGCAAAAGAAAGAAACTGCCGTCGTCCATATTTGCTTAAGGAAGATGTAACTATAAATTTAAAACAAATCAAACGCGATTCCGGTTTAGATGACCAAGACCCTCAAGAGGCTCTCTTATTTCTTATGCAGATTAATATATGGGCAAGTGACTGAAAT
>UROS01000118.1 GCA_900549445.1 uncultured Porphyromonadaceae bacterium | reverse complement strand
GAACCGAATTTATTTAATTTTTAAGCCCGTCCATTTTTTTAGTGGACAGTAGTGACATTTCAATTCCCATCTCCAATTTAGACCTCGCCACCCAGCAAGCCTTAGCAACACAAATAGCCGAAAGGATTAAAGCCCTCGGCCACGAACCCGTCAACCCTTTCGACACACCTTTGGCTCCTCCCGAGTGGACGGAGAAACAGAAGTATGCCTACTACATGGGACGAGACATCGAGAAATTACTGCTCTGCGATGCCGTGTATTTTCATCCACAATGGACTAAGAGTAAAGGTTGCAGCACAGAACATGACATAGCTGTAAGATATGACCTGGAGCGGTTTTACACATTCTCAGACATGGTATCAATTGACGAAATATTGCCTAAATCAAAACAGTAATGAGAAAATGCAGAACCTACAAATGCCACGCCGCCTGTTGCTATAATATTGTACTGCCAATAGGAATGCTGGAGCAGTTTGCCGACAAGATTGTCAACAAGGTTATCGCGACTTCTCCGATGCCGTACAATCCCGAGTTTCCTCCGTCGGAAATGGTTGAGACGTCGGACAATTCGACAAGCAACAAATGCCCGTTCCTGAGAGCGGACTACAAGTGTAATATCTACGAGCATCGCCCGCTTATCTGCCGAAAGTTCGGCGAGGGCGGACACCCGATGCTGATATGCAGATACCGTAAATAACAGGCGCCGCAAGTTTCCCTGCGGCTCCCATATAGATATGCGCCCGCCCTCACAAGGGGCGGGCGTTTTTGTTTTATGCCCCCATGAGAGCTTTTATTTCAAGCAGATCCTCGGCTGTTATCGTTATCTTGCCGAGATCGCCGAAAATCCAAAACAGCACGCCCCGTGTTTAAGAGTTATAAAAGTCGGCAAACTCATATAGCTCTTGCATCACGAGGCGTAACATGCTCTCTGAGCCGTTTAGGTTTAGACGAGTTAGACGGCTCAGAAGTTGCAGGGGCTATTTTACTGCCCGCTTCGGAGGCTCGTATTTCAAGCCTTTCAGCTTCTCGTTGGGCGGTATGCGGTCTGCGCACCCCGATTTGCGGCAATGCCACATCTTATAGTGTTCTTTCATGTTGCGCTCGCTGTCGCGCTCTTCGGTAAGTGCGATAATGCGCTCATTGCTACGGTTGAGTTCCGTTTCGCTTTTATACACGCGGTCTGACAGCTCGCGGTTACGGTCGATGTGCTTGTCAACCGTAGCGTTGAGTTTAGAGAGCCTTTCCGTGAGGTTGCTGTTTAGCGTAAGGATATTCTCGATGGTTTTCTGCTGATGGTCTACTTGGGTTAGCAGGCGGGATATTTCCGCTTCGTCGGCATCCGCCTGCGTTTTCTCCGCTTCCGCCTCCTTCTGCTTGACCTCAGCCTCTTTGAGCCGCTTGGTCTGCTTCCACCATATTATAGATAGAACCGTGCCGACGACCGATGTGCCGCCGAACACGAAAGTCAATATTTGATAAATGGTTTCCATCGCAATTATTTTCTGAATTTCTTAATCAGCCACACGACTGCGATGCAGACCACCCCCGCAAGGACTCCGATTGCCACTCCGCCCAAATCCATCTTCGACTGTTCCCACCGGGAAAGCTTCTTCTCGACCGGATAAGGCACTTCCACACGGACTGAATCCACGGCAGAGCGGTAGACCGTATCCGTCCTTTCGCGCACACGCCACCGCTCCCGCCAATGACTCACGTACACCGTATCGCCGTGCTCAATCACCGCAACGCTGTCGCGCAGTACTATAGAATCCACCGCAGACCGCGCCGCATAGACCGTATCGGTGCGCACAACCGTATGCTCCACCGGCTCATACACCGTCCTCGTGCAGCCGCTCAGCAGCATCCCCGCTCCGAGCAGCAGGGCGGCGCTCAGCAGCAGCCACCCCACCGCGTTCCATCTCTCAGAGCGCCTCATAGCCCCGCATACTCCTTTCTCGCGTCGAAGCTCGGACACGCCTTCCGCGCGAAATCCCGGTGCCCGTAAATCTTCGCCTGCGGATAGCGTGCCCGCAGTTCTTTGAGCAGCTTTATCAGCGCCGCTTTCTGCGCCGGAGTGCGGTTGTCGACGGGCGGCATTCCGGGCTTCGAGGTATCCACTCCGCCGATGTAGCACACGTTGAGACTCTCCATATTGTGCCCTTTCACACCGTTGCTGTACTGTTCTTCCGGCCACGTGCTCACCACCGTGCCGTCCGCCTCGATGGTGTAGTGGTAGCCCGGACGAGTCCACCCCAGCGTGCGCACGTGGTAGTTCACCACATCCTGCGCTGTCGCCCGCTGGCTCCCCGCCGAGCAATGCACCACTATGTACTTTATATTCCTTGCCATCACTCCACGAGATTTTCGGCGATCCACGAAAGGAAAACGGCATTCTCGGTATCGGTTGTACCCTGAGCCGAGGGCATCTCGCGGCTCCCCTCAAGCCCGATGGCGGCTGTCAGCGCGGCAAACGTCTCGGAGTCCATCTTCGCACGGGTCACCTCGGTCTGCTCCGCGGCTTTCTGCTCACGTGCTTCGGCAAACGCCGCCTCGCGCTGCTCCTCGGTCATGGCCTCGCCCTCCTTCGGCTTATCGTTGAGCGATTCCGCCACCTTCTGCATGGCGTCCTGGAACTCGCCCACGGCTTTCTGATAGCCCACCCGCATGAGGATTATCTTCGAGGCGAGTTTCGCATCATTCTTAAGCTCCGCGGGAGCGATGGAACTGAGCAGCATAAGCGCTGTAAAGCAATCGTTGTAAGTCACTTTCATAATGTAAAAATTTAGAATTTATAATTTAAATTTCAGAATTCTCCATTTTAAATTTTCCACTTGAAACTCTCCGTCAGGCCTCTGCGGCTGCTACGTCGGTTTTAAGAGCGGTCACGAACCCCGCGATGTCTGCGGCAATGTCCGCCACCTCGTCGGTCGGAGCGTCGTTGCAGGTGATGCCGAGGGTGCGCTCGCCCCACGTGTTGAACTGGGCGATTTCGGCTCCGCCGTCCTTGCGGCACACCCTGCCCCCGTCGATTTTTTCCATCACCTTGCCGCGGATTATCGCCTCGCACGAGATGTCGTAACGGCGGTCTGCCGCTGCGAGGTTGTCAACTCTCTCCGTCGAGGCCACAACCTCGCGTCTTGTCACTGTCTGAATAGTTTCCATAACTTTTAATTATTTGGTTTATAATGTTGGTAATAAATTTACTGTCTGTTTGATGTTAAAGCTCAGGTTTTGGGAACGGACGCGCTGCCGGAGCCTCCCTCGAGCTGTATGTTGTTGTGGCTCGCTGTCCACGTGAAGTGAACCGTCTGCCCCGGCACACCTATGAATCCGAGCTGGTTCCACGTGCGGGTAAGAACATTCGACGACCCGGCGCCAGTCTTCTCGGGGGCCTCGAGGTCAACGGCGAAACTGCCGCCTGAAATAGTAATGTCGGGATTCGGAGAGCCGCTGACTCTGACTGTTATGTGATAAATGTCGCCTGCATTGATTGCGCCGTCATCATAATACGATGCCGCGGGCCATATGACTTCCGCCCGGACTCCGGTCTTGAGTATGGTTACCTTCACGGCGGGCCCGACGTGCCGCTTCAGCTTTATCTCTATCCCTATGGCTTTTGGCACCGGGAAGGCGCGCACCGTCTGCTCGTTGTATTCCTCCACGTTCTCCCATCCCGCCTTGCACTTCGCAATCAGATTCGCCGCAAAAGTGTCGTTCGGCTTAAGATAGAAGAACATCACGGTCGCCTTGTAGGTTCCCGGCTCAATCGTTCCGAGCAAATCCAGAGGAACCACCCAGTCGTTCCACCACGTCGTCGTGCCGTCGCTGTTTTTTGTGCCGAACGTCGTGCACTGATACTCGCCCTGATGCCCGATGCCGATAACCGGCTTTTTCTCGTTTTGCAGACACCGTATCTTGTTGCCGATCATAATCAGCGGGTAGCACCCGTACATATTTTCCTTCACGTCGCCGAATCCGTCGGCGCTGCTTATTATGTCGTTAAGGTTCACACCCGTGTCGCTCACCCATTCGCGATGGTAAATATTAACCGCGAGCGTCCTGCCGCTCGTAATCTCGTCTTTCCAATACACCTCGTCGGAGTGAATATCTCCTATAGGGTCAGGCTCGGCGAGACTGTCGTAGCCGCTGAAATCGCTCAGACGGTACGGCGAGTATATGCCTCCTTTCGGGCGGATGTAGGTAAACGCCACGTCGTGCAGCGCAACCGAAAGCGTGAACTCCGCCGTCGAACATATCAGCCCGTAGTACTCGCCGCCTATACCCCTGCCGCGGAATCCGCCCACGGCGTCGCCCTCCGCGAGCGGCGTCAGCTTCGCGCGGTCTACCGGCTTGTGCTTCGACCACTTGTTTATGTTCCTGCCCAGGCAGAGGTTTCCCACGTCGCTGGCGGAATTACCCGTCGCCCTCTGAACATCGTAAATGCTCACCTCTCCCGTTATCTTTCTTCCGTCGTATGCCATATCTTCTGTCGTGTTTTATGCAGGCTGGAGAGCAGTCAGACTGCCCGCAGCCACGAGTGTTCCGTTTACGTGTACCACACCGTCAGCGTCAATGCTCAGCTCCGCCGTCTTGCCGTTGGAATGTTTCAGTATTATCTTGTTCTTTACCGTAACGGTGTCGCTCACCGTCATCACGTCGCCGCCCAGGCTCACCATACCCGTGGCAAGCTGTATCGACAGAGGCCGCAGGTCGTTGAACGACCCTGTCGGATTGCCGCTGTCCGTCAGCAGGAAATGATAGCCCGTCGAGTCTATGCGCTGCATCACGCCGTAGTTGTCGTTGCAGGCGCGCAGCACCGCGATGTTCGGATACGTGTGCGTCACCCGTATCTCTCCCGCCGCCGTGATGTTTCCTACGCCCGTCATATTGCCGCTCACGTTATTGCCGTAGAAGCTCTGACCCCACAGAGAGAATGCCCCCTGCAGGCGTGTCGCCGTCGAGGCGTTGCCGCTGAGAGCAGCCGCGATGGTCGCCGGCAGTTTCAGCGCCACGGCGACAGAGCCGTTCACCGAGACGGCCACGCCCGAGTTCGCTCCCGTAGCATCCGTTATCTTCATCTCGCGCGCCGTGCCCCACAGCGCCGTGGTTATCGCCCCCGTGCCGTCGAACGCCGTGCCGTTTATCGCCCGAGCCGTCTGTAACTTCGTCGCTGAGGCGGCGTTGCCGAGAAAATCTCCCGCCTGGCTGAATTTCGAGATATTCGCGCTTTCCGACAACAGCGTGAAATTTGAGTCGGACGGTGCGGATTCCTGCGTCCCCGTCCACGCCACCGTTGCCTGCTCCGCATACAGCAGCAAAGCATACATCGTGTATCTGCCAGTGAGTATCAAATACACTTTGCCCTCGGAGTTTACGCCTATATCCCACAAATCGGGACGCCTGTATTGCACTTTGCCGTAAAAACCGGCACCGTCTCGCCGGCCTACGTAAACGTCGATGTTCGATTTGGAGTTATTGCCCCAGCCGCCTATCGTGCCGCTTATATGCAGGGCGTCCCAGGTCGATGACGTGGATGCGGGAAGTGTACCGAGCAGAATATACCTGACAGTGGCATCGTTCTTATACCCGTGCGCCCATCTGCCGTATCTGCCGTCGAGTCCCGACAGATGCACCCCGTCCACCGTGTCGGCGTCGAGTCCGCTGCCCGAGCCGTCAACGGTCTTTAATTTGCTCAGCACGTCCGCCGCAGTGTAGGCCGTCGACAGCACGTAGTCCGCCACGTTCTTCGTCACTATCGTCCCGAAGCGCCCGCGGTCGCAGTAGCGCAGATTCGACGTGCTGCCGTTGTAGCTGCCGTCCCAGTAAGCCATGAAGCTCATCGTCGGCACTATCAGGTCGGAGGTAGCGTTGCCGCTGCTGTCCCATCCCACGTTGCCTAAGTTGGTCAACACCTTCTTCGTCATCACCGAGCCATCCGCCATCAACACCTGCGAGGCCGTGCCTCCGGCCTTGATGAACGAGGCCGCCTTCACAGAATCTGTCGCGGCAATCTTGCCTGTCGCCTTTATCGCGCAGACAGTACCCGCCCACGGGTCAGCGTAGTCGCCTGTCGCGAAATGCTGCTCTGTCTTGAACGTCTTCTGCCCCGTAATCGTCTGGGAACCGTCAAGTCTGACGTAGTTCGCCAGGCTCTGATGCGCCGTGAGATACTGCGAATGCGTATGGCTCGTTATATTCCCCGTAAGCACTGCCTCCACCATCGCTTTGGTGATGGCTGTCAGAAACGTCGTCCCCTTTGTCACCGTCAGCGTCTTCTTGTCAGCCGACTGAGCCACCGCCGTTACGGCGTTGCCGCTCCCCGCCTGCGCAAGCGTCAGCTCGTCGAGATAGTTCTTACCCTCGAGCGCAGCCGTGCGCGCCGTCAGGGCAGACAGTGAACCCGCCGACGTCTGAATCAGGTCATACAGCTCCTTTCCAGCCTTGCCGCTGACAGCCTCGCCGCCGTTCGCCGCCTCGGTGTAGCTGCTCCACGGCCCGATGAACAAATCCACCGCGCCGCCCGTGCCTCCGCCCGAAGCGCTCCCCACGCCGAGAGCCGTAATGCCCCCGTCGCTGTACATGCTCTTGTCTATACGGAGCGCCCCGTTCGCCGCGTCCCATGAAATCGTGGCGTCCCCTATGCGCAGCGAGCAGTTCACCAGATTCACCGTGCCGCCCGTCACCGCAGAGCCGTTTGTCGCGAATATATTTCCGTCGGCTATGCCGAGGTGTATCGTCTTGGCGGCGGAGTCATATTTCAGACCCGCCCACACCTTGTGGTCCCACGCATCCCCGCCGAAGCGCAGAGCCGTGAGGTTTTCGAGTATAACCTGACCGCCTATCGCCGTCAGATAGGCATCGCCGAGCTTCACGCCCGAGTGGTGCGAGCCTGTCTTTGCCGTCAGCAGACCGTCTATGCGCGCAGTGCCGCTGACGTCCAGCTTATACGCAGGACTCGAAGTGCCGACGCCCACGTTGCCGTTAAGGGTGACGAATAACGAGCTGTTTATACTGAGCTGTCCGCTTGCCCGCTCTATGATGCGCGAAGTATAGTCCGCGGTCGATTTGCCGAAGTGGAAGTCTATGAACGGCGTGGCGTGGTACAGCTCAACGCATGCGCAGCGCACAGTGCCGCTCGCCGTAATGCCGCCTACGTTTTCCAAATCCCCGCTTACGTCCCCCGTCCCGTCAAACGGTCTGCCCCACAGCTTCCGCGAGGTAAGCAGCTTCGTGGCCGACTCGGCGTTGGCCTGCAGCACCGTTTCGCCCCACGACACTCCGTTTCTCGACATACCGCAGTTCTGTATCGTCTGAACAACGTCCGGCGGCGTTCCCGTAACCTGTCTCTTATACACATCTGACGCTGCCGACGAATAG
>UROS01000117.1 GCA_900549445.1 uncultured Porphyromonadaceae bacterium | reverse complement strand
GTGGGCTCGGAGATGTGTATAAGAGACAGAGTCCGAGCCGCCGGCCCATTTCGTGCGACAGCCCTATGCCGGCGGCCACGTCGGCGGGAGTGTGGCACGAATAGACGGCTATCCCGCGGCGTATGGCCTCGATGGCGCAGATTTCGGGCTGAGAGTCGCTGGTCAGGTGTTTCAACCCGCGGAAAATGAGCGGGTGGTGCGATACAACGAGGTTGCATCCGCGGCTTTGTGCCTCAGCAATTACCTCCGGTGTGACATCCACACACAGAAGCACCCCGGAGCATTCTGCACCGGGGTTGCTACCTGCAACCTGCAGTCCTGAATTGTCCCAGCTTTCCTGGGAACTTACGGGAGTACAGGCTTCAATAGCCGATATAATATCCGATATTTTCAATCTTCTTTGCTGTCTTTGGGCGATAATGCTATCTGGAGTTCGTCGAGCTGGATCTGGTCGATTTCACTTGGTGCGTCGATCATTACATCGCGGCCTGAGTTGTTTTTCGGGAATGCGATAACGTCGCGGATGGAGTCGAGACCGGCGAGAATCGACACGAAACGGTCGAATCCGAATGCCAGACCTCCGTGAGGCGGTGCGCCGTATTTGAATGCGTTCATCAGGAATCCGAACTTATACTGGGCATCTTCCTCGCTCAGACCGAGCAGGCGGAACATGTGGTCCTGAAGCTCAGCCTCGTGGATTCGGATTGATCCGCCTCCGAGTTCGTTGCCGTTCACTACCATGTCGTAGGCCGTAGCGCGGACGGCGCCGGTGTCGGTGTCGAGCAGGTGGATGTCGTCGGGGTTGGGCGATGTGAAGGGGTGGTGCATCGCGTAGTAGCGCTGGGTTTCGTCGTCCCATTCAAAGAGCGGGAAGTCGATTACCCAGAGGCAAGAGAATTTCTGCGGATCGCGCAGCCCGAGGCGTGTGCCCATCTCGAGTCGGAGTTCGTTGAGCTGTTTGCGTGTCTTCATTGCGGGGCCGGCGAGTATAAGCATCAGGTCGCCCGGTTTTGCCTCGGCGCGCTCTGCCCACTTGCGGAGATCCTCCTCGCTGTAGAATTTTGACACGGAACTTTTTATAGAGCCGTCTTCCTCGATTTTCACCCACATCATTCCCTTGGCGCCTACCTGCGGACGCTTCACGAATTCAGTGAGCTGATCGAGCTGCTTGCGGGTGTAGTTCGCGCAGCCCGGAGCTACGATGGCACCGACGTATTCCGCATCGTCGAGCACGGCGAAATTGTGGCCGGTAGTGAGATCCTTCAGTTCCACAAAGGTCATTCCGAAGCGGGTGTCGGGCTTGTCGGAACCGTATAGACGCATGGCGTCGGCCCACGTCATACGCGGGAACGGATCCTTGAAGTCGATATTCTTTACATATTTAAATATATGTTTTACGAGACCCTCGAACATCTGCAGGACATCTTCCTGCTCCACAAACGACATCTCGCAGTCGATTTGAGTGAACTCGGGCTGACGGTCGGCGCGCAGGTCTTCGTCGCGGAAGCACTTCACTATCTGGAAATAGCGGTCGAATCCGCTCACCATGAGAAGCTGCTTGAACGTCTGGGGCGACTGAGGCAGTGCATAGAACTGACCCGGATTCATGCGCGAGGGAACCACAAAATCGCGCGCTCCTTCGGGGGTTGACTTTATGAGCACCGGAGTTTCAACCTCGAGGAAACCTTTCGAGTCGAGGTAACGGCGAATTTCAAACGCCATGCGGTGGCGGAGTTCAAGGTTGCGGCGTACGGAGGGACGGCGAAGGTCGAGATAGCGGTATTTCATCCGCAGGTCATCGCCGCCGTCGGTGTTGTCCTCTATGGTAAAAGGTGGAATTTCGCTGGGATTGAGCACACGCAGCTTGCGGGCTATCACTTCGATTTCGCCGGTGGGAAGATCAGGGTTCTTGGCGTAGCGTTCAGCCACTTCGCCGGTAATCTGCACCACGTATTCGCGGCCGAGATGATTTGCCGCTTCCTGAAGATCGGCGTCGGTCTCGGTGTTGAAAACTACCTGAGTTATACCATAACGGTCGCGGAGATCCACAAAGGTCATGCCGCCCATCTTGCGGGTGCGCTGAACCCAGCCGGCAAGCGTCACTTCCTGTCCGGCGTCGCTTAGGCGGAGTTCTCCGCAGGTTTTATTTCTGAACATAGCGTTTTGTTATCTTAATTTTCTGCAAAAATAGCGAAAAAAGTCATTATGAGCAAATACTATTTGACGGCCGACACGGTTACCGGAAATTTAGCTTCGCCGCCTTTTATTGCATCGAGTGCCTTCCTTACGGTCGGATCGGTGAGGTTGTTGACCTCATAGTAGCCGCTGAGTCCGATAGCGTCGCGGGCTATGAGCGCCTTGAGCGTGGAGAGCAGCAGTGAGCGGGAGCGGTTTATGTAGAACCATCGGGGCGCCACTCCCTTTCCGGCGGCATAGTTCACGAACGATTGCAGAAGCTGCTCGTCGTCGGGGAGCGCGCGGAGGAATTCGGTGGAGTTCTTCACGGAGGAGAGCGCCGCACGGTTGCGGTCATTGAAGTCGAATGCGAATTTCTGGAGAAGTCCGGCATTCGCCACGTTGAGGTAGTATGAGGTATAGCCCGTGGTGTCGTTCGGCACGAAGATATCGGGCATGATTCCGCCTCCGCCGTAAACGGTGCGGCCGTTGGCGGTAGTGAAGGCGAGACTGGTGTTCTGCTTTATGGAGTCGGCGTTGTAGAATTCGCCGTGATAATAGCGGTCTATTATGTCGTTGTTGTAGTTGGTGCCGGGGGCGTAGGTCTTCTGTATGCAGCGCCCTGAAGGTGTATAGTAGCGGGCCACGGTGAGGCGGATGGCGCTCGAGTCGGGCAACTCTGTCTGATGCTGGACGAGACCCTTTCCGAATGAGCGGCGTCCTACCACGAGTCCGCGGTCGTTGTCCTGGATTGCGCCTGCGAAGATTTCGCTCGCGCTGGCCGAATATTCGTCGAGAAGCACAACTATCTGTTCGTTCTGAAACGACCCGCTTCCGTCGGCGGTCAGGATTCCGTTGTTGGATTTCACTTTTCCTTTCATCGAAACTATAGGCGCGTCGGCCGCTAAAAATTCCTGCGCCATGAACACTGCAGGCTCCATGAAACCGCCGCCGTTGCCGCGCAGGTCTATGATAAACCTTTCGGCTCCTTCCGCCTTCATTTTGAGCATGCCGTTGAGGAACTCATTGTAGGTGGTGTTGCCGAACTTGTTGATTTTCATATAACCCGTCTTATCGTCGATGAGATAGGAGGCATCCACAGAATTTACGGGGATATCGCCGCGGGTCACCTCATACGTCAGCAGCTTGGGCGACGTATTTCGCTTGATGCCGAGTTTCACGGTAGTGCCTTTTTCGCCCCGGAGATTTTTCATCACCTGTTCGTTTGTCCATCCGCGCGAAGCCACGATTGAATCGTTGATGGAGACTATTCGGTCGCCTGCAAGAAGTCCTACCTTCTCCGACGGGCCGCCGGCTATTACCTCAAGCACGTTGATGGTATCGTTCATGAGTGTGAACGAGATGCCTATGCCCGAGAAGGACCCTTCGAGTTCGTCGTTTACGCTCTGAAGATCGGAGGCGGGGATATAGGTGGAGTGTGGGTCGAGATGGGAAAGTAGTTCCGGAATCGCCGAGTCGAACAGAGAATCGGTATCGATGTCGTCAACGTAATTAGCGTCGATCATCTTCAGAATCATGTCGAGCTTGGCGTTGGCGTCCCATCGCGAGCCGGAGGTGAAGAAAATTTTGCCGAGCCACATGCCCGCGGCGAGTGTCACGGCGATTACCAGCGGCATCCATACCGCAGGATTTTTGATTTGTTTGTTCATTAAATATCGTTAATTAGCTTCTTGATTCAGTTTTTCCGGCTGTAGTGCTTCAGAGGTCGCCGGGAACATGCACACATTCTATCCCTGCCCGTTTCAGGAGGTCGAGGCCGTCGGTAATCCGGTAAAGTTCATTGAATACAACCCTCACGATTCCGCTTTGTATTATGAGTTTTGCACAGTCCACACACGGTGATGCGGTAATGTAAAGCGTGGCTCCCTCGCTCGAATTGTTGCTGCGGGCCACTTTCGTGATGGCGTTGGCCTCAGCATGGAGCACGTAGGTCTTTGTTGTTCCGTCCTCGTCCTCACACACGTTTTCAAAACCGGCGGGAGTGCCGTTGAAACCGTCGGAAATTATCATTCTGTCTTTTACCAGGAGGGCTCCCACTTTGCGGCGGACGCAATATGAATTTTCCGCCCAGATGCGAGCCATCCGCAGGTAACGGCGGTCGAGCAGCTCTTGCTTTTCGTTAATGCCCATAGATGTAGAGTTTTCAATCCGCAAAGATAATCAATTTCCGCAATATTATGTATATGTCAATCTGAAATTAACACGATGTAGTTTCAGTCAGTCCATCGGGCTGTGATGTTATATTCAAAAAGGCCTTTGTTGCAGTTCCTTTTTCGTATTATTTCGGAATTGACCTCTGAATATCCCAGATTATTCAGAATATCTTTAATATAAGAATCTGTCTCTACGAAATTGCCGTAAAAGGAAGAATTTCCCAAAATATACACGATCTTGGCACCGGTTTTTAACTTATATCTCAACTTGTCCAGATGGATGTACATATCATCAAAAAATTTCAACACGTATTGCGACAAAGTTCTCCCGCTCTTCGGGTCAGCTGTTTCGATTCTGTGGCAGATTTCGTGTAATTTATCAGGCAGAAATTTATTTTGGGTTGACCATGTCGACAAATTACTCGTGGCTTTGCCCCATGTTCCGCCGATAGCTTTCCAGTCGATTTCTCCGGCTTCTTCTCCGGAATTCAAAAATCCCAGCCAGTACATATAAGGGCGTAATTCTCTTATGTAACTGATTCGGTTCGGATAAGGCGGAGAGGTCAGCACCAGATCATACTTGTCTTTTTCCTGATTCATCAATCTGCTGTCGCCGTGTACGATAACCGCTTTTCCCGGGAGGTTCTGTCTTGCACTGCCCGTTATGTTGCTGAATATGTCCAGAAACAGTTTTTTTATCTGGGCGGTTTCATATTTTTCAGTACCATCTTTAAACGATACTGAAATGTGGTTGAAATCAGCAGCGGATGTCTCTATTACCAGACGGGCAAATGCTATCCATATTAAGTTGTGAATCCCTGCCCCGGAGGGCTTTCCCCAGGATATTGCGATATATCTTCTCAGTGATGCCAGTATTTTAATAGTATTGGAATCCCACCATCTCTCTATATTTTTCATGGGAGGAACCCAGTCGTAGAAATCCGCGCCCTCGGTTGAAATCAGCGGCAGCTCTTCAGTGATTCTGTCTTTCAGCCTGTCGAGTTCGGCCGTCGGGTAATTGGCGGCCTTGATGTTCCCGAACCACACTAAAAAAGGATTGATGTCGTAGAGAGTACAATTCAGTCCCATTTCAGCTGCAACTATTCCGGTAGTGGCGGTTCCGCTGAAAGGATCCAGAAGATTCCCTTTAAAACTATGCGGTTCGGATAATCCGTTTTTATATAGATTCTCTTTCACCAGCTTGATTGAATAAGCCGGCGTAAGCCGGAGCCAGCCATGCCTGCCGTTCTGTTGGTTGAACTTAAACGTATAATCACTTCTTTGCTTCATCGGCTGAAAACATCTCTGCAAGTATCTGGTTTATTGTATTTTTTATCTCGGTAGAATTGTGCTGAAAAAAGGCCGCCAGATCGAAATCAAGAATTTGTCTTGAAAATTCATAAAGTGATGTGTAAATGTCGCCTTCGGGCTTTCCTGTCAGTATACCGCACTTGCCGTTGCGGTATCTCAAAGCTATGTCATTGTCTATCTGCGATGAAAATATGGTGAAAACAGGCAGATAGTTATATGAATAAGCTACGGTTGCATTGTCAAGATCGGCATTCTGTCTTTTGCTGTCTTTGCTCTTATATCCCTGTCTGACTTCAAAAACCGCTCCGTTCAACCGCCTGGGTTGAATATCAAGATATTCCAGATACCCCTTGATCCAGTCTTCGACGTTATCTCTGATTTGCGTGTCGCGTATGTCTGAAAGCTCGAGTCTGCCGTCTAATGACAGTACTTTTTTCTTACCGGATCGGGTTTCCGTTTCATACGACCATTGAGCAGAGGTATATTCCTTATAGCGCGCCTTTTCGAATATTACTTCACGAAAAAGACGTTCGCATCCAATCCCTATCTGTCGATATATAGATGTCATGCTGCCTGCTGCTTTGTGGGCGGAATACATATATGGCGAGTCTAACCCAATCCACGAATAAAAAGGATCTGAGCCATAAAGTCTTAAGAAATCCGGTAATGAGTACCCTCCGGTTCGGGAGGAATCACCGAAATGAGGTTTATATTCCATACATTCACGGATTGGACTTACAAACAGCTCAACTAATTCTTTATTCGACATAAAATGCTTTTTCCTGCAAAAATACGAAAATTACCAAAATAACGCAAAATTCGCCTGCAAGACTTCACGAAGGTTATAAAGTAGATATCCGTTTGAATAAAAATCGCTACATTTGTAAAATCAAATCTTCTGCGGGGGCGCACAAAATTGCTTTTCGTCCGTTATATAATCATAGTGATACGGACGACATTGTCCGTCCTCCGACGATTAAACCATTAAGATTATGAATAAGATTTCAATTACAGCTATCATTCTGAGCGGCATCCTTATGGCCGGCTGCAATACATTTCGGAACTCCGGTAAAACGGCTGTCAGGCAGCCATCTGCGGAGTCTTCTATGAAATTCGATTCCTCGCGTCCCTTACCCCCCGCCGAACTCGAAGGCGAGTGGGCCGTGGTGAGCGTGGGCGGCAAAAACGTGGCGGTGAACGGCGACGATTACCCCAACATTTCGTTTGTTATCGACAAGGATATGCCCGGTGCTCTGACCGTGATCGGATTCAACGGTTGCAATTACATTAACGGCTCTTATTTCGTCGACGGAACCACCCTTTCCAAAGGGGGGGAGTTCATCTCCACTATGAAGGCATGTGCCGACGCTCCTTATGAAACCGAGATAAACCGTGCGCTCGACGCTGCCGTTTCCTACGGCATCAACCGCTCCGCCGCCGGATGCACTATGGCGCTCACCAACAGCGCCGGAACTACAGTGATGACTCTGCGCAAACACGATATCGCTTTCCTCAACGGAGCGTGGAAGGTCGATAAAATCAACGGCTCACCTGTTCCCGCTTCCGCCGACGTGCAGATTGTAATTGACCTCGATCAGAAGAGTATCCATGGCAATACCGGCTGCAATGTCCTCAACGGTGGTCTGATTCTTACCCTCGACAAGGAAAACGGAATCGAGTTCAAGGATCTCGCCACTACACGCATGGCCTGTCCGGACCGTGCCACTGAGCAGGCTTTCCTCCTGGCACTTGAAAATGTTGTTTCTGCGGCACGCGACGGCAGCGACAACAACGCCGTGCTGAAAGATGCCGACGGCAATGCAGTGATAACCCTCTCACGCAT
>UROS01000116.1 GCA_900549445.1 uncultured Porphyromonadaceae bacterium | reverse complement strand
AGCTCATATCAGTAGTGGCAAAGGCAGCCTAAATCTTCAGATTTTGTGTATAAAAATAGAGACTGCCTAACTTTGGTTGTTAGACAGCCTCATTTTTTATTTTTCGATTGCGCGGAGATTGCGTGCGGCTTCGGGGAGCGATCCGGCCGCCGACTCAAAGAATTTCGCCGCGGCATCATAATCGCCGTCTTCCACTGCGAGCACGCCGCGCAGATTCTGTGCCTCGGGGCTGTCGCCGGCGTTCTTCACCAGCTCGCGGGACTTCTCGAGATTGCCGGCCTTATATTCGGCCACTGCAGCGTTGAGTTCCACTACCGGATTATTGGGGAACTGGCTGCGGGCCACCTCTATGACGTGCTCATATTCCGGCGAGCCCTCCTTGTAGAGACGGGCTATGCGGAACATATGGTTGAGCGAAAGCAGATGCGGACTCGTTTCGAGCACCTTTGCGAGCTGTTCGTCGCTCACGGGTTTCAGGCGCGTGTTGATGGTGAACTTGGTGCAGCGCAGGTCGGGGAACCAGTAGGGCAGCATCGTGGAGCGGTAGAACTTGGAGAACTGACGGTCGGTCTTGAGCTTTTTCTCCTTCGCATCCCACTGCGCCGGAGTTTCGGCGGGAGAGTCAATCAGCTCCAGGAGGGCTTTCTTCTGAGTTTCAGACAGGTCGGGTGTCTGGTTCACCATTTCGCGCAGACCTTCCCAGTTTTCGGCCACTGCAGAGTAGTCGACCTTTCCGGCGGGAAGATTATAGCGCCGTCCTATGTAGTCGGCAAGGCTCCTGGCGCGGTTCGTGGCCAGAAATTCGTTGTGGGTATAGGGCGATTCGGGCGAAGCGTAGCCCACGAGGTTTATCGAGGCGATTTCCACGTTGGGATCGCTCACCGCATAGTCGATGGAGTCGGTTATGGTCTTCAGCTCGCGGCGGTTGTCGATCATCTGGCCGTTCTTGCAGCGGTAGGGCTGGTCGTGGAGGTCGGTCTTGTTTACCTCATACTGCACGCGGGCGCTTCCCTCATGCACGATTATGCGATCTTCCGTCACCTCCGGGGTGATGTAGGCCAGGCTCAGGTCGGGCATGAAATTGAGCTGCATGACGTCGCGGTTGCTGTAGGCGTACTGAATGCCGCAGCCGCACGTGTCGGTAAGGAACTGAACCGACACCTTCTTTCCCCTCATCCAGTCCTCGAAGGGAACCGACTCGTGGTACGTTACGGTCTGGGCCTTACCGTTGTTGCGTTTCACCTCCTGACGGATATTGTAGCGGCCGTCGAACTGGCCCTCGAGGATGCCGCGCATGCGCTGGTACTGCATGGTGCGGCCGTTGACGAGCACCGACGGGAAAATCACGTGGTTCAGACCGCCGCCGTCGATTATCGGGGTAATCACTACCTGCTTGTCGGAAGGAATGTTCATCTGGTCAAGCACGATGCCGCAGTCGAGATGCACGCGGTCGGCCGAACGCTCCACTCTGAGATCCGACAGGCTGAATTCGCCGAGGCTCTTGTTGCCGCGGGCGCCGGCAAATGGGGCCGCTCCTAAGGTGAAGGCCGCGGCTGCTATGATGAATTTATTGAGTTTCATGTCTGTGATGATTAGAAGATGTAAAGGAATGAAACGCCGAGTTTGGTTATGCCGAAGTAGTTGGTATGGCCCGAGCCGAGCTTGTAGCCGCATTCGGCGCAGGGGTAATGGTCGAACTTGGAATATGCGTAGCCTATTCCGATTTCACCCTCGAGATTCCAGTGCTCGCTGAGCACCCACTGGTAGCCGTAGGTGAAGCCGGCACCGAGATACCAGCCCTGATAGCGAGAGTCTTTCACCCCCTTGCGGATATTCTCGCCGCTGAAGAAGCCGGGGATGGGGAGGTCGACATTCTGCGCGTTATACTGGCCGCCCATGGCGTGCACGCCGAAGAAATGGCCGGCGTAGCGCGTACAGGTCCACCAGCGGTATTCCGGCATCAGCACCCAGTGCTTGACCATGCGCTTGCCGTGGCTGTCGGAGCTGAAACTCCAGGGATTGATGCCGTAAACGAGGTTTACGGTGTTCTTTTCGCGTACGGCCATTTCCACGCCCACGTTCGGCGTAGTCGTCATGTCGTAGAGCAGATTGGTCTTCACCGCCACCTGGGCGCTGCTCCCCGACGGAAGCAGCAGGACGGCGGCTACAATGCAGAGCACGATATATATCTTTTTCATTTGATTTGATTGGCTGTGTTATGATTGATGGTTTTCTGAAACGGGTGCGGAATCAGGGATGAACTTTGTCGCCCTGGGGAGGCACGATGCGCCACGAATTGATGTAGAGACCGAACGTAAGCGCCCACTCGAGGTTCTCGTCGAGAACGAATATGAGATCGTGCTCGTCGGAGCGATCAAGATACTCCTGGTCGCTCATGGTGCGGTAGTGGCCCTTCACCAGGAGCAGATACTCGATGAGAGGAATGCGCACCACGTCCTTGTTGTCGGTGTTGCGGTGAACCACCAGCATATTCTTGCCGTCGGCCATAAGGCGTCCGGTGTGGAATTCGGCGAGTAGGGTGCTGACGGCGTCGATCGTGCCGCCGGCGTAACCGGGCAGCTCGGGATCGGGAATGTCGGGGGTATTCGTCATGCCCTGCGACACGTTCCAGGGCGTATGGCGGTAGGGTTCGCCTGCCACGGGGGTATTGTCGTGGAGCATGCTGCGGGTGTCGGCGGTGATGTAGAACGAGAAATCCTCCTTCTTTATCTCCTTGCCGCTCAGATTCTGCAGCAGTACCTTAATATAGTTGGTGTCCTTTATCAGCGGAACGGTCACGGTCTGCGTGTGATGCTTCACGGAGTCATAGCTCAGCTCCACACCCTCGCTCAGATTGTGGTAGAGGCCCTCCATCTTCATGGAGTGCTCGTCGGTCTCGGCGTCGGCGCGGTTCTTGGCAAAGTTCATGTGAACCACCAGATCCTCCTTGCTCTTCGGCTCGTAGGTCTCTACCGAGAAAGCCTCGTCGTCCGAAAGTCCGCACCAGCTTACGAAATCATACTTGCCCACCGGAAGCGGAATTTCAACCGAATAGCCGTCGGAAGCGAGAGCCTCGCCCGATTCAGTGTGATGCCACACCGGTTTGCCGCTCTGGTCAAACGCCCACACGGCCACCGAGCCTACCTCGTTGGGAAACGCATCGGCATACTTCATGTTATGGTCATACTTAAACTTCAGCCTGTAAGTAGTGACGCAAGGTTCGATGTCCTGATCGCACATCGAGCAACCCGTGAGCACTGTCCCCGTCAGGACGGCTGCAAGAAGCATTGTCTTACTTGTGATCATATCTTGGTTTGTTTTGTTTTATTGCGTGAAGATTATAAGGATTTGGCCGTTACGGTCGAGGTGAGGACACCCGTCCGGGGCTGAGCCTCCCCGCTTCTGGCGGTATTCGGATCCCACAGACTCGGTCTTATTGTCTCGTCGGGGTCGGCTATGGAATGACCGATGCCGTATACGCCCGTAATCTCTATGGTATACAGGTGGTTGCGCACGAGTCCGTACTGACCCACCTTCGGCTGATAGTCTTCGTCCTCGATATTGCTTGTTCCCTGCCAGAGATGTTTGATGGGAATGGTGAAATATGTCAGACCGTTGGTGAATTTCTCAACGTTGCGCATATCGGTGGCGGCATAATATTCTTCGATGAGCCTGTTGGCGCGATATATCGGAATCTCCTTTCTTGTGGCTGTTGAAGAGGGGTTCGACACAACATAGACGAAGTCCTGGCTGTTGTCGCCCGTATGGTCAACCCGCAGGCAGAATCTCGCATCCTCCGGCTTGCAGTCCGATTTGAGCTGCAGCATCATGTAGCCCGTGGATGAAGACCTCACAATCTCAAAAAGCTGGTCTCTGTAATAGAAATCTCTCTTAATATCCGACCAGCCTATGCCGGCATTGCCTACGTTGACCGTATAAAGATAATCGTCATTAGCCGCGAGAAACGCCTTTATAAGCTGCTCGTCGCTTTCGTAGTAGAAATTCTTCGTGGAGGCGTGGCGCTGGCTGTAGCGCCGCAGATAGAACGTGGGGGCGGAAGGATTGATCTCACCCACCTTAGTATCGCCGCCGACCTGATACTGCCCTAACACAGTAACCGAAGGCACGCCTGCAATTCCTTCACGTTCCAATACCCTCTCACACCTTGTGGCCTCGAGGAAATAGCAGAGCGACAGAGGATTGCCCTGAACTGAGTTAGACAGGCTGATCCGGTTTTTGAGTTCAGTTGCGCTGAAATACTCAGTCTGGCTCACCGAATTGTAATAGCCGGGGGAGCATGCCCAGTATGAACGGCGCTCGTCAGCGTTGTTCCACGCCGGATCCGTAAGTCCGTCAAACGCAGCATTGGCCTGCGCAAGGGTCATGAAAGCGTTGCTGAAGTCATCCACTCGGAAATTCTTTATGAGATATGCTTCTTTATCCTGCGCGCTTATGTCCCAGCTGACGAGCGTCAGACCGAGCCGGGCGCTCCGGGCGTTGTCGTTCACTCCGCTCGCTTCGTTCCAGTAAAATATACCGTTGCTGGCAACCGACGATTCCCAATTGCTTCTGAACCGCGTGTCGACCCTCGCCACAATGCGCTCGAGGTCTATTTCTATGGGATTTGCCGAAGCATCGGCGTCGGCCTGCATGGTGTGGAAGTCGCTCCTCGAAACCTTGGTGGCGAACGTTGCCTTCCCGTCCTCATAATACGTGGAACTCGACATCATGTACTGCGGGCCTGCCATAGAGGATGTCGCCACCTCGCTCAGCTTCAGCTTGATATCGGTGAGAGATTTCATCGAAACGAGAAACTTGTCGTAGTTGAACGGTGGATTGGCTATCGCCACGAGCTGAGCCGGAGTGGCGTCGTCGGCCGCATGACCCGGAAGCACCTTTACCGGAACTGTCAGGCGGTAGGTCTGACCCGGAGTCTTGGTCGCGACGCTCACCTTCGAAGCCCCCACAAGGGCACCGTTCTTATTGTAGAACAGGAAAAGCATCGAAGTGATTTTCGATTCCGTAAATTCGCCAACGTAGGTCTCGGCGCGGCTCTCCTGCGCCCCTAAGTCAGTTCCGGAGGGCACGTTGATATTGACGCCGATATAATATTCCGTTCCTTCGGTCAGCTCGAATTTCTCCTCCTCTCCCCACGGCTCATCATCGTTGATGCAGCCTGTGAGGCAGAGCGGAGCCGCGGTCAGCAACGCCGCTGCAAGCAGGAAGTTCCTCGGGTGTAGTTTCACGTCTCGGAGTTTCATTGTGTCTGATTGGTTATAAGTTTTTTGTGAACGGCGGGGGAATATTCCACCCCCGCCGCCCTATGGTGGGGCGGGAAGCGCGATAAAGACCGCGCCTCACCTTAATGATTTATGGATTGGGAAACCTTCTTACGGTCTGAGCACATCAGACTGAGTGGGTACAAGACGCCAGGGTTGAACTCGTACTTCCGATTTCACGAAATACTTCTCTGTTTCCGGAGTCGGAATGATGATGGTAGGCTTATCAGGATCGCCGGCAGGTTTGCCGATTCCTTCGAAGCCCTTGATCTCAAGGTCGTAAATATGATTGCGGACTACACCATACTGACCGAGGGTTGCTTTGAACTCGTGGTCACCGATATGTTTGAGTTCTTTTTTATCCCAAAGGTGTTTGATAGGCATTGTAAAGTATGCAAGACCCTTGGTGTATTTCTCAACATAAGCCATTTCAGACTTCTGGAAATGATTGGCTATCTCTTTGTTGGCCTGGTCGAAGCTGATGACCTTATAACTCATACTTTCATAATAGCTTTTGTGATCAGCATCTTCAGTTACGAATAAATAATCGTCTTTTTCTACGCCGGTATGATTTACGATAAGGGCGAAATCACCCATATGTTTGGTTCCCTCCTTAATCTGAAGAGTAACATAATAGGAGAAGTAATCGTCATCAGGAATTGTCTTGATTTCAAAATAACGGCTAAAGCCATATTCAGAATCTGCGTCATCCCTGTTCATGCAATGCCATCCGATACCGGAGGGACCCTGGTAATGCACCATCATAAATGGATCCGCTTCGTTGGCGGCGAAGAAAGCCTTGATGAGCTGTGCCTCGGTGTCGTACTTCATTACCTGTGTTTCAGCGTCATTGGCTGTAGTGAAGCGACGCAGATAGAAATCGGGGGCATTTTTGTCATAAGTACCCGTGGTATAAGTACTGCCGTCGATATACTGACCAACTACGAGAGCTCCCGAAACGATGCCGCTTTTGCCTTTGGTTACAGCTTCGGCATTACGGGTGTTTTCAAGAGAATATACAAAAGAGGGTCGGCTGAGAGAGTTGCCGGCGAGTGCATCAGCAACCGTAATATATTTAACTGTGGAAGATCCCTTTCTGTCACTTTTGGGGGTGTCTCCCGAACGATAGTAGTTGGGTGAAGTTGCCCAGAACGAACGGTGATTGGCTTCCGAATTCCAATCGGGAAGAAGAGCGTCGAACGCATTCTTGGCCTCATCTTTGGTCATATTCGCTGCTTCATAGAAATTTCCGTTGCGGAAATTTTTAAGCAGATAAGATTCTTCTTCATTGCAGGTGAGTGCCCACGAAATAGCCTTGAAAGCAATAGCGTGTCCACTCTTCGAAGCATTGACATTACCGGTTTCATCCCATTCTCTCACCCAGTTGCGGGAGCTGTTGGAAGTCCAGTTATTGGCCATCTGCATCTTTACTTTCGCAACCACTCGCTCTACGTAGATTGTGGCGGAGCTTTCGCCTGCCTTTGCGGCTTCGGCTGTGTCGTAAACCTTACTTGATTCTATTTCAGCTGCAACCTTGGCTTTAGTTTCACGATAATTGTCGCTGTAATATACAGAGTTCGACATCAGGAAGCCATTTGCCTGCGCCTGTTTGAGATCTACCTTCTCGTCGAGATATGAAGTGAGAGAATTGAAAGCAGTGTTCAGACCGCCTTGATTTATAATCGCAATCACCTTAGCCGGAATGGTGTTGCCCTGCTGTACTTTAACAGGTACAATTACTGTGGTTACCGTACCGTTGGAGCTTGAAGATGCCACGGGTTGACCGGTCGACTGCCATGTGGTACCGTTGGTTGTATAATCCGTTCCTTCGGGGTTAGATGCTCCGTCGAATCTGATTGTAGTCGCACCGACTAACGCATCCTGCGAATTGTAGAACGTGAAGAGGATAGAGTTGATTTTCTGCTCGTCGGAAGTACCGGCATCGTAATCGCCGTCGGCGCGGGAGCCGTCATTCGTCGGATTTGAAACCTCAATATTGAAGAAGAAATTGGTATCCGAAGTCAATACTTCGTCGGCAGTCTGAAGGGCATCCTCCTGCGAGGAACATGCGGTGAAACCCAGCGCAAGCATAAGCGCAGCTGAGCCAAACATAAATTTGCGATTCATGATTGTTGGTTTGTAATTGGTTATTAAGATAATAAAAGATGTCAGTTGGTTAGTTATAAACTAATTTTAAATAAAAATATGCAAACAGATGTTCAAAGAAAAATGTTGAAACGTTTAAGGTTGTAGAGCAC
>UROS01000115.1 GCA_900549445.1 uncultured Porphyromonadaceae bacterium | reverse complement strand
ATGGTCATCTCCATCGTGGGCGCCCGCTCAAGCGGCAAGACCAACTATATAACCGTGCTCCTCAAGGAGTTCATGGACAATTGCGACTATCTCGGGCAACTCGGAATTTCGCCGTCGCCGTTCGGCGACCGCGAGGAGAACCGCACGGAGTACCGCTATGAACACGATTTCTACGACTTCATCTACCGCCAGGGCCGTGTCCAGGGTCAGACGCAGATCAACGACCCGCGCAGCCGTGTGCCTCTTATCTACCGCGTGTCGCAGAAAGGGAAAGACCCCATCTACCTCGTGTTCTATGATACCGCGGGCGAGAATTTCATGGATCAGAATCTTCTGGAGGAAAACGTGGAATACCTCTCAATCAGCGACGCCACAATCTTTCTCCTCGACACCTTCAACGTGCCCTTCGTCAACACCCTTCTCCGCGATTCCGAGAAGCTTACCGAACCCCGCACCCCCATGCAGTTCTACGAAATCTTCAACAAGGTGCGCGAATACTACAAGAGCCGCACCGACGACGCCCATTTCAAGAAGCCCATGGCCTTCGTCTTCACAAAAATCGACGCCATCCTGCGCAACCGCGAGCTTTTCGCGGAGAAGTCACCCGCCAATATGTCGCTTGAACAGAACAGCGCCTTCCTCGGCGGCGGCGGTGTGGATCTCGACGACCTCGAGAGCGTCCACGACGGCATGAAGTCCGTGCTCGGTGCCGACGCATGGAGATGCTCCAATTTCCTCAATCAGGCTGCGGAATATTCCAACCACCATTTCTTCGGCATATCCGCCCTCGGCTCGACCCCGGTCAAAAATGAAATCCGCAATCTCCGTCCTTACCGCGTGCTCGATCCTCTCGTATGGTGCATGCATCAGCTCAAATATTCATTCCCATTAAAGAAAAAGTCATGAAACTCACCTGCGACGAAATCTATTTCGCATCTAACCAGAAGTCGGCCCTCACCGGCAACGACGGCTTCGGTGTGCGCACGTATACTGCCGGCATGGACACCTCCGAGGTAAGCCTCATTGCCCGCGACTGCCTTCCCGGCTATCAGGTCGACCCCGAGCGGCAGCTCTCGCTCGCCGACCTCGAGGCGAATCCGGAAGTGGTGCTCGGCTATCCCGCCGTCTACTCTTTCAGCTCTTTCGCGTCCCCCTCCGGGCAGACTCTCTGGGTGGCTTCGCGCACAGTATATATCGCTACCGACTTCGGATTTTTCCTCGACGGCAACGCTTACTCGCGAGTGGGTTCCAACTATTTCACCCACGCCATAATCTCCGCCACAGTGCCTCCGCCCTCGCTCCTCTCGGCTATGACTCAGCCAGGCGTTTTTGTGCCCGGAAACTATGAGGTGCGCCGCGACAACGCCGAGCTGAGGACGCTCCTTACCGGCGAACCGGAATTGCTTCCCAAGCGCGAAATCGACCTCCCCGATGCGCCCGCACCGGTCGACCCCGCTTTCGTGCGTGTGGCTGCCGGAGTGCTCCAGGCTGCTCTCAACCGCGCGGTCGGCTCGAAGCCTGAACTACAGAAGATGATTGTGAAGGCCAGCTCCGCCGATGTCGACAAGGTAGTAGGCGTCCTCGCTGCGATGCCCGCGTCGCTCATGCCTCACCTGCGTTTCATAACCAACTTCATGAAAGGCTACGGTGTGCCGGAAGAGTCGGATATAATTGTGGTAAACGAATTCAACAAGCTCCCGCTCTACGAAAACAACTACATCACCGTCGATCTCATGGCAGGAACCTCGGTCAATATAGCCGACAATCCTTTCATCAGCGCCATTACCGACGCCCTCGCCGCCGGGAAGATGAAACTCGCCGGCGACATGATGGAGTTTTTCCTCGGCATAAACCACGGTGCCGCTGCCGACTATCGCACTCAGCTTGCCACTTTCAAGGCTTTGCAGCCCGATGCGGAAATTACGGTGGCCGACATCAGTCCCGAGCTGCTCGCCGCCACCTCCATGATGAGTCCCGTGCAGCTCTCGCTCTTCGTCTCGAAGGTCAATGAAGCCATCAATTCCGCACTCCTCTCCAGTCAGAATCCCGCGGAGCTTGAAGAGGCCATCAAAGCTGTTGCGCTCGTAAGAGGAAAGGATCCGGCCATGCTGTCGCTGTCGGCCGATGCCCGCAAGCGCATTACCAAACTTATTATGGGAGTGAATTCCTACGCCGGGAAAATTCTCACTCCGCAGAACGCCGACACCGTCCTCTGGATCGCCGACCGCGCCGAAGTGGCCTCCGATGCCGAGTTCTACAATGCCGTGAAGCAGGTGTCAGACCCGTATATATGGGAGTTCATGCTCTCGTTCTACTTCAATGCCGACCCCGAGTTCGCGCTCCCCGACATCGTCAGCGCCATTCTCGCTTCAGCTCTTCCGCCCACTTCGCGCGAGCAGCTCATTGCCCGGCTTTTCCTCCCCGGAGCCTCTGCCGCTATGTTATCTTATCTGCTTGCGCACCCCGACAGCATCCGCTCGCTTCCGGTAACCGTAGCTGCCATATCGAAAAACAGTCCCGACGAGATTTTCTCCCGTCTCATCGAGGCCTCCGGCAATAATCCCGACGTAATCCGCATGCTCGGGGCGCCGGCGGCACGGTATTTTTCCGACGCCATCAGCGCGCAGCCCGACCTCGGCGCCCGCAAGCTCCTCGATTTCATAGCCAGAGTAACTCCCACCGTCTATGCTTCGATGATTTCCGCCGAGCTATTCATGCCCTATCTCGACTACGTCTGCAACTATCCTTCACCCGCCATGCGCGGTCTTGTAGACGAAATCGCTGCCGTTCCCGGCATTCCCGAGGCTCAGAAAGCTGCGGCTGTCAGCGCCATGCTCGCAGGTACTGATCCCGGTTATGTGGATATGTCGATTATGAAGATGGCCCACCGCCAGAACCTCGACCCAAACCGGTTCCAGCGTGTCCTTACCATCTGGTACGACCATGGTGCCACCTCCCGCGACGTCGTGACGCTCAACGCCCAGGCAGGCCCGCTCTCCAACGAGTAAATCAAGGCCATCGTCTGGCTTACGTGGAACCGTTTTGCCAACACTCCCGAAGTTGCCGACAGGATGAACACCATTCTCGACAACTGCAAGTGGAATCCCGAAAGCCGTCTGCGGTTCATGGCGGAATGCCCCGACAAGAAGCTTGTGGCATTCCTCAACGACCAGAACAAGTTCTTCTCGTCGCTTCTCCGCAAGGTAAGAAATATATTCAATTTATAAGAAACACACGTAGATATTCCAGTCATTATGCGCAAATTCAAGTCCCTCCTGCTCTTCCTCCCCTTGTTGGCGCTGGCACTTCAGCTCGGATCCTGCGGCAACCGCGGCCCGAAGGTGCTGAACAGCGAATTCAACGCCCAGATGTATGCTGACTTCCCCAACCCCGACGGTAACGGCATAAAATCCGTAACATACACCTCATCCTCAGCCGGTACCGTGGCTCCTGCCACCGTTGAATTTGACCCTTACGGACGCCTCGTCTCCTACAGCCGCACCGATGGCTCGTATGAGATGAAAATCTCTTACAGCCCCTCTGGCGTGCCCTCTTTCGAAATGCCGGGAAACCCGAAAGTCGATTTCAAGGTCGACAACTCGAGCAATATCTACGAGGTGGTGGGCCTTTATCCCGGTGAGGAAAATTCCGGATGGAAAACCGAATATACTTTCGATAAATCGGGCAACGTCCTTACCTCGCAGACAGGCGAACCCGGCGGCGAAAGCTGTACATACAATATCGATTATGAATACGGCGGAAACGGCCGTATCGCGAAGAAAACCGAAACCGACCTCGACGTTTCGTGCGTTACATATTTCGACGAAAACGGTATACCGGTGCGCAAAATATCCCAGGATGGCGAAGCCGCCCCGGAGGAGGTGACTTTCGAGGCTGAGACCGACGATCAGGGCAACTGGACTAAGCTCACCGCCAAAAAAGAGGTGAAAGGAAAGAAAAGGAAGAAAAGAAGCCGGATTGAGTCGGTTGTGGAGCGCGAAATCACCTACTACGACCAGCCATATTCCGCAGCAGCCCTCGCCAGTGGTATGATTCTTGTGCCTGCCGATTCAACAGGTGAGTTCGTCGATCTCGTCGCGCCTGCTAAGGCATCTGCAGGCGGCATCGGCGGGTGGTTTGAAGACATGAAATACCGTATAAAGATAGCGCCCTATCTGCTCGACACTCATTCCACCGTGATGTTCATCGTCTTCATTATCCTTGCGATAGCCGGCGCGGCGGTTGCAATCTGGCGTCTGCTCGTGTATATCGACGACGAGGATATAAATCCCGCCGGAGAGGTGACATCAAAGGGAATGAGGCGCACGTGGGTCTACAACTTTAATCCCTACCTCGGCGCGTTCCTCCTCGGACTATGCCTGCTGGCGGGAATCGTCGCCTCGATTGCGGTGCTTCTCGCGGTAGGCGGCGTGTTCTGGCTCCTTATGTGGATTCTGAAGATTCTCCTCATAGTCCTTGTCTGGGTAGGCTATATCAGCGCGATTCTCGGTGCCCTCGCTCTCTTCGGTAAAGAGGGAGTAGGCTGTCTGCCTCTCATTATCGGTATTATCATAATCGCCGCCGAGGACTGGTGCAAGCGCACGGGCGAATGGCTCGTGGAGTGCGGCAACGAATTTATGGAGAGCGCCAACTTCTTCGGCTTCGGCATAGGTCTCTTCGCCAATTACTGGGACGTGATGCTGCTCATCCTCTTCACTCCTCTCGTGATTTTCGCAGCAATCGCAGTGATCCTGATTGTGTTCAACCTCCTGCTGCGCGTATTCGAGTGGATATATACCAAGATCTACAGCATCAACCGCCCGTGCCCGGAGTGCGGTCAGCATGCCGACTATGACTATATCATCGACGGCGAGGTTCACCCCGTGCGCCTCCTCCCCGGCATCTACGGCAGTTTCCATCAGACCCGCTACGATATGTTCGACAATCCGGAATACCGTGTCCCGACTATGATTCTCAATGGCCGCGAGCGACTTACCCGACGCTGCCGCCATTGCGGAGCCATCATAGGCGAGAACTACGACTCGGCCCATTCCGTCGGTACCGACGTGCATATCGGAGTTGTGGGCCACGTGGGAGCAGGTAAGTCCTATCTCCTCTACACCGGTCTGAATCAGCTTATTCAGAATGCCGACGGCAAAGCCGAACAGATAGGCAACCCCGACCGCAACTTCGATATCGCCGTGAAGAGCGGCCAGATAAGCCGCGGCCTCGACATTCAGACCGACCGCCGCTCCGCTTATCGCGCTATCCAGGTGATGGTGGAACGCTCGTTCTCTCCCGTGCCGTATCATCTGCATTTCTACGACGTGGCAGGCGAGCAGTTCACGACCAACGTGTCGCTCGGCGACGACGCTCTCCGCTTCTACCGCAACGTTGAGTCAATCGTAATGCTCATCGACCCGTCGATGGTCGACCTCGAGGCTCCCGGAATCCGCGCCGACAGCAAGTTTGCGGAGTGGCAGAAGGCAAATAACCACACCGGACGCCGTTACAATCCTTCCGACACTCTCGCCGCCCTCGACGTTTACCTCGAAAAAACCGGCAACAGCGCTAAAAAGATTGACCTCACCTTCGTCTGTGTGAAATCCGACCTCGGCTACTTCAAGGCTATGGGCTATCCCGCCAGTCCCGACGCCGAGCAGATTCGCCGGTTCCTCAAAAACGTGCTCGGTATGAATACTCTCGTAAATACCGGCGACTCTTACCGTTCGGTTTCATTCTTTGCCACAAGCGTGAATGATTCCGAGTCGGTCGACAATCTCTTCCGCCACCTCCTCGGCCAGCGGAAAGTAAAATTATGATCTGAATGAAACCGATATTCCTTATCGGATACATGGGAAGCGGGAAGTCGACGCTCGGAAGGGCGCTGACTTCCCGCACCGGTGTCCGGTTCATAGACCTCGACGACTATATCGAGGAGCGCGAGCAGGCTTCCGTCAGCGAAATTTTCGCCCGGCGGGGTGAAGCCGGTTTCCGCGCAGCAGAGCGCGCCGCTCTCGAAGAGGTGGCTTCTCTCACCGATGTTATTGTGGCTTGCGGAGGTGGCACACCATGTCAGCCCGGAGCCATGGAGCTGATGAATTCGGCCGGTTCGACCGTCTTTCTCTCGGCTTCGCTTCCGAGGCTGTTTGTGAGGCTGAAAGAGGGGAGGGCAAAGCGTCCGCTCATAGCGAAATTGTCTGACTCCGAACTGGAACATTTTGTGGCAGATTCTCTTGCGCGGCGTATGCCGTTTTATTCTGCTGCGTCGGCCGCTTTCTGTTCCGACCGTCTGGAATCGGAAGAGGAAATAGCCTCGACCTGCACCCTTTTTGTCAATAGATTCATGGAAAATTGTTGACAGACATTTATAAGAAATCGGTTGCTGCCGCTTTCTAAATCAAAATGTATATTTTACCATCAAAAAGAATGAACTCCTTCCCGACAGCGGCGTAGCCGCAGACTATGCGGCATAGCCGCATCTCAATGATAGCCACATGCAAGCGCCCCGTAGGTGGCGCGCAGCTTGTGGTAAACATCGATCAATCAACCTTCCGGCTGCGTAGCTGCCGCTCTTTCCATTCTATTATGGCTAATACCTTCGTTCAAATCTACCTGCATCTCGTGTTTGCCGTAAAAAAACGTGAGTCCTTGATAGCTCCGCCATTGCAGCCACAAATTCACGCATATGCGGCTGAAGCTCTGCGCAAACGCGGACATATCCCCGTTGCAGTAGGAGGCACGTCGGATCATATCCACATTTTATTTAAATATAATCCTAAAGAACTGATTCCGGATTTAGTGCGTGATCTCAAAGTTTGGCTTTCAAAATTGATAAACGATTACCGTATGTGCGTCTTCAAATTTGAATGGCAGAAGGGTTACGGATGCTTCTCACACTCCCACTCTCAAATTGAAACCGTGAAAAAATACATCCTGACACAGCCACAACACCACCACAACCGTACCTTGCGCGAAGAGATTAAGCTGATTCTCGAACGACAAGGAATCCCGTTTGACGAACGATATATCTTCGAAGAACCTAATTAGAGAGCGGCAGCTACGCAGCCGGTGATAAGGTGGGAGCGTAGCGGTTACCACAAGCTACGCGCACCTAAAGGAGCGCTTGCATGTGGCTATCATTGAGATGCGGCTCTGCCGCATTACCGGCGCCTACGCCGCTGCACCTCAAGACTTGGTATAACGTTTCAACCGTAACCGCATCGTACACCTCGTCGTACTCATTTCTTCAACACCATGCGGCTATGCCGCGATTTTTCAACAATCGTTTTTACGTTGACTCAAAACAATGAAAAAAATAGTTTTAGCATTATTGTCGCTTGCCGCTTTGCCGGCACTCGCCCTCGACTATCCGGGTATCACTTCCACAGGCCATCCGCAAGGCTCGTTTCCGCTTATTTCCGACGGCATCCCCGCTACAGTAGTCGTGTCGTCCGACGCCTCGGAAGGTGTAAAAATCGCTGCCGCGAACCTCGCAGCCGATTTCGGGCGAGTGTGTGGAACGCCTGCTCCTCAGGCTGTCTACGGAAAGGAGACCCCTTCCGCCTCATCCGTCTTGGCCGGTGAAATTTCCGGTTCAATGATTAAGGATCTCACTGTCTCTTATACACATCTGACGCTGCCGACGAATA
>UROS01000114.1 GCA_900549445.1 uncultured Porphyromonadaceae bacterium | reverse complement strand
CAGCAGAAACTCCCGTACCCACGCCCGTAAACGCCCCCTCAAACGACGCATCCCCTCTCCCCTCCCGTCCCTACAGATCCCGCGCCAACAATGCCCGGAACACCAGCGGACTCAATGAATATGGCGGTGATATATCCCTTAGGCAACATACTTATAGCCAGCGCATTGTACGGACGTGATTCTTCACGTCCACCGCGAAATATTCTGCGGAATACACGTAAGTACGCATCAGTCTTTATGTAAAACTTGCTTTTCGCGGAAAATTTATTACTTTTGCGAGTATAAAAGCTAAAAATCATGAGAATCAGTAACCGTACCAGAAGAAACATTTCATTCACACTGACGCTCATCGGCCTCGCCTGCACCGTCGTGCGCCTCTTCGACCTGTTAAAGACCCCCGACTCCGGCAACGCCTGGTTTGAGTTCCTCGGCATTGCATTCCTCACCGGTGGATGCTTCGACAACTTCCTTACCTACCGCCGCCGCATCAGGAAAGGTATCTTCTACGGCTCGAAATAACCCGCCGATAAAAAGCAGAGGGAGCACAGCCTCAACCGTGCCCCCAACACTTACTACTAATAAACTCTACTCGGATTTTGCCAATAAAACTTCGGGTTCATCTATAAGGTTTAAGCTTTAACATAATTCGTTGAATTACTTATGACCAAAAGCCAAATAACCAACATGATGACAGAAAAATAGATACTATATAGACTTTTTTTTATTGCTTCTTTTAGGGACATCTCTTTATCTGTCATCCTTTCGCAATATATTTGGCTTAAACAAACTATAACAGAAAGGATTACACAAATGCCTACAAATATTGAAGCATATTTTGAATCAGAAAGAATGAATATTTGAGAGAAAATGAATATGCATATTCTGAAATCCTGTCTGTTGTCTGATATTAACCTCCCTATTCTATTTAACTGATGCATTCGACAAAATCATAAACCATCAATACAAGTCCGATATAACCTAAGCCTTTGCTTATTACTCGAAGAAGGGACCTCGTAGTTGTAGTCGTTGAGTTCCCTTGAGAACCATTACCTGTTTGCGCTGTACCACCAATGAAAGAAAGGCAAAATGCAACCGTAAATAAAAACTTCTTTAAATTAATTGTAAACATATCTCTTTGGTTTATAGCGCAAAATTACGGCGCAAAAAACTCAATGCGAATTTTTTGCGCCGTAATTTTCTATCCAACGCCATTCCATAAGGTTGATTACCAATTAGTTATGCGCTGATAGTTTTTTATAATCTATCTATTCATAAACCAACATATTTTTATTGACTTACAACTATTTAGGCTTGCTTACGCTAACCGCAATGATAGCTTTCTGTTTTTCATACACTTACATCACAATAAGCCAGATAATCCATTTTTCGGCTTATATCGCTATTCTTAATCTTCGCTTTTAACCGAGATTTACGATTGTAAATTACTTCTATTTTCTCTCCCAGAAAGAGAGATATTGACCGAGCGCTAAAACCCATCATCAGAAACAAAAATAAACGATATTCTTCATCTTTACATTTCGGGAAGTCTTTTTTAAATTTAGAGAATAAGCCGTTTGTGTATTTATCTGCATATTCCATAAGTTCACTAAGTCTGTTTGAATTATCCGAAAAATCATGAACTAAGAGTTCAACTTCCGTTACAATTCTCTTTTTCTCATTTTTTGCTGCTTTACTCTCATAATAAGCGGAACAGAGTTCGTTTACTACTGAATACTTCTGACCAAATAATTCTTTTATCGATTCTGAAATATGTGTATTTGTTTCTATTTGACGTAACAAATCTGCTCTTACACATTCTGCATTACTAATAATGATTTCCTGCCTACGTTCAATATCTTGTAAATGTTTCCTAAGAACATATATAATCAATGCACTCGTGATAAAAACAATTATAACAACTAATCCCCATAATAATCTTTCATCTTTCATCTTTTCTTTATGCAACTTTTGCTGATTTTGCTCATAACTTTGAAGAGCATTAGAAACATTACTTCTGAGAAGAGATGATAACACACTATCTTGTTCTATTTTGTATAGTTCTAATTTTTTGTAGGCTTTTTCATAATCGCCTTTTTTTGCATAAACCTCAAAGGGGGTATACGAATCTCCTTCATTTTTCAGTTCTGCTATCATTTTATTTATTTCCAACGGTATTGAATCTCTGTTCAACTCAGATACGGCTATCATTATATTTGACTTATCATCAATTGTTAGCACCGTATTATCTAAATCATTGGCTTCATAATACGAATAGATCGATTCTTTATTCTTTCCTAAAGCAAACTGCGATAGTCCAATTAAACGCTTTGCTTCAGCCATTAATAGAGTATCTCCATCCTTTTCGCATGACTGTTCCACACGCATTGCTTCCAATACCGCTCTTGAATATTTTCCACTATTATTATACGCTATTGCGATATCGAGTTTTGCATACTTTGCCCATTCTCCATAACCCCCTTTAAGAAAAGCCTTGTATGATTCATTCGCATATTTGATCTGATTAACACCATCAAATAATTTAACATACAGCATATATAGGCCTTTAGCGCTTAAGCCCTCAATTTCATACAGGTGATGCTTAGTGGCCAAATTAAGAGCTTGTCTATAGGAAACTGCTGACTCTCCAAATTTACCGGCATTTCGCTGAATCGTTCCAGTCAGGAATAATGACATAGCAGCATCTTTGGGTTCGTTTCTTCTAAGAAAATACTCTGAAGAAGAGCGAATAAGACTATCGTTAACCTCATCTATGAAATTTTTATATCGGGCTTGGGTCAGCAATAAACCATACTTAGCTTTATATCCATCAGATTCATTTCCAAAAATATAAATATTCTCCAAAATATTCAACGATGAATCAGGGTATTCGCTCATTAATAACTCCGCCCTTTTCAAATCGTTCGGAATCTTATCTGCACATCCTTCTATAGAGAATATAACCCAAAGCAATGCCAATATTTTGATAAACTTCATATATTCAATATTATAATGACAACTGTGAACTCATAATATTAGAATCGCGAATTCACAGTTGTCCATATTCGTCTAAGATTTTCTTTATTCTTTCGGGAATTCCTTTTTCTCAACCGCGGTGGATGCGGGTGTGAAAAGGTAGCCGGTGGACGACGGAGCGTCGACAGCATAGTTTTTCCACGAAATCTTGTTCCAGTCTATCTTATCGGTCGACTGCGCCACTTCCGTGTGTGGTATGGCAGCGCCGTCGCGCACGAGTATCACTATCGGCAGCTCGCCGGTGGCTATACGGTTCCAGCCGGGATTATACACCTTTCCGGTCTGGTAATCTGTCCATTTCACACCCCCGGGAAGATAGACATCGCGTTCGGTACCATCTTCGAGCATGGGAGCCACGAGGAAATCGGAGCCGAACATGTATTCGTCGTCGACTTTCCAGGCACCGCGGTCGGAGGGAAACTCAATGGCAAGCGCGCGCATCATGGGCCAGCCGTTTTCCGACGAAAGTTTGGCCTGTGTGTAGACGTAGGGCATCAGACGGTATTTCAGTTCGGCGCATTTGCGGAAATAGTCGGTGAAATCTTTGCCGTAGGCCCAGGGCTCGGTCGGAGGTGCGCCGTGTACGCGGGTGTGCGACGTCAGGAAACCGTAAGGCAGCCAGCGACGGTATAGGTTTTCAGGACTCGCCGTAACGAAACCGCCTATGTCGTGGCTCCAGAAGCTGAAACCGCTCGCACCGAGCGAGAGACCCTCGCGCAGGGTGCCGAGCAGACCGGTGTTGGTCGTTGCGGCGTCGCCGCCCCAGTGGAGCGGATAGCGCTGCGAGCCGGCCCAGGCCGAGCGCGCCCAGATTATGTTGTCGCCCGAAGTCCGGCGTGTCACGTCGGCAACGGCGCGGTTGTATCTCACGGGGTAGAGATTGTGCTCATACAGACCGGAGCGCCCGTTGGCGTAAACGGCGTTGACCGGGGCGGCCTCGCCGAAATCCACCTTTATGGCGCCGACGCCCTGCCCTATGAGCCTGCCGATCTTCTCCTGATACCAGCTTACGGTCTCGGGATTGGTGAAGTCGAGCACCACATCCTCGTAAGGCAGCTCGCCGCGGCCGTTGCTCACGTAGAGTTTCTTCTCCACAAGCTCGGGAAAGTACTTGTTTTTCGGAGTGAAGTAGGGCAACTGCCATAGGCAGGTATGGAAACCGTCCTTGCGCAGGTCGGAGAGCATTTTTTCGGGGTTGTCAAAGCGGTCTTTCGCGAATTCGTAGTCACACTGCCAGTCCACGCCGAACCAGCCGGTGTCGAAATGAATCACGTCGCTCGGTATCTTGTTCTCGCGCAGTTTCTTCGCCACCTCGCGTCCCTCTTTCTCACTGAAGTAGGTGATGCGGCTCATCCACGTGCCGAACGACCACAGCGGCGGCATGTCGGGACGCCCTACGAGCGAGGTGTAATCGCTCAGAATCTCTTTCGGGGTGCCGAAGAATATGAACAGGTCGGCCACTTCGTCGGCCATGAAGAGTTTTGTCGAGCCGATATACGACTGCCCGAAGTCGACCGTGACAGGCGCCGACGTGTGCATGAACACACCGTAGCCGCGGTTCGACATAAAGAACGGAATCGGCTTGTACATGTCGGGGGTCTCCGGCCCCTGCGGGTCGGTTACGAATAGATTGAGTCTCTGACCGGCCTTGTCGAGAGGCATGGCGCTCTCGCCGCAGCCGTATATCACCTCGCCCGGAGCGAGGCTGAACACCGGATTGATGGCGCGCGAATTGTCGCTGCCGCGTTTCATGAAGAGAAACGGCGGAACCTTCACCTGAGTGGAATCGTTGTCAGACCATACCCGCGTGCGGGTCATTTCGCGCCCGGCGGCGTCCTTCACCACAAGGCGCCAAGGATAACGGTCGATTGTGAGGCTTCCTGCCTTCGATGCGTAGGTGACGTCGCCCTGAGCGTTGCGGCTCACGCGCCAGTCCTTGCTGTCCGACGGCACCGGGCCGGCGAGCATCGGATCGTCGGCGGGATCCTTCGGAATCACCGGCGAGGTGTAGATACGCACGCGGATTGTCGACTCATTCACCGGTTCGACGGTGAAGCTGAGCTCCGGATCGTTGTCGTAAGCCGTGTCGGGAAAATCGAGCATCTTGAGCGGCTGATGCAGATAAGTGTTGGCATTGAACGCCTGACGCGGCATCAGCTGGTGGCGCGTCCACTTGATAATGCCGGTTCCGGTGGCGGTATCGAACCCCGCGAGCGAGTCGGCGAAAAAATAATGGTTGCTCAGATCGAGAAATTCCTGACTCAGATCGGGAGCCTGCGAAAGCAGATATTGCTTCCCCTCATTGGTGTGGAGCTGTGCCTGTACCGGAATTGCGAGCGCCGAGGCGGCCACAAGCATGCCGGCGAGAGATACGTGTTTCATGCTATAGGATTAAAGAGTTTTTTTGAGATTCAAATATACAACAAAAGCATCCCCGGAAGAGGACGCTTTTGTTACTTATATTGGTAAAAAATGTTATCTCAGGGCGAGTTTTACGGTTTTCGACGCCGCGGGGGAACAGACGCTGAGCAGATATAACCCCGAGGGGAGGCTGAAACTGCCGGGGGTGACGCCGCTCAGCGCCATACGGCCGTCGGGGGTGAAGAATCTGACCGAAGCCGTTGATGTTGAGTCAACCGCCACGGTTGTGCCCTCGACCTTGATGTCGATGCTGTCCGCAGCAACGTCGGCCACGGTATTCTCCACACCCGATTCCCCGATTCCGAGTAAACCGGGGCCGTCGGTATCGTAATCGAACGATTCAACATAGACCGTTCCGGCGCCGGAGTCATCGTCAGCTGTCGTATATGAGTAAATACCGGGGCGCGCGCCTTTCCAGTCGCCGTCGTTCATCTCGAAGAGATCGCCGGTCTTCACGAATTTCTCGCCGTCGAGGCTGTAATAGAACTGGAACTTGTTGGCTGCGGCGTCCATGTCGGCGCGGAGCCACACGTAGTCCTGTCCAGTGGAGGTCATGTTCTTCTTGCGTGCCACCACACCGTTGTTTTCAGTGTAGAGCAGATGGCGGGGCGAGCCGTTGCTCAGCTCGGTCATCACGCCCAGACACATGAACTTATTGCCCAGCACCTCGAGCCCGGCGCGGTCGCCTACCTTCATATCGGCGAAATTAATCTTTACCGTCGCCACACTGTGGTAGCCCATAAGTTTCTGCGTCAGCTGATTGCGCGACTCGCGCGCCTTTGCCGCCTTGAGCGGGCGGATGGCGAGGCTGCCCGGGCGCTCGGTCAGCGAGAGGCGGCTCTTGTCGGGATTATGGTTGAACTGCCACTGAATGCCTATTTCAGGGCCGTCAAAACTGTCGGAAGTCTGCGGATGCGAAGGCTTGTTGCTTACCCCGGTATTGGGCTTCGCGCACACTTTCACCGGCTCGCCTATGCCGTTGCCGTCGTAGTCCTCGCCGATGAACGGGAAACCGTCCTCCTGCCACTTTACCGGCTGCAGGTGCATCACGCGGCCGCGGGCGCCGGTCGACTGGAAGTGGCAGAACCACCATTCGCCGTCGGGGGTGTCGACGAGCGCGCCCTGATGCGGGCCGTTGATGTTGGTCGAGCCCTGCTCGAGCACCGTCTTGCCCTCCCAGGGCCCGTATATGCTCTTTGAGCGGAGCACCTGCTGCCAGCCGCCGCCTACGCCTCCTTCGGGAATACTCATGTAGTACCATCCGTCGCGTATAAAGAGCTTGGTTCCCTCTGCCACGGGGCCTTCATACACGAGCTTGCCGTTGTCGAGAAGCTTCTTGCCGTCGGTACTCATTTTGTGGATATAAATCGGGCCGGCGCCGAGCTGACTGCGTCCGAGCCAGGCGTTGCCGTCTTCATCCCACAGCGGGCACGGGTCTTCCCAGCCCGACGCGCTTTTCACACAGTGAAGAGGTGTCCACGGCCCCTCGGGCTTATCCGCCTGAGTCATGAAAAGACCTTCGTTGGGGGTGCAGACGAAAATCCAGAATTTGCCGTCGTGGTAGCGCAGGGCCGGTGCCCACGTTCCGCCGCCGTATTTCTCCATCGAACTGTAGCCGGGAAGGTCGATGCTGTCGAACACCTTTCCGACGATTTTCCAGTTGACCATGTCGTCGCTCTCGAGAATTACCATTCCCATGAAATGGAATTCGGAGCAGGTGAGATAGTATTTGTCGCCCACACGGATCATGTCCGGGTCGCTGTAGTCGGCGTTCAGTACGGGATTCGCAAAAGTGCCGTCGCCGAGATCGCCCCAGCGGGTATCGGTTTCCGCACCCTGGGCGGCGGCTGCCGTAAGAGCCGCGGCAAGAAATAATGATATAGTTTTCACGGTTGGTTTTTGTGTTGATTTCCAAACGTAAAATTACAACATTCCCACTCCGTGCCCTGACCGCCTTCCGCCAAAAAATAAAACAAAAAAAGCAAAATCCAAAAGAATTTAAAATTAAAAATTTAGAATTTAGAATCAGGCTTTCCGGGAGCTTAATTCTAAATTCTAAATTTTAAATTTTAAATTCTAAATTACTTCGCTATCAGCAGGAAGTAATTTTTCTTGCCGCGCTGTACGAGAATATACTTGTCGTTGAGCAGCAGCGACAGATCGGCTGCCGCATACGGGTCGGTCACCTTCTCTTTGTTTATTGAGACG
>UROS01000113.1 GCA_900549445.1 uncultured Porphyromonadaceae bacterium | reverse complement strand
TCGGAGCGGCTTCTGCTCGAGGTAATGGACCGTGAACTCAAAGCCATAGTATGGCTCGGCGCCCTGCTCGGATTCCTGATGGGGTGCGTCAACCTGCTGTTTTTGTAAAAAATAGAAAATAAATAAAAACTAAATCATAATTTCCTGACACTATGGACAATTCAACGAAAATCGCTGCCGGCTCACTCGCCGGATTCGCTGTTTACAAAGCCTATTCCACAGGCCTGATGGACGATCTCACAGATAAAATATTCCCCTCCGACAAGGAGACCCCCATACCCGATTTCCCGTCGGCCATCCCCGACACCCCCGACACCATCAACATTGAGAACGCCGACACTGTCCACGGCCAGCCGGCGGCCAACATTCCGTTTGATCCGGAGGTATACCAGTTCCATCCCGACACGTGCGCCATCCAGTCGCAGCACCTTGTGCTCCAGCAGTTCGGCATCGACGTGAGCCAGGAGGAACTCATCGAGATCGCCAAGGAAAACGGATGGTATGCCGAAGGCTACGGCACACCCATGGAGATGACCGGCAAGCTTCTTGAGCACTTCGGACTCGACATACACGGATCGGTGGGCAACAACATATTCAACCTCGCCAACGAGCTCGCCACCGGCCATCAGATAATCGTGGGTGTCGACGCCTACGAGCTCACCCCCGAGGGAATCGGCAACGACTTCGTCTACGGCGAGACCCCCAACCACGCTCTGGTAGTTGTCGGCATCGACACCACCGACCCCGACAACGTGCAGGTAATCGTGACCGACCCCGGCACCGGCAACCGCCAGATGGCATATCCCGCCGACGTGTTCCTGGATGCGTGGAAGGATTCCGACTGCTTTATGGTGACCACCGAGCAGGTTCCGACCAACCCCGACATACCGTTTACCGCCATAAGCGAGTTCGGCGGTATTCCCGTTGACACCCTCAACCGCCTCGCAGGCATGGACATCGACACCGGAGCCGACGACTACGACAGCTTCTTCGACCGCTTCATGGATAATCCGTTCGACATCGACAGCCTCATAGCCGAATTTGTAGACCTGTTCTCGTTCGGCGACGACGATGCCGACGACCTGACCTATATAACCGAAGGTTAACCATGCCTGAATTACCGGAAACAATAGAATATCTGCGCCAGATAGCCGACACTCTGCTGCCCGAAAAAGACCGCGCCGCAATCTGGAGGGAAGTGGACCGCGCCGAGGACAAACTCGACGACGACAAGCTGTATCTCGCCCTCGTGGGGGAGTTCAGTTCGGGAAAGAGCACTTTCATCAACGCTCTTCTCGGCTTCAGGCTGCTTAAGGAGGCGGTGATGCCGACCACTGCGTGCGCGACCTACATCATGTCGGGCGGCACGCGGCTTCAGGTCGACGTGGAGTTTTTCGACGGCCGCAAGTTCATAGCCGCCGACGGAAACCACCAGAGCCTCTCGGACTATCTTGCGTTGAACCACAAAGTGAAGTGCATCACGCTCAGCAATATAATCGACGCGGTGACCTCCCACCAGACGGTGGCTCAGACGGTGAAAGCACTCACCATCAGGATTCCCGACTCGAAAATCCCGCCCAAGATAGTGATTATCGACACTCCCGGATTCAATCCGGGCGCCGATTCGGTGGCGAACCATGCCGAAATCACACGTCAGGTGGTGGAAAGCGTGGCCGACGCAGCCATCGTGCTGACCCCTCAGGAGCAGCCCATGTCGGGCTCGCTCATAAGCTTTCTCAACACCAACCTCAAGCGGTGTCTGCACCGGTGCACCTACGTGGTGACGAAAGTCGACAACACCCCCGAGGGTCAGCTGCCCGAGACTCTCGCCTACGTGGAGGGGAAAATCCGCGAGCAGCTCGGTGTGGACTCGCCGAAACTTTTCGGCGAGAGCGCCATAACCATGCTTCCGGTAAAGATGATTCCGCCGGGAATGGAGGAGCGCTGGGAAAAGCTGCAGAAGGATTTCCGCCGGTTCGCGACATCTACGTGGTCCGACCTTCAGAAAAACCGAGAATTAGTGCTCCGGGAGCACGTGAACGACATCGTGAGGAACTGCACGGCGGCATGCCGCGAGGCGCTCGTCGAACGCAAGGAGACGCAGACACGCGAAAAGAAATTTCTCGATGAGAACAGCATAGCTCAGATCGAGACCGTCTGCAGCAATCTCGCCAACAAGTATACGGCGGAACTCGCGGACGCAGCCGCAACCGTAAGCATATCCTTTACCGACGACATAGTGGAAGTGTGCCGCCGGGCGGAGGAGCTTGTCAGAGCCCAGACCTCGTTTTCCAACACTACGTTCCAGACCAACGTGAAAGATCCGCTTTTCAAGCTGCTGACCCAAAGGGCAAAACTTTCCGTCGACAAATTCATGCGCCGCATCAACGCCCGCCTTACCGACCCCCTGAAGCGGAACATCAGGCAGATGCAGAAGGAATTTACCGCTCAATACAAGGGATTCCCGGGTCTCGCCCCGAAATCGGAACCTCCTGAAATCGAGATGTCGGGGGTGTCGGCTCTCAACATCGACTTCAAGAGTTCGAGTTCGGTGGTAAACTCCGACAGTGACTTTCAGGGCAACTCTCTGATGGCCGGAATTCTGGCGGGAGCCACAGCCGGAACATTTCTCGGCGGCCCCATAGGCACCGTAATCGGCGGCATCGCCGGGTTCTTCGGCGGCGGCTGGTTCGGCGACAGAACCGAAGAGACAAAAAAGAAAATCATCCCCCAGATGAAAGCCGACATCCGCAGACAGTTCGACGAAATCAGCGCCCGCGCCCGCACCGAGCTGAGCAAGATAGTGAAACGCTATCAGAACTACATCATCTCGTATTCCAACCGCCACGTGAGAGAATACGGCACTCAGGTGAAAGCGCTTATAAGCGAGCGGGAAAGGCGGCTGAAAGAACTCACCGCCTCAATTGCCACCACCAGGCAGACCATAGCGAACCTCGACGACATCCACGACCGGCTCAGCGAGGAACTCGCCATGATGAAAATAAGTAAAAACAACTAATCTATACATTTTATAAAATGGACACAGAAACCATCCTTAAGCAGATTGCCGACGAACTCGGAGCCCCAGAGCTTTTCGAGGAATACGCGCGCAACGCCGCCTCCATCAATGTTCAGGAGCTGCGTTTAGGCATCATCGGCCAGACTAATACGGGAAAAACAACAGTAATTAACGCCGTTGCAGGCGTGGCGGAACCCGCTTCCACCATCCCCAGCGGCGAATGTATCCGCGTGGTGGCCGAAAAGGGCGCCGACAAAGCCGGATACCGCACCGTAGTGACCGCCGACCAGTGGGTGAAAGACAATAAGGTGGAAGTTCTGGAGGTGTCGTCGGACATCGCCATCGACAATCTCACCCAGGTAGACCTGCTGAAAATGCTCTCGCAGTGCGACGCTTACGTATTCCTGCTCAACAGCCAGTCGGCGCTCAATCAGACCGACCTGACGCTCATACGCCTCATAAGCAAAGTAAAAACCCCTGCGCTGGTGATACTTACCCACTCCGACCTGCTCCAGCCCGGCGATCTGGCCGAGGTGGAAAAATACGTCACAGGCAACCTCGCCGACATACCCGGCGTGGAGCTGCTGCGCCTGGAGGGCAACCTCAATACTCCCGACAACCGCAAGGCGGTGGCCGACGCGGTGCGCAAGCTCGCGGAGGGAGTAAACGTGAAGGCGTCGCGCACCGGATTCGAGAATTTCTTCCTCGGAATCACATTGAGCAAGATGTTTGAGAAATGTCAGGCCAAGATTCAGGAAGTGGAGACCCGGCGCGAGGACATAGAGAAAAAAGCCACGGAGAAGCGTGTGAAACTCAGCGATAAAAGCCTCGAATGGCTTGAGGTGGAGACCGAACTCCGCCGCCAGATGCTCGAGATATACAATAAGGTACGGAGTTTTCTCGAAGACCGCAAACAGGACATGCTCCACTCATTCAATCACGACATCGACGTTTGCAACGACGTGAAAGTCTACTGGGAAAAGGAACTCCCCTATCGCCTCGAGACTATGGTCAAGGGCGAGACCCAGGGCATGACTCAGCTGCTCAACAAACAGCTGATGAAGACCCTGCAGTGGCTTCAGGATACGCTGCTCAAGAAATTCAAGTGCAAGATGTCGCTGGCTACAAGCCTCTTCGAGTCCGACAACATAAACGCCGCTCCTGCAGCCACAGATTCATCCGAAGTGAAAATAGCCGACCTCAACAAGCTGAAAATCGTCACCCGCATCGGCACCGCGGCAACCGTAATCGGAGCCGGCGCACTCTGCGCCACCGCCGGAATCGGCGGCATAGTGATGGCGGCGAGCATGATTTCGGGAATCGGCGCCGAGATGTTCATGCGCAAGAAAAACGAGGGCTCGCGCGAGGAGGTGCGCAAGGCGCTTCCGGGCATCATGGACCGCACGCAGCTCAAACTCGCCACCGATTTCGAGCCGAAACTCCAGGAAATGTCGACCGAGCTTGTCAATCAGCTCCACACCGTCCGGTCGGAATGGATGGAGAAGTCGGAAAAGGAAATCGCTCAGGAAAAGGAAATCGCTCTTTTCAACACTTCGGCGTCGAAGTGGGAAAACATCATGGGACGCATCAACCAGCTTTGTGAACTTCTAATAAAATAAACATATATGCTTTCACCCGAACAATTCAAGAAAGCCTGCGGAAACCTGAAAGAACTTGTAAAGGTTCAGACAGGTATCGCCGAGCAGGCCGATTCAAGCGACAAAAGCATCGAGATAACCCTTAAGGAGACCACCGCGCAGCTGTCGGACGACAATCTGCGTGTGCTCGTGATGGGCAAATTCTCGAGCGGAAAATCAACCTTCCTCAACGCCATGATGGGCAAGATGCTGCTGCCGGCCAAACCGCAGCCCACCACTGCCGTAATCGGCGAGATCATTTACTCCGAGAAGGAAGAAGCCGTTCTCTATCCGAAAGACCCGAAAGCCAAGCCCCTTCAGGTGAAGATCGAGGACATGAGCAAATACATAGTCATCGACCACGAAAACGCTAAAAAAGATGAGGCGAAAAAACCGAATCCCTACAAGAAAATCCTCATCAAGTACCCGCTGAGCGTGTGCAAGCACGGCATTATGTTTGTCGACTCCCCCGGCCTCGACGACCCCACCTGCCACGACACCATCACTCAGGAATACCTTCCGAAAGCCGACGCCATAATCTACTGCATGAACGTGCAGCAGTGCTACTGCGCCTACGACAAGATGGAGATCGAGCGCCTGCGTGCCCTCGGCTACCGCTCCATCATCTTCGTGATCACCTACTTCGACGTGCTTCTGAGCAACGACATGATGTGCGGCACCAACGAGGCCGAGAAAGTGCGCAAGCACTACACCGAAATACTGAAAAAACTCACTGACCTCGGTGAGAGCGGCATTTTCTTCGTAGGTTCCCTCCCGGCGCTCATGGGCAAGACCAACAACAAGCCCGAACTGCTCAAACTCAGCAACTTCCCGCCGTTTGAAAAGCGTCTGGAGGAAATTCTTTTCAACGAAAAGGGCAAGATGAAGCTCCTAAAGGCTATCTACGGGGTGCGCCGCATCAACCGCCAGATAGGCCAGATGCTCAACGACAAGATCGACATCGCCAACTCCGACACCGCCAACCTCGCCAACAAAATCCACATCGCCCAGAACAACCTTACACAGGCCCGCGCGAAAGCCGACGCCATCTCGGCGCAGTTCTCGCTCGCCACAGCCAACCTCGTGGAGGGCGCAAAGACACGTTTCCGCTCATTCCTGCTCAACGAAATTCTGCCCAACATCGAAGGCTGGGCGCAGGAGTTCGCGCCCACCGAGGAGCAGGAAATCAAGCTCACAAGCCCGAAAGCATCAGTTGTGGCCTACACCGAGGCGTGCTCAAAGTTCATTCAGGGCTATATCGAGACCAAAATCGGCGAGTGGACCACCGACCTCGTTGAGAACTACCTCAAACCCAATATCGTACAGATTGCCAAGAGCCAGCAGGCGAACCTCGACGACTACGAAAACGACCTCAAAAGAATCCGCCTCGAACTGAACCTCTCGATAAGCGGCGAAAACGTATCGGAAGAGACCAACGCAGGTACTGCCAACCGCATCCTCTCCGCCATCGGAGGTCTTGTCGGCGGCGTCATTGGTGGTTATATGGGCGGCATGCTCGGATGGGAAGCGATGGTAACACAGCTCGTCGCGCAGGTTGTGGCCGTCATCGTCATATTCATTATCAGTTGTTTCAACCCCCTGTCCGCTCCGATTATTGTCGGTGCGTCGCTCATCGCTTCGCTCATCGCGGGTGGAATCTCCTTCTCGATGTTTGAGGACAAAGTGAAGAAGAAATTGGTAAACGAACTGAAGGAAGGCATCCGCAACTCGCAGATAGAACTCGAAAACAACATAGGCCAGTCGGTTTCCGACAACATCAACGAGATAAACAAAGCAGCGAGAGAAGGTCTCGAAGCTCCCGTAAAACAGTGTCAGGATCTTCTCGACGAGGCCAACGCCACTGTCAACGCTCAGGGCGACACCCTCCGCAAGAAAATCGAGGTGTATAACGCTCTGCGCAAACACAACTCCTCACTCGCAGAAAACATCGACATCATAGCCGAATCTATCGGTATCTGAGAAGCAATAATTACTTTAATTTGACCCCAAACAGCCCCGGTACGAATATTCGTACCGGGGCTGTTTGCTCAAACGGGCAATATGTATCGGGGCAATGTAACCCCCCGGTTGTTAAAAAATAGTGGCGTAGCCGCAAACTGCGCTGCAGGGCAGCGCCTCAATGATACCCTAAGCAAGTGCCCCGTAGGCGGCACACAGCTTAGGGTAAACGGCCTCCCCCGCTACTTCGGCTGTGTAGCTGCCGCTCAATTCTCGCGGGAAAGAGCGGCAACTACGCAGCCGGTTTCTTCTATATATCTGCAAACCACATGCTGCGTGCCACCTACGGGGCACTTGCATGTGGCTATCATTGAAATGCAGCGCTGCCGCATTATTGGCGGCTCTGCCGCTAATTTTACATCCGGGCGGCTTCTTAACATTTCAACCGGATTTTGCAGTTGACCCTGTATTTCATCTATAAGAAAGACGGGACAAAAAAAGAAGCTGGTCGCTCGCAGATGCGGGCAATCAGCTTGATTTAATTTCGTAGTTTAGAAATCGCGGTTTACGCGATACCGTTATTACTGGTTAACAGCGGTAGAATCAACGGTAGCAGCAGCGCTATCAACGGCAGCAGCAGCGGAGTCAACTACTCCTTCCTGTACCTCTACTACTTCTTCTGCTACAGCAGTGGTATCAGCAGCTTCAGCTGCTTTGTCAGAAGAACCGCAAGAGAAAAGTGATGCGCTGAAGACAACAGCGAGTAATAAAACTAACTTTTTCATTTTCTTTTTGATTAAATAATAAAACAATTTTCTTTAGCTTCAAAAACGGTACAAAGGTAGTGCATTTTTATTAGATACCAAATTTTTTTTACTCTTTTTTTCGATGGAATTCCATTTTGTGTGAAATTTCCATAAAAATTGTAGTATTCGCGGCATCTTTTTAACACTTTAACCTAATTATGATGCGTTTGTTAAGATGAATCCCGAGAAAGGTTTCACAATGCAAATCAATCATATTATATAACAGCCGGCGGCCCGAAAAGTTTTAGAGGTTGTTTAATAACAAATGTGAAGCCGGAGTGGATGGATTTTTGCGCTAACCTGTTCATAATCTGA
>UROS01000112.1 GCA_900549445.1 uncultured Porphyromonadaceae bacterium | reverse complement strand
AAGAGACAGGTCCCCGACAGCTTCGTGGCCGGCCAGATCCGCTCCGTTCTCTCCGACATCGGAACCGATGCCGTAAAAATCGGCATGCTCCACAGTTCGTCGCTCATCCGTACGGTACTCTCCACCCTTCGGGAATTTCCCGAAATCCGTAATATCGTCCTCGACCCCGTTATGGTGGCCACTTCCGGCGACCCTTTGCTCGAGCCCGACGCCGTCGGCACGCTCCGCGACGAACTTATGCCTTACTGCCGCGTCATAACCCCCAATCTTCCCGAGGCATCGCTCCTGTTGGGAAAGACCATCGACCATCAGGATCAGCTTGCCGATGCGGCCCGAGAGCTTTCTTCGCTTTGCCCCGGATCGAAAGTGTCGGTTATGCTCAAGGCAGGACATCTTTCCGACAACCGCCTCACCGACATCTTCTACAACGCTGAAACCGGCAAATCAACCCTGCTTACCTCCGACAGGGTAAATACCGTCAATACCCACGGCACCGGCTGCACCCTCTCCTCGGCTATTGCCGCATGGCTCGCCCGCGGCGCCGACCTCGACACCGCCGCCCGCCGCGCCAAAGACTATATAGCCGCCGCAATTACCGCCGGAGCAGACTATGAAATCGGCAAGGGCCACGGCCCTGTATGCCATTTCTACGCCCTCTGGCACTGAGCTTGCCTCCCCGCCAAATAAGTCGTTGAATTCCCGCTGCCTGAAATTTCCGTCCGAAATTTGCTCCGCTGAGTTAATTATATTAACTTTGCAGCTGGAATTTAACGACTTAATTACGACTATGAAAGGTATAGTTCTTGCCGGAGGCTCGGGCACGCGCCTCTACCCGATTACCAAGGGCGTTTCAAAGCAAATGCTCCCAATCTACGACAAACCGATGGTCTACTATCCCATTTCCACCCTCATGCTTGCCGGAATAAGGGATATACTCATCATTTCCACCCCCACCGATCTTCCGGGCTTCAGGCGTCTGCTCGGCGACGGAAGCGACTACGGAGTGAGATTCACTTACGCCGAGCAGCCTTCTCCCGACGGTCTGGCCCAGGCGTTTATCATCGGCAAGGAGTTTATCGGCGACGATTCCGCCTGTCTCGTCCTCGGCGACAATATCTTCCATGGAGCCGGATTTTCGTCGGTTCTCAAGACCTCTGTGGAAACAGCTGAGAAAGAGGGAAAGGCAACTGTGTTCGGCTACTGGGTCGACGACCCCGAGCGCTACGGCGTGGCTGAGTTCGACAAGGAGGGCAACTGTCTCTCCATCGAGGAGAAACCCGAACACCCAAAGAGCAATTATGCCGTGGTAGGACTCTATTTCTACCCCAACAAGGTGGTCGACGTTGCTGCACGCATCAAGCCTTCCGCACGCGGCGAACTCGAGATTACCACCGTAAATCAGGAGTTTCTCCGCGACGGCGAGCTCAAGGTGCAGACCCTTCCCCGCGGTTTCGCATGGCTCGACACCGGTACCCACGACTCGCTCGCCGAGGCTTCTATCTATGTTGAGGTGCTCGAAAAGCGTCAGGGTCTGAAAATAGCCTGTCTTGAAGGCATCGCCTACCGTCAGGGCTGGATTTCGCGCGAGAAGATGATAGAACTCGCAAAACCCATGCTAAAGAATCAATACGGTCAGTACCTCATGAAGGTTATCGACGAACTCGACCACACTGAAGCCCCCAACCTCGGCTGACACGCCTTTGCCGCGACAACCAATCATTGAAATGACGAGAAATTCTTCTTTCGAACTCCTTCGGCTTATACTGATGGTGATGATTCTGATCCACCATTGTATAGCCCATGGCCTGGGGCTTACCGCTTTCGAACCCGAATTCCATTCTACGCTGCTGATACCCGATTCCTGGCTGCCTGCCGCGATGATTTCCAACAGTTTCTGTATATGCGCAGTCAACTGTTTCGTCCTGATTTCGGGATATTTCGGAATAAGAACCAGCGGCAAAAAAATTTGGTATCTTGTTTTCGCTCTCCTCTTCTATACCGTTCTTTTTGCAATCCTTCCGGCTATATTTCGTCACGAGTATCGTTCAGCACTGCGATTCAGTCTCTTTTTGTCGCACAGCACCTACTGGTTTGTTATCGATTATATCTTCCTCATGGCGTTCACGCCCATGATCAATCTTGCTTTCGAGAAACTTTCGCATAAGGTGAACAATCGTTTCGTGATCGCATTGCTGATCATAAGCTGCTATTTCGGTTTTATGTTCAGCCATGTGGCAAATCAGAACGGATATACTCTTCTTCAGTTCATCCTTATGTACTGCATCGGGCGCATTATCCGCCGCGACAACTTCTCCCTGTCGAAAATCCAGTCGATTTCAGGATATGTGGTATGCAGTCTGCTCGCCGGATTATTTACTATCGCGGTATGGAGGTTTGCTCCTTCCTATACTTGGCGCACCACTTACTACAACAACCCCCTTATAATAGCAGCCGCGGTTTTCCTGATGCTTTTCTTCAAGGATCTTGTCATCGACAGTCCGAAGATCAACAGCGTGGCGAAATCAGCTTTCGGAATCTATCTGTTTGGTTCTGCTCCGTTGCTGATGCGGATTCAAAAGGAATATCTCGGCGAAGTCGCCCATTTGAAATTGGGGGGGGGTGCTGATAATCAGTGTGTTAGCTATCTCGCTCGTCGTGGCGGTCTTCGCTTTGCTTTTTGACTGTATACGAATCTATCTTTATAACGTAACAGAAAAATTAATAAACAAGAATCAATAATTTCGGTTATGAACGTAATTAAGACCGACATAGAGGGTGTGGTCATCATCGAGCCAAGGGTGTTTACCGACGCCCGCGGTTATTTCTTCGAGAGCTACTCGAAAAAGGAATTTGATGAGAAGGTGCGCCCCGTCAACTTTGTACAGGACAATGAATCCTGCTCCTCATTCGGAGTGATGCGCGGACTCCATTTCCAGCGCCCGCCTTTCACCCAGAGCAAGCTCGTGCGCTGCGTGCGCGGCCGTGTGCTCGACGTGGCTGTCGACATCCGCAAAGGTTCGCCGACTTACGGGAAGCACGTTGCCGTTGAACTGACCGAGGACAATCACCTGCAGTTCTTTGTGCCCCGCGGATTCGCCCATGGTTTCGCCGTGCTTTCCGACACCGCCGTGTTCCAGTATAAATGCGACAATTTCTACGCACCGCAGGCCGACGGCGGAATATCCATTCAGGACGGTTCCCTCGGAATCGACTGGCGCATCGACCCTGCCAGGGCAATTCTTTCGGAAAAGGATACACGCCACGCTCTCCTCGCCGATTTCGACTCTCCGTTTGACTACAACATTGACTTATACGCAGAATGAATATACTCGTAACAGGCGCCAACGGTCAGCTTGGCAGTGAAATACGTCTCTTCGCCAAAGATTCGGCCGACAACTACATTTTTACCGATGTAAATCAGGTAGAGGGCGCACCTACTGAATTTCTCGACATCACCGATCTCGATGCCATCCGCCGTATGGTGAAGGACAACGACGTGAAGTGCATCATAAACTGCGCGGCATTCACCAACGTCGATGCCGCCGAAACCGCCGGAGAACTTGCCGAGAAGCTCAATGCGACCGCTCCCGAAAATCTCGCTAAGGCTATGAAAGAAGCCGGCGGTCTGCTCGTGCATATCTCCACCGACTACGTATTCGGCAAAGAGCCCTACAACACTCCCTGTAAGGAGGATCAGAAAGGCACCCCGACAGGCGTCTACGGACTCACCAAGCTCCACGGTGAGCAGAAAATCGCCGCAACAGGTTGCCGTTATCTCATTATCCGCACCGCGTGGCTCTACTCTGAATTCGGAAAGAATTTCTGCAAGACCATGCTCAATCTTACAGCCACTAAGCCGCAGCTCAACGTCGTGTTCGACCAGTGCGGCACGCCTACCTACGCCGGCGACCTCGCAAAGGCGATAGTGAACATCATTTCCGAAGGCAAAGACAAGGGCAACGAGGGCATTTATCATTATTCAAACGAGGGTGTATGCTCATGGTTCGACTTCACGAAGATGATTGCCGAATACTCCGGTCAGACCGGCTGCGACATCCGCCCCTGCCACTCCTCGGAGTTCCCTTCGCCGGTAACCCGTCCCGCCTATTCCGTGCTCGACAAGACCAAGTTCAAGCAGACTTTCGGCCTCAGCATTCCTTACTGGACCGATTCCCTCAAACTCTGTATAAACAATCTCAAAAAATAAGCAAAACATGGCAAATCATAAGAATATCCTCATCACCGGCGGTGCCGGTTTCATCGGCTCCCACGTGGTGCGCCTTTTCGTCAACAAATATCCTGAATACCGCATTGTCAATCTCGACAAGCTCACCTACGCCGGCAACCTCGCAAACCTCAAGGACATCGAGGATAAGCCCAACTACACTTTCGTGCGTGCCGACATCGCCGATCTCGATGAAATGCGCCGTATCATAAAGGAATACGAAATCGACGGAATCATCCATCTCGCCGCCGAGAGCCACGTTGACCGTTCCATCAAGGATCCCTTTACTTTCGCCCGCACCAACGTGATGGGTACCCTCGCCCTGCTCCAGGCTGCCAAGGAATACTGGGACACCCTCCCTGAAAAATATGAAGGCAAGCTTTTCTACCACATCTCAACCGACGAGGTCTACGGTGCCCTTGAGCTCACTCATCCCGAAGGCGTTCCCGCACCCTTCACCACCAAGGCTTCCTCCGGCAAGAATCATGAGGCCTACGGCGAGGAGTTCTTCCTCGAAACTACCAAATACAATCCCCACTCTCCCTATTCGGCGTCGAAAGCGTCGTCCGACCATTTCGTACGTGCTTACCACGACACCTACGGCATGCCCACGCTCGTAACCAACTGCTCGAACAACTACGGCCCGTACCAGTTCCCCGAAAAACTCATCCCCCTGTTCATCAACAACATCCGTCACCGCAAGCCGCTCCCTGTCTATGGTAAGGGGGAGAACGTGCGCGACTGGCTCTTCGTCGAGGATCACGCCCGTGCTATCGACACCATATTCCACAACGGCAAGGTGGCTGAGACCTACAATATCGGCGGCTTCAACGAGTGGAAGAACATCGACATCATCAAGGTCGTCATAAACACCGTCGACCGTCTGCTCGGCCGTAAGGAAGGGGAGGATCTCGACCTCATAACCTACGTCACCGACCGTCTCGGCCACGACATGCGCTACGCCATCGACTCCCGCAAGCTTCAGAAAGAACTCGGCTGGGAGCCCAGCCTCCAGTTTGAGGAGGGCATCGAGAAGACCGTGCGCTGGTATCTCGACAACCAGGAGTGGATGGACAACATCACCTCCGGCGACTATGAGCGCTACTACGACGACATGTATAAAAACCGATGATTGCCGCAATGTTTAGAAAATCAATTCTCACGGTGATTATGCTGGTTTCGGCGCTTCTTTCGCCCGTAGCTTTTGGCGCCGGCCGCTGGACAGGCACCTGGGCCACTGCCCAGGAAGCGCCGGGCAACGCCGGCGACATGCCCGCTTCCTCCCTTGCCGGCAGAAGCCTGCGTCAGGTGATTCATGTTTCGCTCGGAGGTGAAAAGCTCCGCCTCCAGTTGTCGAATGAGTTCAGCAATCAGCCGCTCGAAATCAAATCAGTCTATATCGCCGACGCAGCCGGCGGAAGTGAGATTGCACCCTCCACCGCGAAATATCTTACCTTCGGAAAGAAAAAGAGTGTTGTCATCCCCGCAGGCGAGGCCCTCTATTCCGATCCGCTCGATTTTCCCCTCGATTCCCTGCAGCTTCTGAGTATAACGGTGAACTACGGCAACAGCGTGCCTGAAATTCCGACTACCCACCGCGGCAGCCGCACCAATTCCTATATCATGAAAGGCGTTTCCTCTCCTAAAAAGCCCTTTGTGGTGGAAGAGACTTTGCCCCATTGGTATAATATCGCGAAAATTGAGGTGCTGTCCGATGCTCCGTGTGTTGCCGTGATCGGCGACTCCCTCACCGACGGCCGCGGAAGCACAACCGACGCTCAGGATCGCTGGACCGACGCTCTCGCCGAGGCTCTCGATGGCAAAGTCGGTGTTTTGAATCTCGGCATCGGAGGTAATGCGCTCCTTGCCGGAGGACTCAGTCAGCCCGGTCTTGTGCGCTTCGACCGCGACGTGCTCGCCCAGCAGGGCATCACACACGTAATCGTACTTGAGGGCACCAACGACATCGGCGGCACGCAGAGTGGCTACGAGCAGCTTGCCGCACGCCTCGTAGACGGTTATAAAGAAATTGCCCGAAAAGCCCGCGATGCCGGATGCAAGGTATTCATCGGAACCATTACGCCCACCTCCGGAAGTGATTACTACAGCTACTGGCACGATGCCGTGCGTCATCAGGTAAACGACTGGATCCGCTCGACCGACGGCGTGACCGACGGCTTCATTGACTTCGATCAGGCTGTCAAAGACCCGTCCGACTCCCGTAGGCTTCTGCCCGAATACTCGTCCGACTGGCTCCACCTCAACCCCGAGGGCTATAAGGTAATGGGCAAAACCGCCGCCACCTGCCTAACCGCAAATTGAAATTAAATACTCTCCCAGACTGACGAAGGGCGCCCGGCCGGGCGCCCTTCGTCAGTCTGGGAGAGTATTTTTTCATTACTTGGATCAAAACAATTCTGAATGAGTGCCGAAACGCACCAGTTTTATGATTCCAGCCTCTTTATCCCACCATATCAATAACGTGTCACTTTCAACGTGGCATTCCATATATCCCCTGTAATTACCTGTCAGAAGGTGCGGGCGGTTTTCGTTCGGTAATGGCAACCCTTGTGCAAGCAATTGTAGAACGGTCTCCAGTTTGTCAATGACATCGGTTTTGTACTTATAACGTTTTAGATCCTTTTTAAACTGTGATGTAAGTTTCAGCGTGTTCATAGAGATTCAACAAAACTGCGAAAACTGTTTAAATCCAGAGTTTCGAGGTTCTCAGAGTTCTCCGCTTCTTTCATAGCTGCAAACGTAGTTTTGTTGGGGCGTTCTGATACGAAGGCCATAAGGACGCTCTCTACCAGATTATTCAGGCTGCGGTTATGGCGTCTGGCCTCTTCCTGTAATTTTGAAAGAAGTTCTTCGTTGAGTCGGAAAGAAGTCTGTTTGCGAATAGAAGATGCTGTATTCATAATTCAAAAGATTATTGTACCACAAATGTAATACATTTGTATAACAAATCAAAATGAAAAACGTTAATCAGTCCGATGTAAGATAACTTAAAGTCCTTTTATTTCACTTTTATTTCTCGTTCAAAGCGCCGTGAGGCGCGATACACGCCTTTGGCTTTAGCCATGTTTTAGCAATAAGTACTTGCTTATAATCTCCTGATTACCAGTAGGGTCGCTATACTTAGCGCCCGCAATCGGATATGCATTTATCTCCCTTCTCGCAAAAACATAATCTTGGTGATAACCGGACGCAATACTCATACTACATTGATTATCACCTTGTTCTCCCGTACTCCTGTCCAAAAATTTCACCCCGATTTGAAAAAAGCGACATTATCGCAATGCTCTCCGCCCGTTCCCGTATTATCTTTGCGGAAAATTAATCTTATCCTACTATGAAAGAACCCACAATTTACCAGGAAGCCAAGGCAAAGACCGCGCCTTGCAAAATCTCCCACCAGGCATTCCACCTCTACGTAGGCCTCGTCGTGGCCCGCCTCCAGGAAGCCCCCGGACTGTTCAAATGCTACGGCGAGATAATGACCGCCCTCAGGTACTACTTCGAGCACGGCAAACGCATA
>UROS01000111.1 GCA_900549445.1 uncultured Porphyromonadaceae bacterium | reverse complement strand
CCGTGGAGCATGCTGCTCCGTTTTTCATTCCACATATATTTCCAGCATCTATTATAATGTATGATTATTATTCAACCGCAAAGGTAGTCAGAATTTTTCAAAACGGGTGATTTTAATACTACCTTAACTCCATTTCTCGCTTTATTTGTGAAAAATTTCCTATTTACGATAAAAATTATTAATTTTGCAGTCTCAAACCCTTTCTCCTGTAATTAATCTCTTACTATTCAATAATCCCAATCATTAATCTATGAAGCATCGTATGCCTTTGGCTTGCACCGTTTGTGCGGCCTTGCTTACCCTTACAGGCTGTGTCGACGACAAGTACGACCTCTCCGACATCGACACAACTTCCAGAATCGAAGTCAACGATCTGACTATTCCGGTCAATATCGATCCTTTTACGCTCGAAAGCATGTTTGACCTCGACGAAGAAGATCCGGATGAAAAAATTAAAGTAATCGACGGAGTTTATTGCGTTACCGAAAAGGGTTCATTTACTTCCTCTGAAATCATAATCGACCGGATAAATCTCGGCGCTGTGCCCGGAACGGCATCGTCAGACCAAATCAGCACCGGAGTGTCGGGCAACCTTCCCGCCAACCAGACAGTTGCCATAACTTTCTCTACAGGCGAAGCCCGCGTAAGCTATTCGACCACAGACGTCCCTGCCGAAATCAAGGCAATAAAGTCGCTGAAAGCCGATTTTGATATTTCTTACACCCTCGTGCTTAAAGAACTGGTTAATAAAGTGTCGAAACTTAAGTTTGACGCTATCGACGTTCAGTTCCCCGCCGGACTCACCGGTGTGCCTTCAGTCGGAAGCTACAACGGTGATACCGGTATTCTTCATATTCCCGCAGCCGATGCAAGCAAACCGAGTCTTGACGTAACTCTCCACTGTTCGGCAATCGACTTCAAGAAAATTGGAGGTGAATTCGACCCCGACACTCACACGGCGAAGATCGATCTCAAAGTCAGCATTATCGCCGGCGGTCTGTCGTTCAATTCTTCCGATCTCACCGGAGCGATGCCCGCAACCGTCACTCTTGAAGGTGAGAGCACAATCACTGCCATGACCGTTAATGCCTTCTCCGGCAGAATCGAATACAACATCGAGGGCGTCAACATTGACCCGGTTGTCCTTAACGATCTTCCCGATCTGCTCCAGCAGAAGGAAACCAAAATCAATATCCTCAATCCGCAGATTTACCTCAACGTCGAGAACCCGCTTTCTTCCTACAAGCTCGAGGCAACGACAGGATTCGTTATCAATTCCGAGTTTACGGCAGACGACGGCGAAGTCATCCTCACCACCACCCATGAGCTCGACAACCCGGGATTCTTCACTGTAAGTTCAGCCTCATCGAGCGATTATTGCCTTTCGCCCAAGGAGCCTACCCCCTGGGCAGCCGGCTACACTCCCGGACTCCATGTTCCGTACACTTCGCTTTCGTCAGTGCTCGAAGGCAACGGGTTGCCGGCACGCCTCAACATCGCTCTCAAGTCGCCAAAGGTATTCAACCAGCCCGTCGACGATCTTCAGCTCGGTGTGGGTCTCGGCGAGGTTACAGGTCACTACGACTTCCTCGCGCCCCTCGCACTCGGCGAAAAATCGCAGGTCGTATATACAAAACTTTGCGATGGCTGGAACGACGAGGATGTGGATGCAATTACAATCGAGACCCTTATTGTCAAAACCAAAGTGACCTCCCACGTGCCGTTTGATCTCACTTTCACCGGCTATCCTGTCGACGTGAACGGCAATCAGATCAACGGTGTGAAAATCGAGGGCGCCGACGTGCCCGCAGGTTCTGTCGACAAGGAGGTGACCATCCGCATCACCGGCAAGGTAACCCATCTCGACGGCATCAACTTTACAGCCACCGGCTTCGTGCCGGCCGATATGAAAGCGCCTCTCGCACCCGAGCAGGCGATAGACTGCGCCGACATCCGCGCAAACGTTTCGGGCTACTATATCAAGAAGTTCTAATCTAATATTATAGGAATAAAATGAAATTCAATATAAAGAATACCGCCGCGGCGCTTATATTCGGCAGTGCCGCGCTCTCCGCCTCCGCCCAGTTCACACAGTCGGGCTATTTTGTGGAAGACTATGCCTACCGCTTCCTCATGAATCCTGCTATCGCCAACGAGCCGGGCAAAATATTTGTGGGCGTTCCCGGCGTAGCCAACGTCAATGCCGGAATCCGTGGCAATCTCTCGCTTTCCGACGTAATCTACAACGTCGACGGCAAGACCGTGCTCTTCTCCAATCCGGGCGTATCCAGTTCTGAACTTATGGATAATCTCAGCGACATGAACAAAATCGGTGTCAGCACCCGAGTCAACATACTCTCATTCGGATTCAACGCTTTCGGCGGTTACAATACCATCAACATTGCTGCCCGCGCCGACGTCAATGCCCACATCCCCTCCAGTCTCTTTTCGCTTCTGAAAGAAGGAGTTTCCAACCGGGATTACGAGATAGACGGCGTAAAGGCCCGCGCTATAGGCTACGGTGAGATTGCCCTCGGCCACAGCAGACAGATCACTCCCGAAATCCGGGTGGGCGCCTCTCTTAAGGTTTTGCTCGGCGTGGGTTCGATCGATGCTGAGCTTGAGCGCGCCACCCTCAGTCTCGGTAAAGACGCCTGGCACGTGGTGACAAACGCCGACATCCATACCTCGCTGAAAGGCATGCACTACAAGACAACGCTCAACGACCACACCAACACCGAATATGTCGAGGGTCTCGACGGCGATTTCAGTGCCATCAACGGTTTTGGCCTCGGTCTCGACCTTGGCGCCGTCTATACCCCGAAAGCGCTCCCCGACTGGGAGTTCTCGGCAGCCATACTCGACCTCGGCTTCATCAGCTGGAACAACGATCTCTGGGCCTCGACAAACGGCGACAAAGCCTTCGACAGCGACATCTACACCTTCAACGCCAATGAGAATGCAGACAATTCTTTTTCAAAAGAATGGAAGAAAATGCGGAATTCTCTCGAAATGCTTTATCAGCTCGACGACAACGGCGACAAAGGTTCGCGTACGCAGGCACTCAATGCCACCATCAACCTCGGTGCTGCCTACACTCTGCCCCTTTACAACAAACTGAAATTCGGTCTTCTCAACACAACCCGTATAGCCGGTTCATACTCGTGGACAGACTTCCGCCTTTCGGCCAATGTCGCGCCGGTAAAGAATGTGTCGTTCGGAGTCAACACCTGTGCCGGCACTTTCGGATGCGGTTTCGGCTGGATGGCCAACCTCCGCATACCCGGCGCCGGAATACAGTTCTTCCTCGCTCAGGATAATTTCTTCAGCAAAATGGCCAAGCAGGGAGTTCCCATCGCCTCCAATGCTTCCGTTTCTACAGGTCTGAATGTTTATTTCTGACGTTATGACAGATGGCGGCGGATAAGATTCCCGCCACCGCTTCAGCCATATAACCGCCGGCACAGTGTATCAGTCACCGTGCCGGCGCCTTTTTGTTTTTACAAATTGTGTCCCCGGGCTCCGAATGTTCCAAAACATACGCTTAAAATGCTTGCAATTTTCCAGCCCGTTTCAGTTTTTTTTGCTATATTTGCACTGATTTTTGAGGAAAGAAACGCCCTTTTTTGCGGCGTGCTCCGGCAATAGAGTGACTGCCAAAAGGTTATCGCTCTTCCCTGGTTCTTACTTATTAATTGCAGCGTAGCGGATTGACCATGAAATTTACATGCTTTCCGGTTTTGTGACCCTCTGTTGCCGCCGCTGCCCATGAGAGAGTAAATTTTTGATGATACATTAATATGATAGCATTAGCAATTCAAAACGCAACTCTTGCCGTGGTGGCTCTGCTTACCGGCGTGGCTCTCGTGGCTATCGCGCTGTGGCTCGCCGGGCTCATTTCGCCGCGGTCTTTCAACCCCCAGAAAGGTGAGGCTTACGAATGCGGTATTCCCACCCGCGGTGAGTCTATGGCTCAGTTCAAAGTCGGATACTATCTCTTCGCTATCCTCTTTCTGATGTTCGATGTCGAAACTGTTTTCCTCTATCCCTGGGCGGTAAGAGTTCAGCAGCTCGGTTCGCAGGGTCTGCTGAGTATAGCCGTTTTCTTAGGCGTTTTAGTGCTGGGTCTCGTTTATGCCTGGCGGAAAGGAGCTCTTGAATGGAAGTGACAACAAAGAGCATGCCCTACGAGGCATGGAAAGACAACGAATACATCGAGTCGCTTGTCAAACAGCTTCAGGAGAGCGGCACGAATGTTGTGGTAGGTAAGCTTGACCAGCTCATAAACTGGGGTCGTTCAAACTCTATCTGGCCTCTCACGTTCGCCACAAGCTGCTGCGGTATTGAATTCGTTTCGCTCGGAGCCGCCCGCTACGATATGGCCCGCTTCGGTTGGGAAGTGGCGCGTTCGTCGCCCCGTCAGGCCGACTTCATGATGGTGGCGGGTACCATCGTCCACCGTATGGCCCCGGTCATGCGCCGTCTCTACGACCAGCTTGCCGAACCAAAATATGTTATTGCCTGCGGCAGTTGCGCCATTTCCGGCGGCCCCTTCAAAAAGAGCTACCACGTGGCCATGGGTATCGAGGACATCGTTCCCGTCGACGTGTTTGTGCCTGGCTGCCCGCCCCGTCCTGAGGCTATGATATATGGCATCATGCAGCTCTCCCGTAAAATCAAGGTCGAGAAGTTCTTCGGCGGCGTGAACCGTCAGGAGAAACAGCAGGAATTCCTCAAGGAGCATCCCGTGCCCGGTGTCGACGACTGAAAAGTCGTTCCCCCCTTACAGGATCCCTTTTACCTCATTAACCGATTTATAAAGAGTTACTTATCATAACAGGTTGATTTCCCGTCAACCCGACATAATAAAAACCAATCATGGCTGACATCCAAGGAAAAATATCCCAGCTGTTCCCTCAGGCGGTTTTCGAGCAGGGTCAGACCCTCACGGTTACCGTACCCGACGCCATCTGGCATGACTTCGCCCGCACTCTCCGCGACGACGCCGACCTGAGCTTCGACTTTCTCGTCACCATTGTAGGCATGGACTGGCAGGACAAAGGTCTCGGCTGCGTCTACGAACTCACCTCAACCAGCACCAACGCCCATATCGCCGTGAAGGTACTTGCTACCGGCGACCGCGAAAAACCATTTATCCACAGCGTCTTCGACCTCTGGGCCATCGCTACGATATTCGAGCGCGAAGTCTACGATTTCTTCGGAATCATATTTATCAACAATCCTGATATGCGCCGCCTTTTCCTCAGTATCGACTGGAAGGGCTATCCGCTGCGCAAAGACTACGATATGGATCCGAAAATCAATCCCGTAGAGCCTTTTGTCAACGAGCGCCAGACCGATTTTACCGACACCTGGGTGGAACTTCCCGACGGAAAAATCGAAAAACGTCAGAACCGCATTTTCCAGGAAGACGACTTCGTTGTAAACATCGGCCCCCAGCACCCCGCAACTCACGGCGTGCTGCGCTTCCGCACAGCTGTCGACGGCGAAACTATCAAAAAAATTGATATTTATCTCGGCTACATACACAGGGGCATCGAAAAAATCTGCGAAGAGCTCACTTACTCCCAGTCGCTCCATTTCATGGATCGTCTCGACTATTTCTCCGGTCAGATTTATCACCACGGCCTCTGCCTTGCCATAGAGGAAGCTGCGGGTATCACCATCTCCCGCCGCGCTCAGGTTATCCGCGTGCTTATGGACGAGCTTTCGCGAATCGCCTCCCATTGCCTTTTCATAGGCACATACTGCATGGACCTCGGCGCCACATCGATGCTGTTCTACACTCTGCGCGTGCGCGAGCAGATTCTCGATATATTCGAGCGCACCTGCGGTGCCCGTATGACCTTCAACTATGATTGTATCGGCGGTGTAATGCAGGATCTCGACAAGGATTTCGTGAAAGACGTCCACGCCCTGCTCGACGTGATTCCTAAGAACATAGCCGAATACAACAAGCTCTTCACAGGCAACATCATCACCAAAAACCGCCTCGAAAACGTCGGCAACCTCTCTCGCGAGGACGCCATCAGCTGGTCGGTTTCCGGTCCCGCCGGCCGAGCTTCGGGCTGGGCTTGCGACGTGCGCAAGACCGACCCCTACAGCATCTATTCCGAACTCGAGTTCGACGAAATCGTCCGCACCGAGGGCGATTCGATGGCACGCTTCAAAGTCCGTCTCGACGAAATGACCCAGAGCGCGCGCATAATAGCGCAGCTCATCGACAATATTCCCGAAGGCGAATACTGCGTCAAGGTGCCCAAAGTGCTCAAACTCCCCGTAGGCTCCTGGTTCAAGAGGGTTGAGGGTTGTCGCGGTACTTTCGGTGTCTATATCGAGAGCGACGGTGCCACTTCTCCCTACCGCCTCAAGATTGCTCCTCCCTGTCTGCCTCTCGCAGCCGTGGTCGACCATATTACCGAAGGCGACAAAATCGCCGATCTTATCACTATCGGCGGCTCTCTCGACTATATCGTCCCCGACATCGACCGTTAAATCTCTGTCTCACGAATCACTAAAAGATATTAAATATGCAAGATTTATCAGTAGGAACCGCCTGGCTTCACTCTTTCTTCCTGAGCCTGATGCCCGAATGGGCCGCTGTTACACTGGAGTGCCTGCTCGTAGGTGTCGGCCTGATGTTGCTCTACGCAGTCCTCGCCCTCTTCTACATATATTTCGAACGCAAGGTCTGCGCTTTCATCCAGTGCCGTCTCGGCCCTAACCGCGTGGGCCCCTGGGGACTGCTCCAGTCGGTGGCCGATATGTTCAAGATTCTTATCAAGGAACTTATTTCGCTCAACCACATCGACAAGTTCCTTTTCGCTCTTGCCCCCTATCTCGTCATCATAGCCTCGATGCTCGCATTTGCCGTCCTCCCGTGGGGCAACGGTCTGCAGATCATCGACTTCAACGTAGGTATCTTCTTCCTGCTCGCCGTTTCTTCCATCGGCGTGCTCGGAATCCTGCTCGCCGGATGGTCGAGCAACAACAAGTTCACTCTCATCGGTGCCCTCCGTTCCGGTGCCCAGATGGTCAGCTATGAACTCTCAATGGGTCTGAGTGTTATAACGATGGTCACTCTTGCCGGAACAATGTCGGTTGGCGGAATATGTCAGGCGCAGGATCACCTCTGGTTCATTTTCTCGGGCCACATTCCAGCCATCATCGCATTCGTGATCTTCATGATCGCCGGCACCGCCGAAACCAACCGCGGCCCGTTTGACCTCCCCGAAGCTGAGAGCGAGCTTACCGCCGGATACCATACCGAATACTCCGGTATCCACTTCGGTTTCTTCTATCTCGCCGAATATCTCAATCTGTTTATCGTCTCGGGTGTGGCTGCCCTCATTTTCTTCGGCGGCTGGATGCCCCTCCATATTCCCGGTTTCGATGCCTTTAACCGTATAATGGATTTCATCCCCTCCGTTGTATGGTTCCTCGGCAAGGCCGTGGTGCTCTCCTTTATTATCATCTGGTTCAAGTGGACGTTCCCCCGTCTGCGTATCGACCAGCTCCTGTCGCTCGAATGGAAATATCTTCTTCCCATCAACCTCGTGAACCTCGTGCTGATGGTTTTGATCATTACATTCGGTCTCACTCTCTGATTCTTCCGCGGCAGTTTTGATTCTCGATTAAATTACCTCTTAAACTCCTGAAAAATGAGTGAAAAATACGGAAAAGTGGCTCAGGTGATCGGCCCCGTCGTCGATGTCATCTTCGAGGGCGACGACAATATCATCCCCCCGATCTACACCGCCCTTAAAGTTGACCGTCCCGATGGCTCACAGCTTATTCTCGAAGTAGAACAGCACATCGGCGAAGACACCGTGCGTTGTGTCGCTATGGAAAGTACCGACG
>UROS01000110.1 GCA_900549445.1 uncultured Porphyromonadaceae bacterium | reverse complement strand
GGTGAGCTGCCGGTCGGCACCGGAAGCGAGGTTGCGCACCATTATCCTGTTGCGATCCTGGATATAGGCCATATACTCTCCGTCGGGAGAGATTTCGGGACGCTTGCGCTCGATGCCGTCGGCCTTGAACACCGGTTCCTCGCGGATTACCGTGGCATTCGGAAAATCGGGATCCTCCTTGCGGGCTATCTCCGCCTTATAAATATTGTAGGCTCCGTCGCGTTCGCTCGTATAGTAAAGCGTACGGTTGTCCTTGCCCCACGCCACCTCCGACTCTGCTTCGGGGGTATGGGTAATCTGTTTGGTGGTTTTGTACTCGACCGAGGTGACAAACACTTCGCCGCGCTTCACGAAAGCAACCTGCTTGCCGTCGGGGGAAACAGCGGAATATCTTGCACCGGACGAGACACTGAGATCCCTGACGGGGCTGACGTCATCGCTAACTATGTCAATCTCCACTTTGGCAGGGCTGGCGCCGTCGCGCATAGTGTAAATTTCGCCGTCGTAGGCAAACGCCATCGTTCCGTCGGCTCCACGCGAAAGGAATCTCACGGGATGGGTTTTGAAATCGGTAACGGCAGAGACCTGCGACGGATTATCAATCGAAAATGAGTAGACGTTGAACGAACCGCCGTTGCGCTCGCTCAGAAAATATATGGTCTTGCCGTCAGTTGAAACAACCGGGTTGCGATCCTCTCCCCCGCGCCGGGTAAGATTGGTGTGCCTGCCCGAAGCGGCATCGTAAAGCCAGATGTCGCGTGTGACAGACGAGGTGTGGTGCTTGCGCCATTCATTCTCCATGCCTTTCTGATCCTGATAGACGAAACTTTCGGTTCCCGGGAGATAGCTTATCATCTGCGCGGGAGTTGACAGTATCTGGGTATACCTGCCCCCGGCAACCGGAACGCGGTAGAGTTCAGTAAGCCTACGCGAGGGGAACATCATGTTGGAGGGGACATCCTGAATGGCTGCTGAGAAAATCACGCTTTTCCCGTCGGGTGAAAATGCTTCGGGAGTCTCATCGACCGACACGGAAGTGAGCCTGACCGGACTTCCGCCTTCCGAATCCATAACGTAAATATCCATGCTGCCCTCGCGGTCGCTCGCAAACGCAATCTTCGAACCGTCGGGCGACCACACCGGACTGGCTTCATAGGAGGGCTGCGTGGTCAGACGCATGGCCTTTCCGCCCCCGGTGGCCACACGGTAAATATCGCCCTTATAGGTAAATGCTATATTTTTTCCGTCGGGCGATATCCTGACATCTCTGAGCCAAAGGGGCGCTGTGGCACCCGCGCCGACGAATGCCGACAGCAGCAGGGCGCTTATCACTGTTTTTTTCATGTACTTTATGGTTGTTTGATTGTTTTAGCGATTGGAAGTATTTGAAACAGCCGGACTGAAGATGGGTCAGAGAGTCTTCCGGCGGCATAGGTAGTCGCTGAGCCATACGCCGGCAAGAATGAGACCGCACCCTATGTAGCCTATCGGCGTGACGCTTTCACGGAGAACCAGCGCCGAGAGAATCAGCGTCACCACGGGCTGGAAATATAGATAATTGGAGGCTTTCACCGCCCCGAGTTTCCCCACCACAATCGCCCAAAGCACGTAGGCTATCATCGAGGCGAACACCCCGAGGAAAAGGATGTTGGTCCATACGGGGGTCTCGAGCAACAACGACGGAGAGGAAATCTCCGGTTCGACAGCGAGAAACGGCAGCGCAGTAAGTACTCCGTAGAAGAAAGTTTTACGGGTGATGTAAAGCGACGAATATACGGCATTGAGCTTCTTGAGAATAATCGAATAAACGCTCCAGCTTATAGCGGCGAAAAGCGAGAGGAAGTCGCCCAACGGATTGATTTCAAGCACGAAACTACTGTTGAAAATCACGCATCCCACTCCGATAAACGCCACCAGAGAGCCATATATAATCTCTTTCTGAGGTCTTTCATTCCTGTAGAGAATTCCTATGAGAATAGCCGTCAGCAGAGGCGACATCGAGGTGATGAGCGACACGTTCGACACCAGTGTATATTGCAGCGCAGTGTTTTCGGCTATGAAATAGATTGAACCGGCGCAGAGACCTATCAGGGCAAAGAGTCCTTCATCTTTCAGCGAATTGCTGAAAAAGCGGTCGTGGCAGATTAGAAGAACCATGAAATAAGCCAGTACAAATCGGTATATATAAATCTCCACCGGATGCAGCCCGCTATCCAGCAGCACTTTAGTCGATATAAACGATGCTCCCCAGGCTATTACCGTTACAAGCGCACCGATATGACAAATAAGGCTTCCGCCCTTCAGCGACGAGATACTTTTCATGAAGTTCGTTTTTCTGTGGCTTCTTGTTTCTGTCAAATTGCAAGCTGCGGAGTCGCGCGAGGAGCATAATCGCGACCGCGCCGCCGGTTCATGACCACAAATTTAGTAATTTTTTTACAAAACTCCAGTATTCCGCCGGTTAATAATTTTCGGATTGCCGCCCTTTTCCCATATATTGGCCAAGCGAACTTTTTTCTGTCCGTTTTGTTAAAATCATATCCGATTTGTGAAATTTTTGTCTATATTTGCAAAATATACCTCACTTTACTAACTCTAACATCTTTTTTTCATGAAAAAGTATCTTGCAGAGATGATCGGAACATTCGTTCTGGTTCTCATGGGCTGCGGAAGCGCCATTTTCGCCGGCATTGGCATAGGCACCACCGGCTACGGTGTATCTACCTTAGGCGTGGCTTTTGCCTTCGGTCTTTCTGTTGTTGCGATGGCTTATACCATCGGCAACATTTCCGGCTGCCACATCAATCCGGCCATCACTCTCGGTGTCTGGTCGAGCGGCAGAATGAGCGGCAAAGACGCTGCCTGGTATATGGTTTTCCAGGTTATCGGCGCCATTATCGCTTCGGCAGTTCTCTATCTGCTCGTTCACAGCGGCGACGGCAAAGACATTCAGGCCATCTACAACAGCACAACAACCACCGGCTCGAACTCTTTCTTTGAAGGCAACGTGATTCCGGCATTCATAGCCGAGCTCGTATTTACTTTCGTATTCGTCCTCGTTGTACTCGGCTCGACCGACTCAAAGAAAGGCGCAGGCAACTTCGCCGGTCTGGCTATCGGCCTGACTCTCGTGCTCGTACATATAGCATGCATCCCCATCACCGGCACCTCCGTCAACCCGGCCCGTTCAATCGGCCCGGCCATTTTTGCGGCCATCGAAGGCAACTGTCAGCCTATCCAGCAGTTATGGCTCTTCATCGTGGCTCCCTTCCTCGGTGCTCTCGGCAGCGCCGCCGTATGGAAGATTTTCAGCAAAGAGGAAGCCTGATTGCGTCAGTCTGAACTATAACTTACCCGGAGCCGGCTCATGGAGTTGGCTCCGCTTTTTCAACTTTCCATTCATCGTTCCATTCCACCCTAATCATGAGCCCCTCACGCCTTGCCATCTGCGCCTCGGCTGCAATTCTGCTCGCGGCATGCAGCGAAGACACGATAATAAACAGCGGCGACACCGGAGCAATCACACTCCGTACGGTATGCGACTGCACCGTGGTACATCCCGACGGAAGCAAATCCACTGTTCCGGCGCCCGAGTCTGAATACTGGAATCTGACAATGGCATCGGCCGACGGCAGCTACAGCCACACGTGGACGCCCGCATCGCTCTTTCCGGCCGACGACCGTTACCTGCCCGGAAGCTACACGGCAGTCTTCTATTCCGGTTCGGAAATGGATGAAGGCCCTTTGTCGCCTCACTTCGAAGGCTCAATCTCATTTATGGTGGAAAACGGAGGCAATACGGAGGTCACCGTCACCGCCACCCTCGCCAGCACTCCGGTGCAGGTGAGTCTCGGCGACCGGTTAGCAGAGTATTTTCCGGGGACATACGTAATACTCCACACTCCCGGCGGCGGATTCGTGAGAATTTCCGAGCCGGAGGTTACAGCCTACATGAATCCGCTCGACATTGATGTTTACGTATGTATCCCTATGTCCGGAAATGAGTTATCCTTACAACCGCTCACACTCAAGGGAAACCGTCCCGGATACGTGACGGCACTTGCAGCCGAATACGACCCGACCACAGACGCTCTTACTCTTACCGGAACTACCTGCGGCGCCACGGAAACGGAAACGGTTGTTATTGACGAAGCGCTTCTCCAGTCGCCGGCTCCTGAAATCATAGCTGAAGGGTTCATTCCGGATACTCCTCTGAGCGTGGCTGAAGGATCAGTTCCTGCGGGAGGGGCCTCTATGAGAGTTGATTCCCGGACACCTGTCACGTCAGCGTTTCTCACCATACGCTCGCAGCAGTTGCTCGAACTCGGCATTCCTGCCGAGGCTGATCTGCTGAATCTGTCGGCTTCTGACCGCGCGGCGTTCGCCCGCGTCGGCTTCAACACCTCCGCCTTATCGGCAGAAGGCGGCACACTCGATTTCAACCCGCTGATTTCAAAGCTCATATACGATACCGACGGTACTAATACAAGCAGCTTCGCCTTAGTAGTGAAGGACGCTCTTACACGCACGTCGCTTCCTGTATCGCTTGAAATCTCCACCAAGCTCGCAGGACTTAACGTGACGAAAGTCAGCAAAGCAGAGATCGGAGACCCCTCTGTCACCATTACCGTGGAAGCCTCCGACGTCGTTGCCGAAAACTGCGGTGCAGAAATCTCCGTTGACGGAGGCAATACATGGACCGAAGCCCGGATTCTCGGGATCTCCGAAAATTCCGACAACATCTATTCCGTTGAAATAGGACTCCCCGACGGAATAGACCCTGTCTTGATGCGAATCCTGTATTGCGGTCAGGTAAGGAGCGAATTCACCATTCCGAGAACCTCGCCCGCTTTCTCGTTTGAGGCCGACCCGTTTGCCAACGTTGCCCAAATCCGCATAAATCCGGAAAAACCCGCAGTGCGGGAACTCATTACAGAATACGTATGTTTCTACATCGGCTCATACCGTCTGCCGGTACTCAACAGGGATATCGAAAACGGCTGCGTCACGATAATGGGGCTGAAACCCGATACCGGCTACACCATCCGCGCCTCCATTATGAACAATCCCGGCGAGGCTGATTTCACTGCTCCGGTAAGCATACATACCGAGAGCGCGGGACAGCTGCCCAACAGCGATTTCGAAGACACTAAAGAGAATATAAAAATCGACAATATGGAGAGCGGAGGCAGATTTTCGCAGAACTTCGTGGCGATATACGACCGACAGAATTATACGTCATATAATCTCCGCACTCCCGAAAAGTGGTCGAACACCAACCCCAAAACCCTAAGCGGCTCAGCACGGAACCGCAACACATGGTATCTGCAGCCGTCGGCCTTCATCGTGGAGAATGCCGTGAGCGGAGCCTACGCAGTCGAACTCGTGAGCACGGCGTTCGACATCAACGGTGCTCCCATTCCACCCTATCTTCAGGAATCGGAGCCGTTCATAAACTATTCGCGCAACATTCCTGCAATCGCCCACCGCGCAGCCGGAAAGCTGTTTCTCGGCGACTATTCGTTCAATCCCGAAACTCTCGAGGAGAACTATGGCACGGGCATAGAATTCAAGTCTCGCCCGTTGTCGCTTAACGGGTATTACCGTTTTATTCCGTCGACCGACTCCCGCAACGAGCGCGGTCTCATCCGCGTGGAGGTTCTCGGAATGGTGGACGGCGTGGAAACCGTCATCTCGCAGAAAGACCACCAGCTTCCGGTGGCGCTGGGCTACACTGCTTTCAACGTCACACTCGATTATCCGATGTTCGGGGTGAAAGCAACCCGCCTTAAGGTTATGTTCGCTACCTCGGCCCATATAGGCACAATCGCCGAGGAAGATGCCTCAATCCATGTAATCGCCGACCCTGAGACATCGTCGGCTACAGGCAACCGACTGTGGATCGATAATATTTCGCTCGGATACTGACGATTTGCCGGCAGGTGCTGTCCTATCTCCAGGAAAAACAATGCAGAAACGAAGCAGAGGTGTCAGCCCGTGCCGGCGGGTTCGCCACCGCCCCCTCAACCGTTTCATCCGGTCCGGGGAGCGTTGCTGCGGGAACCGTAGTCTTTTCCGGCGTTTCTCTCAGATGCTTTCCGGGCTTATAACCGGCAGACTCGCGGGCTGCCCGTCGGCGTGATGCGGCTGCACGGGCTTTTCTTGAACGCTCGATTGCGTTATCGATATCAGCTACGATTTCGCGGAGCCACTCGTTAGCCTCACTCAGTTCGGGTCGTTGGATTCCACCCCGTTTTCAAGATAAAACACAAGAGCCATTATGACTCCGCCATAGGAGGAGATTGTTAAACGGTTGTCCTTCTGAAGACGGTCTAACACAAGGCTCATATAACGGTGATACGATTTTTCCGATACCAGGCAGGGTCTTGTGACCGCAACAGCTTCCCTGTAGATGCTATGTTTTTTCATAATGATAAAAGTTTAATTTTTCCGCAAAGATAATACATGGATTCCCGTAAATCATTGCGATAATGTCGCAATGTTGCAACGGCTGGATGAAATAAGTGAAATAAGGCAAATCAAAACATTCTCTAAACGACTTTTAAAAAAGCTAAACGGTTCAACCCGGCAGGTGCCGGCGGGGTTATATCTGTAGTTTTTATACTTATAATTCCGAACTATTATGACTATCTTCAAAAACAAAACCGAAAACGAGATCGATGTTCTTGCCGAGATTCAGGCTAAACTCGAAAAACAGGAGAAACGCGAACACCTCCTCAAAGTAATTGTTGCTTCGCTCGCCGTTTTCTCTATCGCCTCATTTTTCGCAGGACATTTTCTCCACGCCAAAAAGTAGACTTTCTAATCTTTTTGATTCGTGAATGCGGATGCATCTGCTGCCAGAAACGGCGGAAGCATCCGCATTTGTCTTGATTTTGCCTCGGAAATTTGCTACCTTTGCATTGTATTAACCACGGTTCAACGATGAGAAAAACCATATTACTATTATTGTGTGTGCTCGCAGCTATGGAGGCTTCGGCCCAGCGCCGCAGCGGGGCTGCGGCGATGATCGCCGACCACGCCGCCGACGTGATTGCCGGGGTGGTGAGCCGCGTGGCTCCCGACCGCCGGACAGTCATAGCGGAATTCCAAACCGCCGACAGCGCCGGAGTCGTGATGGTTACGGGCAAAACTTCCGAAGCGTATCTGCGCGACTCCATAGCAGCCGCACTGAGCCGCGAAAACATCAGTTTCGCCGACCGCATCACGCTCCTCCCGTCCGACCGCTGGGCGCAGGTGAGAATTCCTGTAGCCTGCATCCGCACTTCGGGCAGCCACGCCGCCGAGATGTCGACTCAGGCAATCATGGGCACCCCTATGCGTCTGCTCGAGGACACCGGAGAATGGCAGCGCATCCAGACTCCCGACGGTTATATCGGCTACATGAACATATCGTCGGTTGCTCCGAAATCCGATGCTGAGATGAATGAATGGCGACATGCACGGCGCCTCGTGGTAACTTCGCCAACCGAGGCGAAAGTCTACAGCTCCCCCACTTCGTCGGCACCCCGCGAGACCGTAACCGAACTTGTCAACGCCTCAATCGTGGAAGGCCCGCTCGATGCATCAGACGGCAGGGTGAAAATCGCACTGCCCGACGGCAGAACCGGCTGGGTTGACGCCATTAATATGACTGAAATCGGCAAGTACGCCCGTCAGGATTTCTCCACCGACTCGATTCTCAACACCGCCTACCGCCTTATGGGCGCTCCATATCTATGGGGAGGTGCCTCGACCAAGTCGGTCGACTGCTCGGGACTGATAAAGGTCAGCTATCTGGCCAACGGCATAATTCTTATGCGCGACGCCTCACAGCAGATTTTCACCGGCATCCGTATTGAACCGGCCGACACCGCCTCACTCGAGAGCGGCGACCTGCTCTTTTTCAGCCATACTCCCGAAGGAAGGATAGGCCACGTGGCGATGTATGACCACAACGGGCATTATATCCACTCC
>UROS01000109.1 GCA_900549445.1 uncultured Porphyromonadaceae bacterium | reverse complement strand
GGCTCGGAGATGTGTATAAGAGACAGCCCCATACTCCCGTAAACACAGACGATGCCCAGCTTTCGCTCTTCTGAACAATCTCTTATTTTGAACATTGTAACGAAATGACCAAATCTGCATTACTGATTCTTGCATCCGGCATAATAACTGCATCGGCTTTTGCCCAGTCGGTAGAGCAATATAAGGATATGGCTCCCTACGTCTATCCGTCTAATGCTCCCGCCGAAGTAAGCGCTCCGAATTTCATGCCCGACGGACAGTCCTATCTCTCCCTGACGGACGACGGTAAGAAAATTGTCCGCCACGATCTCAAGTCGGGCAACGAAATCGAGACCGTGTTCGACGTCGCCACTACCCGCGAAAACAAAATATCCTCCGTCGAGGGCTTCCAGCTAAGCCCCGATGGGTCAAAACTGCTCGTCTACACCGGAAAGATCATGATTTACCGCCGCTCGTTCAAGGCGCAGTACTATACTTACGATTTCCACAGCCGCATACTCATGCCGCTGAGCGCAAAATTCTCCGTGCAGCGTTCTCCTCTTTTTTCGCCCGACGGCAGAATGGTGGCTTTCGTAGGCGACGACAATAATATCCACCTGAAGAAAATAGATTTCAATACCGAGGTCGACGTGACCCGCGACGGTGCCCTGAATTCCGTCATTAACGGCGTACCGGACTGGACCTACGAAGAGGAATTCACTACCACCTGCTCCATGACCTGGGCTCCCGACAACATGACCCTCTGCTATCTCAAATACAATGAGTCAGACGTTCCTCTCTACTCTTTCCCTCTCTATGAAGGCACCTGCGACCCTATGACGCAATATGCGCTTTATCCCGGTCAGTTTACTTACAAATACCCCGTTGCGGGCCAGCCGAACTCAGCAGTGTCGGTTCACAGCTACGACGTGGACAACCGCAAGACGAAAGACATTACCCTCCCGGGTGTGCCCGCGGAATATATACCGCGGCTGGAGTATGCCTACAGCTCCGACCGGGTTATTGTAACGACCCTCAACCGCGCCCAGAACCGCATGGAGCTTTTCGCTCTCAACCCCCGCTCCGGAGTGGCCAAGTCGCTGCTCGTGGAGGAAAGCAAAGCATGGATTGAGCCCGAAACCTACGAAAATATAAAGTTAAGTGAGACAGGCTTCGTTATCCTCTCCTCCCGTTCCGGATTCAGTCATGCCTACCGTTACTCCTATGCCGGCGCGCTCGAACGCCAGATTACCAAAGGCGATTTTGACGTGACGGCTTATTACGGCGCTGATGCCCGCGGTAACCACTACGTGCAGACAACGGAAAACGGCGCGATAAACCGTGTGATTTCGCGCATAGATCCGAAAGGAGCAAGCCGTGTGATTACCCTGGCCGAAGGTACCTCGTCGGCGGTGTTCAGTCCCGACATGAGCAGTTACCTTCTTTGCTACAGCAACTCCTCGACAGCTCCGGTATATACGCTCTACTCAGCTCCGTCAGACAAGAAACTGCGTGTGGTTGAGGACAACTCGGCATACGCCGCAAAATATTCTTCCGCTCCGGCCAAGGAATTCATCACCCTGCCCGGCGAAGGCGGGGTAAGACTCAATGCCTATATCATCAGGCCTGCCGGATTCAGCGAGTCGAAGAAATATCCTGTCATACTCTATCAGTACAGCGGTCCCGGTTCCCAGGAGGTGCTAAACCGCTGGCGCATGGAGTGGACTTATTATTATGCGATGAAAGGTTACGTGGTCGTATGTGTCGACCCCCGCGGCACCGGTGGCCGTGGACGCGAGTTCGAAACCGTAGTCTACAAAAATCTCGGCCGCTACGAGACTCTCGACCTTCAGGCAGCCGCCGATTACATAGCTTCGCAGCCATATGCCGACCCCTCACGCATAGGAATAACCGGGTGGAGCTACGGCGGCTACGAAACCCTTATGGCTGTTTCCACCGGCAGGCCAAAGTTCGCGGCCGCCGTTGCGATTGCCCCAGTAACGAGCTGGCGCTACTACGACACCGTATATACCGAACGCTATATGCTTACTCCCGGGGAAAACGAAGACGGTTATGATGAAGCATCGCCGCTGAGCCACGTGTCTGGCATGAATTGCCCGCTGCTGATAATCCACGGAACCGCCGACGACAATGTGCATCTCTTCAACACGATGCAGTATGTTTCGGCTCTCGAGAGCAACTACCGCGTGTGCGACATGATGCTGTTCCCCAACATGAACCACTCAATAAACTACTGCGACGCCCGCCTTATGGTCTATGCAAAGGCGCTCGACTACTTCAACCGCCACCTCGCAAAGTAATATGGACGAAAATCAACAGAAAATAGCCACCGAAAAGGGTATTTTCTCACTTTGGTACAACTGGACTCTCTCATCCGGCGCTCTGGTGCTGTTAGTGATATTGTCGCTGTTCATATCCAAACTCTGGCTCCCGATAGTAGCGCTTGCCCTGGCCGCAATTATGTCGGTTTGGATAAGGCTCAGCTCCCAGTCAAACGGAAAAGGACAGTGCCGGCTGATACCTTGGATGGTTATGAAAGTGCTTTTTTACTCCGGCATATTGATGCTGATCATCGATGTGTTTTATTTCCGGGGTTTCGCCAGCCGGATGTTCGACGACGAATTCATCAACCTCATCCACCCCTATATTACAGTTCTTGTGCTCGGACCCGTGGCGGTGGTGGTGAGTCTGGTGGCTATGATCCGCGAAAAGGATTGCGGAATATGTCAGGATTGCATAATTCGCTACGGCACTGTCATTGAGCGCGGATATATAGGCCGTATCCTCACACAGGAAAGCCGCTATCAGCTCAAATATTTCTTCGGACTATCCCTGGTGATAGCGCTTGAGTCATGGATCTATTATGTGCTGTTTTACATAAATGTAAACCTCAACGGCAACGACCACTTCTTCTACCACTGGCTTCCGGTCATAATCTGGGGTCTGTCGGTTATTTATATGGGCACCCGCTATTTAGGTCTATGGGGGTATTATTACGGTACCTCAAGCCGGAGTGAGACGGTCAGCCGGACCATCACCGATGTGCGGTTTCTCGTCATGACGAACGACTCTATTTTCCTGGGGCGCAGCGACGAGTTTCCCGACAATCCCGTTGAGTCGATGATCGACACTCCTACCACCGTTATACTTTCGTCGGGCGGTAACGTGACCCTCGGCGAGGCCACGAAAATGTTCGAGAATCTTACGGAAGTCTCCGGGAAAGATTTCAGAATCCGTACAATGTACGAAAGCCGCGACATTACCGGAATTTGCAGACTCTATCATTTTATCGTCACGCTTACGGATCCGGCGCTTATGGAAAAATCATCGCTCAAGGGGGAATGGTATACGATCCCTCAGATACAGCGCCTGATTGCAGCCGGCGAACTTTCGCCTATGCTGTCGGCTGAAATCGACCGGCTGTATACCATAACCATGATGTGGAAAACTTACTCCCGCGAGGGTAAGCGCCTTTATAAGATAAAGAACTACAGCCCGAATTTCCGCATTGACGGCATACAGGACTGGGATGTTGATTTCAACGACCCTCATTGGCTTTACGTGGCGCGCATCAATGAGGACAAACCGTTTTTCAAACTGCGACGCTGGTGGTCCAAATACATCACCGGATCCAAATATCGCTGAACCATGACCGCGCGGACTTCACTTATAGTGGTTACCGGGCCCACGGCGTCGGGCAAGACCCGGAGGGCTGTCGACATTGCCCGGGCTGTAGGAGGCGAGATTATAAGCGCCGATTCCCGGCAGATTTACCGCGGCATGGATATAGGAACCGGTAAAGATCTCTGCGAGTACGGCGAGATTCCGGTTCATCTTGTGGATATATGTCCCGCCGGTTACAAATACAATCTTTTTGAGTATCTGCGCGACTTCGCAGAGGCGCGCGCCGATATCAAGACGCGCGGCCGGATGCCCGTACTTTGCGGCGGCACGGGTCTTTATGTGGAGAGCGTTCTTAAAGGACTGCAGTTGCCGCCTGTTCCCGAAAATCCTGAACTCCGTACCGCACTTGCCGGGAAGTCACTTGCCGAGCTGACTGAAATTCTTGAGGAAATGAAAACCCTCCACAATGTGACCGACGTCGATACTGAAAAGAGGGCTGTAAGGGCAATCGAAATCCAGACGTATTACCGCGAACATCCGGAAGCAGCCACTGCCGCACGGCCTAATCCGATAGAAGGAGCGCTGGTGATTGGCGTTGACGTTGACCGCGAGACCCGCCGTGAACGCATTTCAGTCCGTCTGCGTCAGCGCCTTGAAGATGGAATGGTCGACGAAGTGCGAAAGCTGCTCGACAGCGGAATTCCTCCCGAGGATCTGATTTATTATGGCCTGGAGTATAAATTCGTGACTAAATACGTGATTGGAGAACTTGCTTATGAAGAGATGGTGAGTCAGCTCGAAATTGCCATCCACCAGTTTGCAAAACGCCAGATGACATGGTTCCGGGGTATGGAAAAACGCGGGTTCCCCATCCATTGGCTGCCGGCGTCGCTCGGCAGTCGGGAATTTACTTCGAAAGTAATCGGAATGATGCAATGAGAAGTCTGGTTTTCGCTATATTTACCGGTTGCGTGCTTTGGGCAAATGCCGTCGACTATCGGTATTTTACCGACTCTGTGAGGCCTGACGCTGCCGTTACGCCTCTCGTCGCCGATTTCATGCGATATGACAAAATTTCTATTGATGCCCGTGCGGCGGTAAAGAAGATAAAAGAGGAGAAAGCCCCGTCCGCACCTGAATGGGGACTGCGCATAGCTGTTGATTCTCTCGGAAGAAGCTATACGGCCGGTCTGGCTCATTCTGCTGAAGGATTCGGGTCGCCGTTCGACAGCCACTCTATTACCGTGACCGTATGGCTCGGCGACAGTGTGATTCTTACCCGGAGCTTTGAAAAGGATTTTTCGCTCGTTTCCGGCGGCGAAAATACTCTTATGGCCGACATTGACAGCCGGAGGCGTACGGTGACGCTTTCCGGAGGCAACCGCCGCCCGGTGGAAATCGGTTCTTTCGCTTATTCCGGTACCCTGGCACCCGCTTTTGTGGCGTCGGTGCCTGTAGCTGTAAGTTCTCTTTCCGCCCGGCTCGAATCCGATCCGGCATCGCTTGCCGCAACACGGTGGACGGCTGAAACTATCGCCGATTATCTGAGCGGCACCGGCAATCCAGTAGAGGGTTACTGGTCGTATCTCGACAGGGAAAACGATCCGCAGTATGCCACCGTAGGAGGCCGCTACCGGCTGGCAGTTGTCGCCGACCCCGACTGCCGCGGCGCTTACGATATATTATATGTGGAGGGTGCGGAGAAATTTCCCGGGTCATGGCACGCGGGCATGAAGAAAGGCCGGCTCACCCCCACACGCTTTGCAGGTCACTATGACCTTGAGTGGAACGACGCATCCTTCCTTCCGATCAGGCACGATATCCACGCCCAGTTCAGTGACGACGGCGCAATCCTCACCCTCTCTTTTCCTCTATACCGCACGTCGGTGAGGTTCTTCAAGGAAATTGTAAGAACCAATTAAATCCCGTATGTGTTTTAAATAGAAAAGAATATGTACGAAATAGTTCTAAACATAATAGGTTACGCCGCTGCAATATGCATGGTATGCGGATATCTCCCTCAGGCGATCTACACAATCCGTACCCGCGACACCGACGGCATAGCGCTGCCCACTTTCCTTCTTTTAGGACTTGGCAGCATTCTGTTTGTTGTTCAGGGATTCATGCTCAGCAACTGGCCTCTCATAATAACCAACCTCATCACAACAGTAGCCAGCGCAATTATTTTCGTAATCAAAATCCATAACGATTATTTCAAGAAAAGAGACTGACATTTTGCTGTATGGCAAAGAAAAAGACTGAGACTAAGCTTTCCGACGCACAGTTTCTCCGCGACAAAGTGAGAAAACTTCCGTTGGGCAAGTGCTATGCTTCTGAATTCGATCCTGAAAAATTCAAACGTAACCTGATAGTTACGCGCATTCATCCCAACGGCAACATTACCGCCGGGCTCTATACCGTTGATTTCGGCTTCACGGGAATTCCCGACGCCGAAGCGGTTGTCTGCATGCCGCCTACGAGGTTCGAACGTATGGTCAAGGAGTGCGGATTTGCTGAAATTCCTTATGCCGAGGCGCACAATATGATTTATGGTGCCCTCGGATTTGCTGAAGATCGGGGCGTGTGTCCGGCGTCGGCGTTCGCGTCGGCCCGTTACGTACTCGAACCGGATACCGACGATATTCCTGTGATAGAATATGAATTCGGTCAACATAAGGAGGATTTCAAGAACTCGAATGTGTTCAACACGTCGTATAACGAAATGACGGCGGAGACTGCAAGGCACCCGCGCGAGCTGTTTGCGTGCAAACACACCAGAACCCGGAAATTCACACGCTTTCACTTCCCGTCAATGGTTGCTGCGCTCACGGACCCCGCCAATACAGCCGGACTGCCATCCTCGCGGATTACTGAATTCATTTCGCTTCCGCGCGAAGAGGCTGCCGAAGACCTGCGCCGGCTTATAATAAACACGATTACAGACACCTGGAAGCCGATAGCGGAGAGCAGCGCCGAGGTGTATGAAAGCGCGGGTATGATACTTTCATTCATGCTCCTGCGCCGTCTTCACTCACCGGCAGCGCTCGACGCTGTGCTCGAAACCATGAAGCAGAGTCCGGAATTTATAGAATACCATTTCGGCGATTTTGCCGAGGCTTTTATTACGCCGGCATTATACAGCTGCGGAAGGGAGTGTATAGGAAAACTTATTGCGTTTCTCGATGAAAAGGGCCACGATGCCTGTATGCGGGGAATGATTTACTCTGTGTTGGGAATGACAGCCGTATACGAGCCCGAACGGCGCGGCGAGATTATTGATGCTTTCCGGAAAATCATCACCGGCATGATTCCGAGGATAGTCCGCACTGACCGTTGCGACGGGATGTGCGCCGGGTTGCTGACAGCCCAGCTTGTCGTAATCGGGGCAACCGAACTCGCCGGAGAATTGAAGGCTTTGTATGAAACCGGATGCGTGGATCTCTCTATATGCGGAGACTTCGGCAACGTACTCGCAGCGATGAAGGATAATGCCGTAAACCCGAAAGGTCTTTTGTATAATGCTTACCGGGCCGATGTTTTCGAGGCGAACAGAATGCTCGCCGAGGCGATGGCGGAGTGAGCTGACTTGAACCGGATAAAAAAAGACTGAGTCCATAAAATGGACTCAGTCTTTTTTGAATATTGCTTGTTATGACTTTTTCTGCGGAATCAGTCCTTGTTGAGGTTGACACGCTTGAAATCAACAGCAACGAGACCCTTGGAAGTGTTTTCGAGGAACTGACCGATGGTCACGTTTCCGTCCATAATCGATTCCTGCTCCATGAGGCAGGATTCTTTGTAGAACTTGTTGACGCGGCCGTTGGCGATGTTCTGAATCATAGCCTCGGGGAGGTTAGCGGCCTTGGCGGCTGCGGTTTCGGCTGCGATCTTGCGGGCTTTGTCGGCCTCTTCCTGGGTGAGCCAGCCTTTTGCGATGTTGGATTCGATGTGGGCTTCGCTGTCGACGAGGTTGGGGTTGATGCCGGCTTTCTTGAGAGCTGCCTCAACAGCTTTGCGAACCTGCTCTTCCTTAGTCTTCTCGACGGCTACCTTATACTCTGTCTCTACGATCGAAGCGGGAACGCTTTCGCGGTTTACAGCGATGGGGTTCATAGAAGCAACCTGCATTGCCACTGTGCGGGCAACCTGGTTGTCTACGTCGGGCTGGTTGAATCCTACGATGGTGGCGAGCTTGTTGCCGAAGTGGGTGTAGGCAACGGTAGAGGGAGCCTCGAGCATTTCGTAAGCGCCGATTTCCATTTTTTCGCCGGTTTTGCCGATTTCCTCAACGATGAGGTCGGCGATAGAGCGGCCGTCGATCTGGAAGGCCTTGAGCTCGTCGGCTGTTTTGATACGATTGGCTACGGCTGCGTCGAGAATCTGCTG
>UROS01000108.1 GCA_900549445.1 uncultured Porphyromonadaceae bacterium | reverse complement strand
CGTCAGATGTGTATAAGAGACAGGGTATAGTTAATTGGTTTATAATATTTATTTATACGGTATATATTCGTCGAAGAACTTAAGAGAGCCGAGGTAGCCGTTGAAAAGCCACTCTCCTTCGGCATTACGGCCGAGAGTGATCCGCTGCGAGGGCTTTACAAGCAGCTGGATGTCCTTTCGGCTTATGAGTTCGTCGTTGATATAAACGCTCTCCATCCTGCCGTCGAAGCAAATATAAAGGTGCTGCCATTTTCCGGCAAGCGAGGCCTGATTCTTGTTGCCGGCGTCCTCATACCACCCGTAGTGATTGATTACGCCGCATCGCGGTTCTGTTCCGTTCACGAGCATTATTTTTTCAAGTTCATCGTGCGACGAAGTAAAATCAGCCACACACTCATTGAGTTCTATCTCAGGATTGAGCACCCAGGCGTCGATTGTATACGGTGCATTGTCACGAACCGACGCTGGAAGCATGAATGAGGAATGATAAACCTGACCGTTGTCGAAAGCGAAAGCTTTTCTACCTTCAACAGTCCGGACTACGAGAGGTTTGTCGGCCGCCATTTCGAAATATCCGGCGATACCTTTGTTCTCGATATACGGAACAGTATCATTGTCGTTGAATTCCGAGGCGTCAATGTGGACTACCTTTCCTATCCTCGCCATCGTACTGACTTCGCCGCGCGCTACCGGTGACGTAACATCGTAATTTTTCTCGACATCTTCAAGTCTCCAGTTATAATAACGCACGTTGTTTACATAAAGTGTGTCGGAGCCGCTTTCCACTATCAGTTTCCCTTTCTCAATCTCCGGGGCGAAAGGCTTCCACTCTTTGCCGTCGAACTGAGCGGCATGGGCAGTATGTTCGCGATCCGGAGAAATCATCGGATTGCTGAATACGATACGAGTTCCGGGATCGAGGCGCACTGCTTCCTGACCGCCGGTGCGTGTCATCAGCGCATTGCCCGACTCGATCTGCGCCTTTCCGCCGAGCTGACCCAGACTGTTTTCCCATTCCCGGCCGTTCCAGTCGAGACCGTTGAGAAGCACCCACTGCTGTGGAGCGGAATCCTCAACTTCAGAAAATACTTTCACGTTCCATAGCGCAGCCGGGAAACCGGCTTTCTGACATCCGGTGAACAGGATGCGCACGTAGCGCGCCTCAGTGTCGCCGAAATCCACCATCGGACTTCCAGCGAGACGGTTCTTGCGTTTATCGGAGAAAACGGTCCAGTTTTTACCGTCGACAGACGTTTCTACGAGATACCGGTAGAAATGAGTGCCATATTCCCATTGTGTCCACACCGTACGTACCGGCTCAACTTTTCCCAGGTCTATCTCGATCCACTCCTGACCCATGGTCTTAGCCTTCCAGATTGTGCCGTTATTGTCGTCGACCGCGTACGCCGGACGGAAATCATCGTTATAGTATGAAGATGCCTTTACGCTCTTACCAAAGGCAATGTTGCGCGAGGTTACAGATTTTTTGCCGACTTTCTCCACTCCGCTATGAGTCGGGACAACCGGCTTTATGAGTCCGTTGCTGTCGAATTCGAGACGGTCTATTGCAATCTGCCGGTGAAATCCGCGGTTACTGTGAGGATTGTCGTGACGGTGATAGACTATATAGTAATTGTCGCCTTCTTTCATCACGCTGTTGTGGCCCGGCCCGTGAATCGTCCCGTCCTCGTTCGTTTTCAGAATGGTTCCACGGAAAGTGTATGGCCCGAGGGGCTTGTCGGAGGTAGCATAACGTACGTGATATGACGCATCTTCGCAATGTTCGCACGAATAGAGGAAATAATATATGCCGTTGCGCTTGAACACGAAAGGAGCCTCGAAGAAATCGGTTACCTCCGTGTTGGGAATCAGACGTGTTTCTGAAAATCCCTTCATGTCCGGGTTGAGCTTTCCTGCGCCGCAACCGAAACCGGGATATATGCCCCAGGTTCCCCAATACATATATATGGAACCGTCGTCGTCTGTGAAAGTCTGGCCGTCGAGAGTAATGGCGTTGGTCACGAATCGGTCGGGAACGAGCACTGCCTCGCTCTCACCGAGAACGTTTTTCCATGGGCCGCGGGGCGTATCGCCCACTCCCACGTGGATTTTACACGGCTGGCAGTAAACGTAGTAATACTTCCCGTCGCTGTCGTTTTTCATCACGTCGGGCGCCCATATCCAGTGGCTGTCGGGCCAGTTCATAGGCATCAGCGTCCAGTTTTTGAAATCCTTGCTCTGCCATAGCTGCGCCGGGCCGAAGCCGGCACCGCTGCCGTCGGTGGTGGCATATATATAATAGGTGTCGCCGAACTTCTTTACCGTGGGGTCGGCGAAATATCCCGGAATTATCGGATTACCCGCTCCGGGAGAATTATAGCTGACATCCTTTGCCCCGAGCAATAGCGCCGGACAAAGCGAAAGTGCCAATATGAGATTGCGATAATTCATGGTATTTCCTTATCTGTGAATTACGTTATTAATCGGGATATCTGTCTCGTAGAAATACTCTCTGAGGAGATTATACATGTCGGGGTCGTAGGCTTTCAGCTTCGCACGGCGGTTCACCCAATTGTGGACTCCGTTCGGAACCTCGCTGTAGCGGTTGCAGTTGAAAAACGACTGAACCGCCTCGGCGAAATATTCCTCTTTGTTTGAAAGCGCATATGTGCCGTCCCAGAGGTTTGCAGCTTTCGCCTTGTTGAAGACGGCGGTGAGGCGCTCGTCGAAATCAGGCTCCACACCGGCAATACCTATAGTATGAATGAGATGGGCGAACTCGTGGATGAGAATATTCTCGCCCTCATATTTATCGCCGGGAAGCGCGAGAAGATTTTCCTCTCCGCAGCTCGACGACAGGTCGTCCTCGGGAGCACCTCCGAAACCGCGCGCACGCCAGTTGATGTAGGCAATCTGAGCCGAATCGTCGGTACACACGTGGTGGAATTCGGGAATGTCGCACGTACATTCATCTTTTCCGATAATCATCACGTGGGCGCCGCGACTTACCATATGACGCTTCACATCAGGACGTTTGAGAAGCATATGATTGATTATTTCGCAGGCCTTTTCGAGAGCCTCGTCGCTGACCTTGTCGGAAGAAACAACATAAAAGCCGTCGGTCTCCACATATTTCTTATAGAAATCGTGGATTGCGCTGCGCTTTTCGTCGGGCACCGGGCCGACCTTGCCGAACGGTGCCGGGCGCGGGTCGATACGCATGGCCACTCCGCCGCCCGAAGCCATATGAACATTCATTTTCGTATCACGGCTTACGTTTACCACCGATTTTCTATAATCCTCACCCTGCTTGCCGGCGTTTATACCGTCGGTGAACATTGTGGCCACATATTCCCGGCCCTCCGGCAGAAACGAGAAGTCAATCTCGACGTCGCGAGGATCCCAGTTAGTCATGCCGCCCACGTAGTAACTGCCGTCGTTCCGGCGCATCGTGAGGATATATTCGCCGAGCTTTCCTCCTATAATCTCGGTCTGCTCGAAAACAACAGGCAGCGAGGTGATGAATCCTACGCTTTCCTCCTCGCCCTTGTAGTTCGTGGGAGAATCGCAAAGCATCGTGAACGGCGAATCGTGGACTATGTATGCGGCGAGCTGATGCACGCGGGTGCCCATGCTCATAGGGTTGTAATACACTGCTTTCCAGTCGGCCTTGGTGGCATTGGTCATCGCACCCGGCGTATAGTCCACCTGACCCGCCATCATGCGGATATAGGGGAAGGTGACGTCGTAAAGCGGCATATTGTTTTCTATATCAGTCCATTTCACCTCTTCCATTCCGAACAGCCCCTCGAAATTGACAACGTTGGGATAGGTGCGGTTGATGCCGGTTGGCTTGTAAATGCCGTGATAGTCAAGCATAAGCTTGTGTTCGGCGCACTTTTCGGCAATGCGGTATGTCATCTCTACGGCAGTCTGGTCATCGCGGTCGAGGAAATCTACTTTGAAGCCCTTCACGCCCATTGCGCTGTACTTTTTACAGGCCTCTTCGAGCTGCGAGTCGAGAACGTTGAACACTGTCCAGAGCACGATTCCAACCCCTTTTTTCCGGCCGTACTCAATCAGTTCCGGAAGGTCGATGTCGTCTATCACGGTAAGCATGTCGCCGCTCTTCGGGTCGTACCATCCTTCGTCGAGAACAACGTACTCAATTCCGTTCCCGGAGGCGAAATCAATGTAATACTTATAAGTCTGCGTGTTTATTCCAGCCTTGAAATCAACGCCGGCGAGTCCCCAGTCGTTCCACCAGTCCCATGCCACCTTTCCGGGCACAATCCACGAGGTATCAGCTACCTTCGACGGCTCGGCAAGCGCATATACGAGATTGTTTACGGGCATCTTCCGGTCGTCGTCGGTTATAGCGAGTATGCGCCAGGGAAACGTTCGTTTCCCTTCCGTACGGGCGATAAAAGGCTCTGTGTCAGTTACGTACTGCTGCCTGCGCCACGGATAGAAATCAGTCGCCTTGGGATAAGGGGCAAAAATGCCGTTGAGCGAAAGTCCGACCGTGTCAGCTTTCAGAAACATGCCCGGATACGAACGCAGATCCGACTCAAGTATGGTCAGTTTTGTGCCGTCGCCGTAGTCGAGAGTCACGGGAAGGAAAGCCAGCTTATCTTTCGCGCGGCTTACGGGAGTCACGTCGTAGACGTTCTGATAGGCCATTGCCATCGGCTTATCGTCGTTGGTGCTGTAAGGCAGATATGCCGTCACGTCGCCGGGGAGGTTGAATTCAGCGGTCTCTCCGTCTATTGTGATCTGCTTCTGTTTGCTGTTTTCTGCAAAACGGTATGCCGCACCGTCGTTGAAGATTCGGAACGTGAGCGAGCAGTTACCGTCGAGTTTAAGGTTGAGCTCGTTGTAGTCCGTGCTGAAACTTTTCTGACGGTAGAGCGGCGCCGTCACCTCCTCCCGGACGTTCGTGCGCTTCGACGCACTTTTGATTTTCCGCGGAGTCATGCCGTCGACAGTTATTCCCACCGCCGACGGCCGCAGAAGTTCCCTCCCTTTGAAATCCACTTTATACGAAACCGCTCCTCCGCTATCGGAGGCTGTTACAATGATATTTCCGTCGGGGGAGGAAATGCTGTGGGTTCCGGCAAACGCGGAGGTCGGTGCGGCGGCGAGCATGAACCATGCCGCAATTGATCTGAATGAAATGCTGACTGACATTTTCTCGGCAATATAGATTTTAAGGTGTTGCTGACGGCTCAATTTTCATTAACACAAATTAACCTTACAATGTTAATCAATGTAATAATCCGCCATCTTTCCGTTGACAATGCAAAATAAGCATTTATTTTCATAAGGCGATGCAAAAAGAGTCCGAAGTTGTAGAAAAATCGTCCAAATGAAACATTTTTTTGTTTTGTTGAACGATATTTTCGTAAATTTGGACGATTTTTTCAACGGGGAACAAACATTCATTTTAAATTTGCGCCGTAAATATTTTTTAACCAAATCTATTACCATAATGAAGAGTGTTAAATACGCCTCAATTATCTTCGGCGGCTGCCTCACGGCAATGGCGGTCACCGGATGCGGGAAGCAGACCTACGATGCTCCCGACGCACCCATAAAAGAGGTGGCGTTTACTCAGGTTCATATCGACGACAATTTCTGGGCGCCGCGAATCGAGACAAACCGCACCGTCTCCATCCCGTCAGCTTTCAGGGAATGCGAGAAAAACGGAAGATTCGACAATTTCGCCCTTGCCGGCGGACTCATCAAAGGTGAGCACAAAGGCGATTTTTCGTTCGACGATACCGACCCTTACAAAGTTATCGAAGGCGCCAGCTACTCACTTGCCGTAAAGTACGATCCGCAGCTCGACGCTTATCTCGACAGCGTGATCGGTCTGATTGCCGCTGCCCAGGAACCCGACGGCTATCTCACCACCTGCGTCACCAACAAGTGTACCCGCCTCTCAGGATGGTGGGGTTCCTCGCGCTGGGAAAAAATCAACAGCCACGAGCTATATAACTGCGGACATATGTATGAGGCTGCCGTGGCTCATTACCTCGCCACCGGCAAGCGCAATTTCCTCGACGTCGCCATAAAGAACGCCGACCTGGTCTGCCAGGTGTTCGGCCCCGGCGAGAACCAGAAGCACGTGCCCTCCGGGCATCCCATCGTAGAGATGGCTCTTTCCAAATTATATAAGGTGACGGAAAATCCGAAATACCTCCAGACAGCGAAATATTTCGTCGAGGAGACCGGCCGCGGAACCGACGGACACCGCCTCAGCGAATATTCCCAGGATCACAAGCCCATTCTCGACCAGGAGGAAATCGTGGGTCACGCCGTGCGTGCCGGTTACCTCTACTCCGGCGTGGCCGACGTTGCCGCCCTTACCAACGACTCCGCCTATTTCCACGCCCTCGAGCGGATCTGGAACAACATGGCATCGCGCAAGCTCTACATTACCGGCGGCATCGGGTCGCGCGCACAGGGCGAAGGATTCGGCCCCGACTATGAGCTCAACAACCACACCGCATATTGCGAAACCTGCGCGGCGATTGCCAACGTATACTGGAACTACCGCATGTTTCTCGCCACCGGCGACGCCAGATACGCCGACGTTTACGAGCGCGCACTCTACAACGGCGTGATTTCAGGCGTGTCACTCTCCGGCGATCGCTTCTTCTACGACAATCCCCTCGAGTCGATGGGTCAGCACGAGCGTCAGGCATGGTTCGGATGCGCATGCTGCCCCGGCAACGTAACTCGTTTCATCGCCAGCGTACCTACATATATATATGCTACGCAGAAAGACGATATTTTCGTCAACATGTTCGTGAAGTCGAGCGCCAGAATCAACACCGAGGGCAATGAAGTGCTCCTCACCCAGGACACCGAATATCCCTGGAAAGGCAACGTCACCATGACTCTCGAGCCTGCCAAGGCAGCCGAGTTCGCGCTGCGCATACGCATCCCCGGCTGGGCAACGGACAAGCCCGTGCCCACAGACCTCTACTCCTTCACCCGCAAGGCATCTTCGCCAGTCACCTTCAAAGTCAACGGCTCTAAGGTCAGCCCCGTTATTTCCGACGGCTACGCCACAATCGTGCGCACCTGGAACCCGCAGGACAAGGTCGAGATGGAAATCCCGATGGAAATCCGTCAGATCAAGGCTAACGACAATGTAGCCGACGACCGCGGCAAACTCGCCCTGCAGCGCGGCCCCGTGATGTTCTGCCTCGAGGGTCAGGATCAGGCCGACAGCACCGTTTTCGACAAATTCATTCCCGAAGGCACCGAAATGACAGCTGAATACGAAGAAGGTCTGCTCAACGGAGTGATGACCCTCCGCGGCACCGCCCGGCAGATTCTCCCCGACGGCAAGATTGCCGACGTTCCCTTCAAGGCCATCCCCTACAGCACCTGGAACAACCGAGGCGCCGACCAGATGGCTGTCTGGATTCCTCAGTCGCAGGAATTCGCCCGCGCAACCCCCGCTCCTTCCATCGCAAGCACAGCGCTGATGTATTCCGAGCCCACCGACATCACCTTCGATGCCCCGGCTGCCACTTCCAACCTCCAGTACGCCTGGGGCTACAACGACCAGTGGGAGCCTAAATCTTCCTCCGACACCTCGAAGCCATACCACTACTGGTGGCTACGCCAGGGCACTGAGGAAAACCTCTGCTACAAGTTCAACGAGCCCAAAACGGTAAGTTCAGTCGACGTATACTGGCTCGACTTCGACCACTACGACGGCAATTACCGCACTCCCGAATCGTGGAAACTCTTCTACCGCGATGAAAACAACAAGTGGAAGGAAGTGGCCGCCACCACGCCTTACACAACCGCAAAAGACTGCTACAACCACCTGCAGTTCGAGCCGGTTACCACAACCGACCTCAAGCTCGCGGCCAAGCTCCGCAAGGGCGAGAGCGGCGGTGTGATAGAATGGAAAGTAAACAACTAATTATTTTATTCACCTTATAATCAACCCCATGAACCCGTATGTAAATGTAAACCAGCTCAGCCTGTCTCTTATACACATCTCCGAGCCCACGAGACTCG
>UROS01000107.1 GCA_900549445.1 uncultured Porphyromonadaceae bacterium | reverse complement strand
CGCGGTTCGCCGTATGAGGCGTCGGCCATTATCGACATTCGCTGAGTCTCGTTTATGGCTATTGCCCAGGGCGATGCTTTGGCGTCGGTGGCGAGAAACACGAGCCGGTCGAATCTGCCGGGTTCCGTAACAGCCCATTCCGTTGCCTGAAATCCGCCTACCGAACAGCCCACGAGGGCATGGATGCGGTCAATGCCGAGATGCTGGGCGAGCAGACGGTGGGCGCTGATCATGTCGCGGATGGTGATGCGCGGAAAACTGTTGTAGTACGGTTCTCCGGTGGCAGGATTCAGGTGAAGGGGGGCCGTGGTGCCGTAGGGCGAGCCGAGAATGTTGGCACACACCACGAACCATTTCCCGGGGTCGAGAAAACATCCCTCTTCAACCGTGTGCGGCCACCAGTCGGTCACGTCGCTGTTGGCTGTAAGGGCATGGCAGACCCACACCACGTTGTCGCGCTGTTCGTTGAGCCGCCCGTAGGTGTTGTAGGCAATCTGCAACGACGGCAGCTCGCCGCCGAGTTCGAGTCTGAGGGGCTCTTCGCAGCGGTAAAATTTAGCGTCGGCAGGCGCTTTGTAGCGTTCTTTGCTTATATCCATGTCTCTGCAGGTCGGGAAATTGACCCGCAAAGATAAGAAATATTAAGTAAAATCACATAACCACGTTGAATTTTCTGATTTTTTCAAGCGGATGGAGCGATTCTTTAGCATAGCGCAGACCGGGATCGCCGGTGTCTTCCTCGCGGTTGACGTACATGATTTCGGGATGGCGGGCTGTCATCATGGCGGCGAAAAGATGGCATATTGTTTCTCCCGCTCCCGAAATCTCGTGGTCAATCTTCTCGATATGCTCATAGAGAGTGTCGCCAATCACTTCGCCCACGGCAAACGCCGCCACGGGGCCTTTGCCGGCAGTCCGCAACACCGCTCCTTCCATCATCGGATACAGCTTCAGATTCTCCAGCACTCTGCGGGTCTGCATGCGCTCCACGTCGGCGAGCACCGGTTTCGTCAGCATGGTGGGTTTGCTGTCGAGAAACGCCAGCACCTCGGCTATATTATGATCCCCGAGCGGCTCTAAACGATAGTCCGGATTGTCGGCCATGAAGCGGTTCACATGGTTGCGCTTTTTGCTCATTTTCTTTCCGGCTAAAGTGGCGAGCGATGAGGCGCTGTAAAGATAGTCGGCCCAGTCATCGAGCGGTTCCACGAGCGTTGCGCCCAGACTCCTCAGCTCGTCGATGCGGTCGGCAGGCACGGCAGAGAATTTCAGTTGCAGTCCGTCGTGGTCGGCGCAATACCGGCGCAGAAGCTCTACCGATTCTTTCAGAGGCAGCGCTCCCGCCGGGAGTGAAAAGGCCGCATCGGTGATATTGTTTTCCGTCACGCCTTTTATGAAAAGGGTGTCGGAAAAAACCGAAAACGTGTAGTCGAAATAGTCCGTCCACATGAAAATTCCTCCGATCGAATAGTCGCAGGTGCGCGAGAGCGGGCGGAACGGTCCCGTGAGTATTCTGTTCACCTCCATTATATCGCCGGAGGTGAGGCGCCGGAATTCCGGCAATCCGCCGCCTGCCGCATCAGCGGCTACAGCGGTTTCATAACGTTGAAAGCGTGGGGCTGCCATAAAACAATCTTTTCTTATAGTGTATATACACAACAAGCACGGGATTCAAATGGTTGTCTGAACCATTTTATCCATATATTGTTTGATATGAAAGAAAACAAAACGGTATGGCATTGCAATTCTTTGAACACAACCTGCTTGAATGGGCTATCATAGCCGCCATTGTTGCAGCCGCATCTTTGGCCGGCTTCTACATCAACCGTCTGAGCATCAGACGGCGGCAACGCAGGGTGCTCGAGGCGTTGCGAAACGGCGACCGCTCTGCCGGCGCCCAGTCAGAGGCTCCGCAGGATGTCGAGTGACTTCATGTTGCGAAGCGACACGTAGTGCATCGAATAATATTCCATCATCACCTCCAGCGCCCGCCGGCGTCCCGCACGGTCAAGCCGGAAGCGCCCCATGTTTTCCATCGTCATTCTCGAAATCATATAGGCGGCCGCTGAATCCTCGGCGGCAAGATAATCGTGATGTAACACGGGTGCCGAACCGCGCCATACTCCGTCGCGCAGATCAAACAGGCGTCCCGGCGAGTAAGTCGACGTGTCAGGCTCGATTCCGAGGTGGCGCGACAGCCCGTAGAGAAACGCTATATGAAAATTGGCAGCCGCGGCGGGCTCGGCAGCGTCGAACTCCATAACCGAGGCTCTCAGAAATCGGTAGAGAGAAGCATCCGCCTGGGTTTCACGAAGTACCACCCAGAGAAATTCCGCCACAAACATAGCCACCATCTGCTTTATCGGAGAACTGTGGAGCGACGCCATGACAGGGTCGGGCATCGGATTCCTCAATACCGGAATCTCCCTGCCGGGACGCACGTCGGCCACCGCCGTGAGCATGCTGAGCGGCATTGTCAGCGCCCGCGTGCGCGCCGCCGTTCTGCCGCCCGAAGCCGCAACGGCAAACGCCATCGCACCGTGCTCGAGGGTATAAGCCGAAAGTATCGACTGCCGGTCGCTGTGCTTAACCAGCCGTAAGGCTATCAGATGTATTTCGCTCGCAGCCATTTATAGGTGAAACAGAATATATTTGAGCATTTTTATGTAGGGCTGCACATTTACTTTGTGTGCTGACTATAATTTTCTGAGTTCCGCTTTATTTTGAGATTTCTAAAAAAAGAAAGAAACTCACTGGTTATCAGTGGGCTTCTTTCTTTATGCTTGCGGAAAGACAGGGATTCGAACCCTGGGTCCCCAGAGGGGACAACGGTTTTCGAGACCGCCCCGATCGACCACTCCGGCATCTTTCCCTGACAGCGGGCATTAGTCGTTGCCTTTTTGCGTTTGCAAAGATAGGCATTTTTTTTAAGTTGACAATCTTTTGCGCCATTTATTTTTGACCATGCGCGCGATTTCTGCCACGATTTCTGTCAGAATCTTCCTTCAGGAGCCGGAAATCAGCGGGTGAGCCATTGGCGCCGCTCGGAGTCGGTCATCTTTTCTATGGCATAGCGGAGAGCCGTGCGGGGCATTTCGGTGCAGTGGGCATCGAGGAACCGGCGCAGCTCGCTTATGTTTTTCTTTCCCACTTCGCGCAGCATCCAGCCGGTAGCCTTGTGGATGAGGTCGTGGGGATGATTGAGGAACCGGGCTGAGAGCCTCAGAGCTTCGTCGAACTGATACTCCTTTATCAGCCGCCATGTAGTGACGATTGCTATGCGCTGCTCCCACAGGCAGTCGGAGTCTGCAAGGCGGTCGAGTATCCGGCGGTCGGGGAGTTGTCCGGAGGCGGAGGGGTGGAGCAGCCATTCGCCGAGAATTTTCGGGCAGGTGAGGTCTACGAGATCCCAGTTGTTGGCCTGAGGAGCATGGCGGAGGTAAAACGCTGCGATTTCGTCGCGCCGTGTGGCTTTCGCCGCAGACGACTCCTTTCGTCGCGGCAGTGCGGCTTTCATTTCCTCTACGAGCAGGAGAAATCCGGCGAGGCGTATCTCGTGCCATTCCGAATAGAGCAGTTTTTCAATCTCTGGAAGCGGCACGGTGAGCCGGGCTTCCTTTACCACCATGCGTGTCTGCGGGCATCGGAGTCCGAGAAAGCGGTCACCTTCGCCATACTGGCCTTTTCCGGTTTTGAAAAAGCGCATAAGATGGGATGCCTGGCGCTCGTCGGCCATCTCCATGATGGCGTCGGCGATTTCTCCGGAGGTCGTGGTTTTATTTTGAATTCTCATGTTTTCAGTTTATATTTGCCGCAAAACCTTACGATATGGATAAAAATGAGGAAAGAATCTGGGATTCGATAGTGGTTTCCGCAAAGCAGCTTCTTGATGAGGCGAGGAAGATCCTCGACTCGATACCTGCCGGCGCGGGAACTGATGAAAAATATGTGGCGTCAGTCAGGGCTGACCCGGCGGTGTTTGCCGACTCGATAATGTTTCTTGTCATCTTCGACGACGGACGGTTCGGGCCGGCTGCCGACAAAATTCTGATGGACACCGCGGTAGCCGATATGGCGGTAGGGTATCAGGCGAGTCTCGTGGTTAAATGCGACACCCGCGCGGCGCTCGCTGCCTTTCTCGACACCGACGACGCCTGGCAGGAAATTTCCGACAATCTTTACCATTCATATTTCACACTGATGGACGACGATGTGATCTATTGAAAAATTTTTTCGCACCCCGTCTGAACTTTTCCAAGTCCTGCAATGTTGTTAAAGTACATAGCAAAAATACTTTTTCTATTGCAAGAAATGTGATAATGATTGGTTTATTATCAAACGGGAAGATGTCGAGATGACACCTTCCCGTTTGGTATTTCGTAGGGTCTGATGTTTCCTAAACGAGTTTGCCTATCCAGCTGTCGCGGTCGCCGGGAAGAAGGTCTACCACGGGGATTTCAATCATGGTGTAAGCCCCGGGGGCGAGACGCATGGCAGCGCGGGCCACGCCTACGAGCAGCTGGGCCGTAAGCGCGGGATTGTTGATCGACATGTTGAACTCAAAACGCTGGTTCTGGGTTTTGCCCGACACACCTTTGCGCACCATGTGGACGCCGTGGCCCATGTCCTTCACTTCGTCCACACTGTCTACGGCCATAACATGGGTCTCGTCCGACGCAAAGTAGGGATCCTCTTTCACTGCGCGGGCCACCTCGTCGAGGCTGGCGCCCTCCTCAAGTTCCACGTAAACCATGCGGCGGTGCATTCCGTCGCCCTTGGGCATGGTCATCGACAGTGCGTTTTTCACTCCGGGTTTTGATTTCACACAAACCGTATGGCCCATGCTCATGCCGGGGCCGAAATTGGTGTGGGTAAGACCCTTGGGAGCCGCAGCCTGCATGAGGGTGCGTACAATGGAGTCGCTTCCCGGATCCCATCCTGCGGAAATCACGGCTACCTTGCCGGCCTTGCGGGCTGCTTCGCCGAGATTTTTGCGCAGTTGAGGAATTAGAGTGTGGATGTCGAAGCTGTCTACGGTGTTTATGCCCATGGCCAGATAGCGGAGGGCATATTTCTCTACCTCGCGGGTGGGAGTGCATAGAATCGCCACATCCACCTGGCCGAGTTCGCTTATGTCGGTCACCACTTTATAGGGAGCGAGCTCGGCAGGGACGTTGGCGGCATTCCTGCGCACCACTCCGGCTATTTCCATGTCGGGGGCGGCTTCGAGAGCCTCGACCACAAAGCGGCCTATGTTGCCGTAGCCTACTACGGCGGCACGTATTTTATTCATAATCCGTTATTTGCTTGATACGATGTTTTCGGTGTCGCGGGCAATCATGAGTTCCTCGTCGGTGGGAATCACCACTACTTTCACCTTCGATGCCGGAGTGGAAATCACGGTCTCGGTGCCGCGGGTACGGGCATTTACCTCCTTGTCGATTTCCACGCCCATGAATGCGAGGGGAGCGCAGACGTTTTCGCGGACGCCTGTCTGGTTTTCGCCCACTCCGCCGGTAAACACAATTATGTCGACGCCGCCCATTTCGGCAGCATAGGCACCTACATATTTAATAATACGCTGTTCATACATGTCGAGGGCGAGTTTCGCACGCTCGTTGCCGGCATTTACGGCGGCTTCGATTTCGCGCATGTCGCTCGAAATCTCGGTTACGCCGAGCACACCGCTCTCCTTGTTGATGATTTTCTGCAGTTCGGTGGGCGTGAGATTATGCTTGAGCATCAGATACACGAGCGCGCCGGGGTCGACGTCGCCCACGCGGGTACCCATCATAAGGCCTTCCGTCGGGGTGAGACCCATCGACGTGTCGATGCTCTTTCCGCCCTTCACGGCTGTAATCGAGCCGCCGTTGCCTACGTGGCAGGTGATGATTTTCTGATCCTTGATGTCGACACCGAGGAATTCGCACACACGCGCCGAAACGTAGCGGTGGCTGGTGCCGTGGAAGCCGTAGCGGCGCACGCCGTCCTCTTTGTAGAACTTGTAGGGGAGGGCATACATGTAGCTCTTGGCGGGCATTGTCTGGTGGAATGCGGTGTCGAAAACCGCAACCTGAGGCACACCGGGCATCAGCGCCGTTATGGCGTCGATACCGGTCATGTTGGCGGGGTTGTGGAGGGGCGCTATGTCGTAGCACTCCTTGATTTTCTCCTTGACGGCGTCGTCGATGAGCACGCTCTGGTTGAATTTCTCGCCTCCGTGTACCACGCGGTGGCCAACGGCGTCGATTTCGCCAAAGTTCCTGATGCAGCCCTCGTTGGGGTCGGTAAGGAGATTGAGGATTGCCTGCACGGCGCCTTTGTGGTCGGTCAGGCCGAGTTCGATAAGTGCTTTCGAGCCGTCGGCGCGTTTGTATTTTAAGAATCCGTCGTTAAGACCGATTTTCTCAACGCCCCCTTCGGCCATTACTTTCGAGGTGGTAGTGTCTATGAGCTTGTATTTCACGGAACTGCTGCCGCAGTTCAAAACGAGTATTTTCATTGTCGGTGGTGGAATTATTTGCCGGCTTTCGCGCCGATTGCCTGATTGCAAGTGATGATGATTGTTTTGTAGATGTCTTCGGGGAAGCAGCCGCGCGAAAGATCGTTGACGGGAGCGGCGAGACCCTGAAGAATCGGGCCGACAGCCTGCACGCCTCCCAGACGCTGCACGAGCTTATAGGCGATGTTGCCTACCTCGAGCGAAGGGAACACGAGTACGTTGGCACGGCCGCTGAGCGGACTTGCCGGGGCTTTGCTCTGGGCCACGCCGGGAACAATGGCAGCGTCGGCCTGTAGTTCGCCGTCGATTATGAGCGACGGGTCGAGTTCCTGGGCGAGGCGGGTAGCCTCGATTACCTTGTCCACGCGATCGCTCTTGGCGCTTCCTTTGGTGGAATAGCTCAACAGTGCCACGCGGGGTTCGATGCCGGCAATGTCGCGGGCGGTCTTTGCCGAGGCCACGGCTATCTGTGCGAGTTCCGCAGCGGTCGGGTCGGGCACTACGGCGCAGTCGGCGAATATGAGGAGGCCGTTGGTTCCGAAGTTCACTCCCTCGGGCAGGATCATCACAAACGCTCCTGAAACCACGCTGATGCCGGGCATCGTCTTGATTACCTGAAATGCGGCGCGGAGCACGTTGCCTGTGGTGTTCATGGCACCTGCCACCTGGCCGTCGGCATCGCCGTTCTTTACCATCAGGCATCCCAGATAGAGGGGATTGTGGGTGGTGAGGCGTGCCTGTTCCATGGTTATACCCTTGCTCTTCCGGAGTTCGAAGAAGAGGGGAGCGTATTTGTCGATTACTTTTTCGTCGGCGGGATTAACGATTGTGGCCTTGGAGATGTTGCCGAGCGAAAGTTCGGCAGCCATAGAATTGATGTCTTTCGGGTCGCCGATAAGGATTATGTCGGCAAGATCCTCCGCGAGGATGCGGTCGGCCGCCGTAAGGGTTCGCGGTTCAGTACCCTCCGGGAGCACGATGCGCTGGCGCGACGCCTTGGCGTTGGCTGTGAGTTTGTCAAAAAGTTCCATAACTCAAATATGATTTTTGTTGTAAGAGATTGTCGTTGTAAGGTCTGACGGACGGCAGCGCGGCAACTGCGCCACTCAACTGCAAAGTTACAAAGTTTTGCCGCCCGCGCCAACCGATTATTTAAATTTTAATACGTATTAACCGGAAGAATCACCTCGCTTGCGCGCTTTTTTCTGCGGCGGCCGAGGTTTTTCCGTCGGAAAAAGCTAACTTTGCAATTGTATAACGATTTTTTTTCATCAACCGAGATGGCAAGAGGACACCAGACACCCCGTAAAGGCTCCGGTTCGCCGGTGACGCCCAAAAAGGCGCTCGGACAGCACTTTCTCACCGACGAGAGCATAGCGGCCCGCATTGCCGCCACGCTTTCCGATTTTCGCGGTCTTCCGGTAATGGAGGTGGGACCCGGCATGGGGGTGCTCACAAAGTACCTCATTGCCGAAGGTCACGACGTGACAGTGGCTGAAATCGACGGCGAGAGCATAACCTATCTGCGCGAGAATTTCCCGCAGCTCCCTCACGAGCGGATTCTCGATGCCGATTTTCTG
>UROS01000106.1 GCA_900549445.1 uncultured Porphyromonadaceae bacterium | reverse complement strand
TTTATAAGTTTTATATTTGCCCAAAGTAAGTATGTCTTGCAAATAAATTAATGTATTTTAAAACTTCAGCATAATGTGGTTTAATAATGTCAGAATATGGGAAACCGGACGAAACCGGTGGATCGCCATGCTTTTAAGATTTCTCTGCTTCAGTGTCGCGTTGCTGACTGGAACCTCCATGCTGCATGCGAAGAAGCCGGAAGCTCTCTGCGGATGCGTGTATCTCAGTTCAGGCGACTCAATCGTAGCCGACGGGGATACGCGGATCGGAGCCCCCGAAAAGAAAAAGAAGCTTGAGATTATCGACCGGGCATATACACGGCAGAGCAACGTCGGCAACAGAATTGTCGCTACGGATGTCGACTCCCTGACGCTTTGGGTGGCGACCGCTCCCGACCGACCGCATAGATTCCGGTTTGTCCGGGATTATGGCTGGTGCTGGTTGCTTGAACACACACCTTATCTGACTGTTTACTGCTTCTCGTCCGGTGGATATCATTTTGCCGGAAACGGGGGATTGTGGCTCAGAGGAAAGGGCACGCTGCTCGTAGTGAAGGACGGCGTGATTTATAATTTCGGCAGACCGGACAAAAAGGCCGATGAAAAATTCCGCCGTCAGATGGATTCACTTGTGGCTGATGACGCGGAACTCACCGATTATATCAGAAAGGCAAAAGGACGCCGCGACAAGATTCTGAGAAGATTGAGCATGTATAAACCTTATAATACCAAACAATTATGACTTTAAAACAACTGTTACCCGTCGTTGCGGCCATGATTTGCTTTACCGCGACCGCCGAAAAAAATGTTGATGAAACCGAAAGTGATGACACCCATGTACTTGTAGTCCTTGCCGATGGAGACACTATCAACGGATATATCAGAAATGACTTGAAAACTGGCTTGAAAAATCTGTTTTCAAAGACAGGTTCGATAAGGCAGTATGTCAATATCGGTGAAAAGCCCAAGGGAGGGGAGACCCGACGTTACAATGCATCGGAAGTGAAGGAATACAGATTTCTTGAAACTACCGAAGCTTATCCTGAGGGCGCAGTATGTGTATCAGAACTTATCAATGCTCCGGGCATGTTCCGCCCCAATAATTGCGTTAGAGGCTTCGCATGGGAGCTTGACCGCCGTGATAGCGGATCAATATTGCGCTGGGATGTTTTCGAATCAACCGGTGGTCGCAACAGTCAGAGCCGCCTTGTGCCGGCGGTAGGTATAAAACTCAAGGGAGCTAAAGCTGCATTTGGAATTATGGTAAACGGGAGATTTTTCGACTCATACTTGTTGAATTATCTGAAAAAGAAGTGTCCGGAACTGAAAAAGGCATGGGAGGAGTATTATCATAAATGCGACGATGCAAAAGCGCATCGGAAGGAACTGACCGACAATGTTTCAACCGCCTTGCTGTTCTATGAGGATTATCTCCGTACGCATGACCCTGTCAATGATGAGGATTCTGAAAAATGACCGGCATGTTCTGTCACTTCTGGCTACTTTGTCCAGACCGGCTCCGACTCTATTCCGTATCCGTCGAGGGTGGTGACGGCGAAGCGGTAGCCTTTCAGACAGTTGTAGGGGAGCGCGAAACAGTTTCCGTATGATACTCCCAGAAGATATTCTGACGCGATGCCGTCGGAACTGCGGTCGGCGGCATCGCGCTCTTTCGTCTTCGTCGGAACGGCATAAACGGCGTAGCGCACGATCGCACGGGATGAGGCATCGGAACTTATGCTGACAACCGGTGCCTCCACGGCCGGCCATGTCAGGTTCTCACCATCACGCATCACTTTTTCGGGCGCATGTAGAGCCGTAACGGCTTTCCACGGAGTGGCGGGAGTGAGCGCAGGGGTCTCGAACAAATCCGGATCGAGGCGGTTGAGGAATTTTGCACTGTAGAATATGAATCCGGCCGCATTGTCGGCCGACGCCTTGCGGGTAAGTTCAACCTGACGGCTGAATTCCTGAGCAGGCAGAGGCTTACCCTTGTAATCGGCGAGAGTATGGCTGCTGTAAAAGTGTACGCCATGACGGGCTGCAGCGGCGCTCCACCACTTCGACAGCGGTTCGAAAGGGGCAGTCGGATGGTCAACGGGCCAGTAGAGCTGCGGCGATACGAAATCTACGGTGTGCTGATACAGCCAGCCGAGCGGGTCGCTGTATATGTCGTTCCACTGCCAGTCGGAGGCCTTGACTTCTGGCGCCTCTATGCCGTAGACTGTCGCCGAGGTTGCATCGGTGCCGGCGACTCCCGCCGGCGAAATGCCGAAACGAACGTCTGGACGGACGTCGGAAAGCATGGCATGTACATCGGCGATTGTCTTGTGAATATTCGACCGGCGCCAGTCTGAGATATTCATGGCTGTGCCCGATTCACGGTAATTTTTATAATCGGGCGCGTCCTCTTTCCTGCTCATTCCCTGCGGATAAAAGTAGTCGTCGAAGATGATGCCGTCGACAGGGCATGTGGTCACGATTTCACGGCAGACTCCGACTATATGCTGACGTACCTCCTCTAAAGCCGGGTTAAATATACTGTTTTTGCCCTGGGTTATTATCCATCCCTTTTTCCGCCATTCGAGGTCGCGGGGGGTTGAGTAGCGTGTGCCGGAACTCCAGCGGAAAGGATTGATCCAGGCATAGCATTCCATGCCTCGGCGGTGACATTCTTCCGTAACCCACAGAAGGGGATTCCATCCGGGGTCCGACCCGCGTTTGCCCGATACGAACGAAGACCATGGCTCGAGCGTCGACTCATACAGTGCGTCAGCCATGGGCCGCGCCTGAAAGCAGACAACGTTCAGATTCATGTCGGCGGCCTTATCGAGAATTTCCGTCAGCTGTTTCTGCTGTTGTTTCCTTATGGCTGCGGTCGTCCCCTGTTTCTGAGGCCAGTCGATACCCCATACGGTGGCAAGCCATACGCCGCGCAGTTCGCGCTTCGGGTCGGGATTTCCGTCTGCCGCCTGAATATTCAGCAACCCTGCAAGAAGAGTTGCCATAATAACAAATACTCTGATCATTCCAAAACGTAAAAATTAGCGTAACAAAGGTACGAAAAAGGTTTTGTGCAAACAAAACCAATCCTGCCGCATATCTCTGTGGCAGGATTGGTTTTTCAATATGAATCGTTTACTCCTTTTCAGAAGATTTGTCGGGTGGCGGAGTCGCCGACTGTGAAACCGGAGTGTCGCTCGAAGCAAATATCTTCGAAAGGTATTTCTCGCGGAATGTCTGCAGCAGCTCCCAGAAGTTGGGGACAAAGAGGGTGCCGATTACAGCGTTGACCGCCATGCCGAACACAACGGCCGTGCCGAGTGATATGCGGCTCTGAGCACCCGCTCCGGTGGCGAAAAGCATCGGCATGACACCGAATACGAAGGCGAGCGCCGTCATCATAATCGGACGGAAGCGGACTCTTCCGGCATCCTCAGCCGCCTGGCGGATCGGCTGCCCGGCCGCGCGGTAGTCGCGTGCATAACCTACAATAAGGATAGCATTTTTAGCCGACAGCCCGAGCAGCAGAATGATGCCGATCTGGGTGTAGATGCTTATGGACTGCTGCATGAACACACATCCGAGAACCGTTCCGAGGATCGCGGTAGGCATGGAGATAACAACGGCAATCGGGTCAGTCCACGACTCGTACTGGGCGGCTATCACAAGTATAGTGAGAATTACAGCGAATATCATAACCATTGTGACCGTTGTGCCGGATTGCGTTTCCTGATAGGCTTCGCCGGTCCAGGCATAGGAATAGTTGCTCCCGAGAGCCTCGTCGACTATTTCTTCCATAGCCTTGATGCCTTCGCTCGAGCTCGTTCCCTTTGCCGGTGTGGCGGTGACCGATGCCGTATTGTACATATTGTAACGGCTTACAGTAGACTGTCCGACAGACGGAACTATTTTAGTGAAGGTGCTGAATGGCACCATCTCCCCGAGCGAATTTCTGACAGAGAGTTTGGGGACGTCGCTTATATGCGCTCTTGATGCAGCGTCGGCTCCGATGGTCACCTGATAGACGCGGTCGAACTTCACGAAATCGTTCACGTAGGAACTGCCCATGAAATCGCCGAGAGTGGCATAGACGTCCTCGAGTGTAAGATGCTGCATTTTTACCCTGTCGCGATCAATAACAAGCTGATACTGCGGCACGCTGCCCTGATAGAGCGATGTAATCTGCCGGATGCGCGGATCGGATGCCGCACGGTTGCGGATTTCGTCGATTGCCTGCTCCATCTCTTTTGCGCCGAGATTGTTTATGTCGAGTAACTGCATCTGCAGTCCCGACGTCATGCCCAGACCCGGAATCGCAGGCGGATTTATGGAGAAGGTGATTGCTTCCTGAATCGGGGCTGTCATTTCGTTGACCTTCGCAATCACGGCGTTGATGCCGTTTTCCTTTCCTTTGCGCTCTTTCCACGGTTTGAGCACTACGAACATCGATCCGAGGTTGCTGCCGGCACCTCCGGCAAGGAACGACATGCCTGAGATTGAGATGACGCCCTTAACCTGCGGGAGCGACGAGATGCTGTCGGAAACCTGACGCACAATCCTGTCGGTGCGCTCGAGCGAAGCACCGGTAGGGAGCTGGACGGAGGTCATGAAGTATCCCATATCCTCCTCCGGAACGTAGGATGTAGGCCATTTCAGGAAGCCCCAGAAGGCTGCGATGGTGAGAATGAAGAAAATTCCGAGAGCTACCCACGGACGGCGAAGGAAGGTGGAGACAATCTGCATGTACTTGTCGGTTGTCCAAGCCCATCCGGTGTTGAACCAGCGGTAGAGGAAGAAGGTGGTCTGCTTGTTTTTGCGCAGGAACAGGGCGCACATGGCGGGAGTGAACGTGAGAGCGTTGAATCCCGAGAATGCCGTGGAGACTGCGATGGTGAGCGCGAACTGTTTGTAGAGTTCGCCGGTAATGCCGCTGATAAATGCCGTAGGGATAAAAACCGAGAGCAGCACGAGGACTTCGCCGATAACCGGCCCCTGCAGTTCAACCATGGCTTTCTCCGCACTTTGCCGCGGAGTGAGTTTCCCTTCATCCACGAGTCGGGAGCAGTCTTCAACGACAACAATTGCATCGTCGACCACAATGGCAATCGCCAGCACGAGGCCGAAAAGGGTAAGAGTGTTGAGCGAGAATCCCAGCAGTTTCATCACAGCGAAAGTGGCGATCAGCGATACCGGAATGGTAATCATAGGTATAATCACTGCGCGCCAGCTCTGAAGGAATAGAAGAATAACCGCCATCACGATGAGGGTGGTCTCGAGGAAGGTTACAAGAACCTCGTCGATCGACTCCGTCACGTAGTCGGTAGTATCGAGCATTATGCGGTAGGAAACGCCCTCCGGAAAATATTGCGAAAGATCTTCCATCTTGGCTTTGACACGCTTTGCCACGTCGAGAGCGTTGGCTCCCGGAAGCTGATAGATTCCGATAAGGCCTGCTTCTGAGCCGGATACATGGGATACCGTCGAATAGCTGCTGCTGCCGAGCTCAACGGTGCCGATGTCGCGCAGACGCAGTATCTCGCCGTTTTCGCCGGTTTTTACCACGATGTTGCCGAATTCCTCGGCTGAGGTAAGACGTCCCTGCGAAGTAAGTGTAAACTGGAAATCGACTCCCTGGCTCGACGGGGGTGCGCCCACGCTGCCCGCCGAAACCTGAATGTTCTGCGACTGTATCATAGCCATTACGTCGGAAGGAGTGAGACCTCGTATCTGCATCTTTTCCGGGTCAAGCCACACCCTCATGCTGTATTCGCCTCCTCCGAAAGCATTGGCACCGCCAACTCCATCAATTCTTGAAAGCTCGTCGGTGATGTTCAGCTGGGCATAGTTGGTGAGATAAAGGGCGTCGTAGCGTCCGGTCGAATCACCTTCGAGGGCAATGAACAGTATGATGTTGGTGGATTCCGACATCACTGATATGCCCTGCTGCTTTACCGGAGAAGGAAGCGATGCCTCGGCCATTGAGATTCTGTTCTGAACCTTCACGGCGGCCTCGTCGAGGTCGGTGCCGATATCGAAAGTCACGGTAAGTTCGTATGAGCCGTCAGACCCCGAGTTGGAACTCATATACAGCATGTCTTCCACACCGTTGACCTGCTCCTCGATCGGAACCCCGACGGTCTGCGCTACGGTTTCGGCGTCGGCGCCAGGGTAGGTGGCCATGACGCGCACCGTCGGAGGCGTAATGTCGGGGAACTGAGCCACCGGGAGTGTTTCCACGGTTATCAGACCCACGATTATCATGAGTATCGCAAGAACCGTTGCGAAAATAGGCCTGTCGATGAAAAAACGCGAAAACATAAGTTTATTTTGTCATTACAGGTTTTACTTTCATTCCGTTTCTGACTTTCAGGAGAGCCTTGGTCACGTAGCGTGCGCCCGGTGCGATGCCTTTTAACACCACACGCATGGAATCGTCGACCACTTCACCCACGGTAATGGGTGTGTAGACGACCGCATTGGAATCGTTCACCACATAAAGGTACTTGCCCAGCTGATCCGTGCCTACGGAAGCGTCCTTTACCAGTACGGCATGGGGTTCGATGGCGTAGGGGAGATCAACCGTGATATACATGCCGTTCTTCAATTCGCCGTAGGGGTTCTGAATACGGGCCTTGAGGGTGATGGTGCCGGTGTTTTTGTCGACGGTGGGTGAAATGTAACGCAGGTCACCGTAATACCGGTGCGGCATTTTCTCACTGAAATTGATGGGCACTTTCGAGAGGTCGACCTTGTCGCGGCTGTTTTCGCCCGCGAGCAGCTGGATGTATTGCTCATCTTCGATGTTGAAGAGCGCATTCAAGTGGCTGTTGTCGTAGATAGTGGCAAGTGTCACGGGAGCGGCTTCGCCGTTGAGATAAGCGCCGTCGGCATAGATGCTCGAGGTGATATGTCCCGAAAGGGTGGCCCTCACGGTGCAGTAGCTGAGCATTGTGCGGGCGTTGCTGAGCGATGCTGTTGCGTTCTGCACATCCGCCTGCGCCTGATGGTATGCGCTTTCTGCCTGATTCACCTCCATCTGGCTGACGGCGTCGCTCTCGAGCGCCTTTTTCACCGCTTTATAATGAGATGATGCGTACTCCAGGTTCGCTCTGGCGGTTTCGAGCTGCGCCTGAGCCTGCGATACTGCGTTGCGGTATTTGGTGTCGTCGATGGTGAAAAGCACTTTGCCCTTGGCCACGCTGTCGCCGCCGTTGTAGTTGGTTGTGAGAAGCTGTCCGTTTACCCTCGCTACGACATCAACATAGTCCGGCGCCGACAGATAGCCGGGATAGGTCTTGTGAAGTACGATGGAATCGGTCACGGCCTCTGCAACGTCTACGGGCATTTCGGCTTCGGTGCCCGCTGTCTTTTTTTTGCCTGAGCAGCCCGCAATCAGACCGACAGTCAGCGCAGCGGCGCATAAATGCAGTATCTTTTTCATAACAGAATGGTTTTATCAGTGAATTTCGTCGAGTTCCGTCTGGAACCCGCCTCCGAGGGCGCGGTAAAGATCTATAAGAGCAGAGAGAGCCCGACCCTGTGCGGTCACACGGGAGTTGGAATAGGAGAGGAGGTTCATCTGAGCGTCGACTACGTTTGAAAACGGCGTAAGCCCCTGCTTGTAAAGGTCGATTGACAGGTCGAATGAGCGCTGGCTTTCTTCCACGACCTTAGTCGTCATTTCAATGGATTTCAGGGCGTTTACATACGATGCCATGGCATTGTCGACCTCCGTTACGGCGTTGAGCACCGTGAGGTTATAGCTGTCTATTTCAGCCTCCATGGCCTCGCGTGCAGCAATTACGGCGCTTCGGCGCGACAGTCCGTCGAAGATTGTCCACGACAGTGTGGGCGCGATAGTGTAAGTCAGACTGTTGTTTTTGAAAAGGTCGCCCCCCTTGTGTGCGGAGGTGCCGATTGAACCGTTTAGGCTGAGCGTGGGAAGAAAGTCCTTTTTCGCTATGCCCAGCCGGGCTGCATACGAAGCGAGAGTGTATTCCGCGGCGACAATGTCGGGACGGCGGCGCAACAGTTCTGCCGGAACTCCCGCAGGCACGAGGTGAAAATGGTCGGGGAGGGGTCGTGGCTCCGACACCATCGAGGGTGTTGCAGAACTACCCTAAAAAACTAAGTAAAAGCCTCAACTTTCCCAAG
>UROS01000105.1 GCA_900549445.1 uncultured Porphyromonadaceae bacterium | reverse complement strand
TCGGAGTCAAGTGCGGGCAAACGCTTCCAGAAATCTTCGGGCGAGCCGTTGAAAAACTCTTCCGGAATAAAAAGATTTTTCTCCACTTCTTCCTGCTCAACCATATAGCCTGCCTCGCGGGTGAGAATAACGAGTTTGCGGATCACGTCCTGACCCTTGAGATCAATTCGCGGATCCGGTTCGCTGTAGCCGAGTTCCTTGGCAAGGCGGACGGCATCGGAGAACGGAACTTCCGGCGATAATGCGTTGAAAATGAAGTTGAGGGTGCCGCTGAGCACGGCCTCTATGCGGAGAATTCTGTCGCCCGACGAAACGAGGTCGTTTATCGTACCGATAATGGGCAGCCCGGCTCCGACGTTGGTCTCAAAAAGATATTTGACGCCGCGACGCAGCGCCGTCGACTTGAGTTTCCTGTAAAGGTCGTAGCTTCCGGAGGCGGCAATCTTGTTGGCGGCCACCACGGATATGTTATGGTCGAGCAGCGACTGGTAAAGCATGGCGATATCCTTGCTCGCCGTACAGTCCACAAACACGCTGTTGAAGATATTCATATCGAGAATCCCCTGACGCAGTTTTTCCGGTGAGCTTTCCGGAGAATTGTCGAGCAGTTCGCGGTAATTGATGAGGTCGATGCCTTCGCGCGAGAAAATGGCATGGCGGCTTGATGCGATTCCGACCACGTTGAGTTTCAGACGGTGGGTTTCGCGGAGTTTAGCCTGCTGGCTGTGAATCTGCTCTATCAGCATATTGCCTACGGTTCCAACGCCACAGATGAAGAGGTTAAGTTCCTTGTATTCGCTCAGGAAGAAGGAGTCGTGGATTACGTTGAGCGACTTGCGGAGGAATTTTCCGGGAACCACAAAAGAGATATTGGTCTCGCTGGCACCCTGCGCGCATGCAATGACACTGATGCCGCTTCGGCCGAGAGTTCCGAAGAGCTTGCCGGCGATGCCGGGTGTGTGCTTCATGTTCTCACCGACGATTGCAACGGTGGCGAGTCCGCATTCGGCATGCATAGGGAACATGGCTCCTTCTTCGATTTCTTTGGCGAATTCCTGGTCGAGCACTCGGATGGCGTCGTCGGCATCCTGATCGCGTACGCCGATTGACGTTGAGTTTTCCGACGATGCCTGGCTGACCATAAATACCGAGATCCCATTCTGGGCGAGTGCGGTGAAGATGCGGCGGTTCACCCCGATCACTCCCACCATCGACAGACCGGTTACCGTGATGAGCGCCGTCCCTCCGATGCTCGAAATACCTTTGATGGGTTTGCCGTCTTCATTGTGACTGTTGAGAATCACAGTGCCCGGGCCTTCGGGGTTGAAAGTGTTCTTTACGATTATCGGTATGTTTTTCACGCATACTGGATAAATCGTGGGCGGATATATCACCTTGGCGCCGAAGTTGCAGAGTTCCATAGCCTCGATATAGCTGAGAGTGCTGATGGTGTAGGCGGTGGGAATCACTCTGGGATCGGCGGTCATGAAGCCGTCTACGTCGGTCCATATTTCAAGCTGGGAAGCATTGAGCGCAGCTGCAATTATCGAGGCCGTATAGTCGCTTCCGCCGCGGCCGAGGTTGGTGACTTCGCCGGTGTTGACGTCGGAGCTTATGAATCCCGGAACTACGTGGATGCACGGTTCCGGTTCGTGGTGAAATTCTTTTACCACAAGTTCGCGGGTGAGTTCGCTTTCGAGAACGGGGGAGTGGTGAAGATTTGCAGTCTTTATGAAACAGCGCGAGTCGTGGAGCTTGCTTGCAGGCATGAGTCTTGCAACAATCAGGCTGCTGAGGCGCTCGCCATAGCTGACAATTGTGGCCTGAGTCTTTGGGCTGAGGTCGCGGATTAGGTATACACCCTGATAGATTGAGGCAAGTTCGTCGAGTAGGACGTCGGCCTGTCGGATCAGTTCGGCGGGGCGGTCGGTTATCACCTCGTTTATGATGTCGTGGTGCCGCTCAACTATTGTATGGAAAAGACTGCGGTATTCGTCGTTGCCCTGCGAGGCTACCGAAGCAGTGCGCAGAAGCAGGTCGGTGACTCCTCCGAGGGCACTTACCACCACTATTACCGGCTTTTCCTGCCGTTCAACAATCGCTTTTATGTTGAGAAGTCCGTTTTCGGAACCAACGGAGGTTCCGCCGAATTTCAATACTTTCATTATTTTGTGAGAAAAAGTTTAGATTGAATGGCAAAATTAGTTATTTTTATTAAAGAAATAAACAATTTGCATGGAAATAATGCTGAATTCGAACAAAAAAATCGCGTTTCAGCAATGAAACGCGATTTTTTGAAAGGTATCAGGGAGCGGAGGGAGATTAATCCTCGCCCATGAGAATTTCGAGCATCTTGGTGGCCGAAACCGGAATTCTTGTGCCGGGGCCGAAGATGGCTGCAACGCCTGCCTTGTAGAGGAAATCGTAGTCCTGGGCGGGAATAACGCCGCCGGCGGTTACCATGATGTCTTCGCGGCCAAGCTTCTTAAGTTCGTCTATAACCTGAGGTATCAGAGTCTTGTGGCCTGCGGCGAGCGACGAAACGCCGAGAATGTGAACGTCGTTTTCTACAGCCATGCGGGCAGCTTCGGCAGGAGTCTGGAAGAGAGGACCCATGTCGACGTCAAATCCGCAGTCGGCATAGCCGGTTGCAACAACTTTTGCTCCGCGGTCGTGACCGTCCTGACCCATTTTTGCAATCATGATACGGGGCTGACGGCCTTCGCGACGAGCGAATTCCTCACACATCTGCTGAGCTTTTACAAAGTCAGGGTCTTGTTTAGTTTCTGATGAGTACACGCCTGAAATAGTTCTGATTACTGCTTTATAACGTCCGACCACTGCTTCGCAAGCATCGGAAATCTCGCCGAGTGTGGCGCGTTTCCCAGCTGCCTTAACGGCGAGGTCGAGAAGGTTGCCTTTCTTTGTGCGGACGCATTCGGTGATGGCTTCGAGAGCTTCTTTCACCTCTTTTTCGTCGCGGTGAGCCTTGAGATCGTTGAGTCGGGCTACCTGATCGTTGCGAACCTCGGTATTGTCGATTTCGAGGATGTCGATGGGATCCTCATGGTCGAGACGATACTTGTTGATCCCCACAATGGTCTGGCGTCCGGAGTCGATGCGGGCCTGGGTGCGTGCGCTGGCTTCCTCGATGCGGAGTTTGGGCAGACCGCTTTCAATAGCTTTTGCCATGCCGCCGAGTTTTTCGATTTCCTGGATGTGCTCCCATGCACGGTGGGCGATTTCGTTGGTAAGAGCCTCAACATAGTAGGAGCCGCCCCAGGGGTCGACCTGTTTGGTGACCATGGTTTCCTCCTGAATGTAGATCTGGGTATTGCGGGCGATTCGGGCGGAGAAGTCGGTGGGGAGAGCGATGGCTTCGTCGAGCGCGTTAGTGTGGAGCGACTGAGTGTGACCCAGTGCGGCGCCCATAGCCTCGATACATGTACGGCCAACATTGTTGAAAGGATCCTGCTCGGTGAGCGACCACCCGGAAGTCTGCGAGTGGGTGCGGAGTGCGAGTGATTTCGGGTTCTTGGGGTTGAACTGCTTCACAATCTTGGCCCAGAGCAGACGGGCAGCACGCATCTTGGCAACTTCCATGAAGTAGTTCATGCCGATTGCCCAGAAGAACGAGAGGCGGGGAGCGAAAGCGTCGATGTCGATGCCCGCGTTGATACCGGCGCGGAGATATTCAAGGCCGTCGGCGAGGGTATAGGCCAGCTCTATGTCGCAGGTGGCACCTGCTTCCTGCATGTGGTAGCCGGAGATGGAGATGGAGTTGAACTTCGGCATGTTCTGCGAGGTATACTCGAAGATGTCGGCGATTATCCGCATCGAGAATTCCGGGGGATAGATATAGGTGTTGCGCACCATGAATTCCTTCAGGATATCGTTCTGGATTGTGCCTGCCATCTCCTCGAGCTTGGCTCCCTGTTCGAGACCTGCGTTGATGTAGAAGGCGAGCACGGGGAGCACGGCACCGTTCATGGTCATGGAGACTGACATCTTATTGAGCGGAATTCCCTCGAAGAGCACCTTCATGTCTTCAACGGAACAGATGGAAACGCCTGCTTTGCCAACGTCGCCGACAACTCGCTCGTGATCTGCGTCGTATCCGCGGTGAGTGGCGAGGTCGAATGCTACCGAAAGACCTTTCTGTCCGGCTGCGAGGTTGCGGCGGTAGAATGCGTTTGACTCTGCGGCGGTAGAGAATCCGGCGTACTGACGGATGGTCCAGGGGCGGAGGGGGTACATTGCGCTGTACGGGCCACGGAGGAATGGCGGAATACCGGAGACGTACTCGAGGTGCTCGAGTCCTTCGAGATCAGCTTTGGTATATATGGGCTTTACGGGAATAAGCTCGGGGGTTGTCCATTCTTCCCCCTGCGCGGCGGGTGCGTGGAATTCGCCGAACGCATCTTTTACTATGTCGATGTTTTTAAAATCGGGTTTCATTTTTTCAGATATTGGGTTGAATGGTCGATGTTATTTCAGGAGTCTGGCATTGAAAGCCTGAAGGGTTTCAAGCACGTTGCAGCGAACGTGGACGAAATCGTTAATGCCGATGGCCTTAAGGTCGTCCATGCATGCGGGAGCACCTGCCACAACAAATTCAGCTCTTCCGTTGAGATATTTGAATGCTGCGGGAGCGAGTTCGGCATATTCGTCGTCGCTTGAGCAGAGAACCACGATGTCGGCACCTTTTGCGAGGGCGGCGTCAACGCCTTCCTCAACAGTGCTGAATCCCAGATTGTCGATGATTTCGTAGCCGGCGCAGCCGAAGAAGTTGGTGGAGAACTGGGCGCGTGCGAGGCGCATTGCGAGGTTGCCGATCGTGAGCATGAATACCTTCGGACGGTTCGAGGCGGCTTCGGTAGCGAGGCGGAGTGCCTCGAAATCGCTTGCGGCACGCTTGGTGGGGAGACCCTTGCCGGAAGCATCGCAGCTGTCCTCTTCTTCGTGTTTGTGGCCGCAGCCGCACGAGTTGGCGCCGTTGAGGCTGACAATCTTGTCAGCTGCCATTTCGTTGACGTTCGGGTACTGGTTGGTGCCGAGGAGAATTTCTTTGCGGCGAGCAACGTCGGTGTGGCGTTTTGCTGCTGTCTCGCGGATGGCTGCCTGAATAGAGCCGTCGTTCACGCAAGCCATGAAACCACCCTTATCCTCGATTTCGAGGAAGAGTTTCCATGCTTCTTTGGCGATTGCCACTGTGAGGGTCTCTATGTAATATGAACCGCCGGCGGGGTCGATTACCTTGTCGAGGTGGCTTTCTTCCTTGAGCAGGAACTGCTGATTGCGGGCGATTCTCTCGGAGAAGTCATCAGGATTTTTGTAGGGAACGTCAAAGGGGGTAGTGGTGATGGAGTCGACGCCTGCGAGGGCGGCAGACATTGATTCGGTCTGACTGCGGAGCAAGTTGACGTGTGCGTCGTAGAGAGTCTGGTTGAAGCGCGAGGTGACGGCGTGGGCCATCATCTTGCAGCTGTCTTTCGACTCGGGCTTGTATTGTTCCACAATCTGCGCCCACATCATGCGGGCTGCGCGGAATTTCGCGATTTCCATGAAGAAGTTCGACGAAACTCCCATATTGAATTTGATCCTGGAGGCAACCTCACCGGCGCTGCGTCCGGCTCCGGTAAGCATAGTCATCCACTGGCTGCCCCATGAAAGAGCGTAGCCGAGTTCCTGATAGATATATGCACCGGCGTTGCTGAGTACGTTGGAGTCGACAGAGAGGACTCTGAGAGCGGGAATATCCTTCACGGTGTCGAGGAGTTCACAAGCCATTGCTGTGATGTCGCCGGGGAATGCCGTCTCGTGTTTAAGCGCACGCTTGAAAGGGTTGAAGTCGATTGATCCGCGGAATTCTTTTTCTGCGCCTTTGGCCTTTATGTAGGCAACAAGTGCCTTGGCCACTTCGAGAGCCTTGCGCGGACAGCTCGTGAAGTTTATCTCCACTTTTTTGATGTCGATTCCTTCGAGCAGGGTAGCTATAGTTTCCCCGGTAGGCTCGTCAATACGGAAACCAAGGGAGGTTACGCCCTTTGTCAGCACTTCGCGCGCCTTCGCGTTGGCTTCGGCGGGAGTGTCGGCGAGAATTTCCTGGCGGGTTAGCCAGTCGTTTTCGGTTCTGGTACCGCGGACGTAGGGGTATTCGCCGGGAAGAGAATTCGTGGTTTTGAGGTCGGCTATGTCCTCTGAGCGGTACATTGGCTGGACGTTGAATCCTTCGTTAGTCCGCCACACCAGTTTTTTATCAAATGGAGCTCCTTTCAGGTCGGCTTCCACTTTAGCTTTCCACTCGGCGGTTGACACCGGAGGAAACTGGTCGAACAATTTTTCTTTCTTTTCTGCCATGATTGTGGTATTAAATATTTCTTTATTATTCCGGGATGTATGCGGAGCGTGTTATGGCTGCAGTGGCATACAGTAAGTTAAGCTTGTAATGGTTAACCGAAGTGCAAAGTTACATTATTTATTATAAATAGCAAGCAAATCGCTTCAAAAATCGCCCCCGGGAAGTCCTCCGGGGCACTCGAAGGCGGCCCTACTCACAACTCAGAAGTCGAGGAGTCTGTAACGGGTCCGGGCTACGGATTTAGATACGAAATTAAAATGCCACCATTCCGTACGTATGGTGGTGAAGCCGGCGTGGCGCATTACGTTGCGGAGAAGAATCCTGTTCTGTCTCTCCTCCTCGGTAATAGTACCTTCCTTCACCATGGCCGCCTCACGGTTTATATTTGCTTCCGGGCCGAGATGGTCGACGGGAGTGCCCATCGGCAATTCTTTGCCGTCGGGGCCTACGATTGTGATGTCGACCGCCATACCGTAGTTGTGGAGGCCGCCTCCCTTGGCAGGGTTTGCAACATAGTTGGCTTTTGGAGTACCCTGCACGGCCTTGAACATTTTGCGTTGCACGCTCATAGGGCGGGCTGCATCTTTTACGAGCAGACGGTGGCCCGGACGCAGTTCTGCCAGTTCCTTTTGAGCGGCTGCAAGCGCTTTGGCTGCCCGGGGGTGCAGATATGCCTTGTTGAGATCTTCGTAAAGCACTGTTCCGGTGAAGTTGTCGGGCCGGGCATACATCAGGCTCACAGCGATGTCGGGTGCAAGAGCGGTGATGTCGGTGAGGCCGGCGGCTTCAAGCTGTTTTTCAAGGTTCTCGGCCGATGCCGGAAAAGCGGCCGAAGCTGTAATTGCCATAAATATAAGAAATTTGTTCATGTCAGTCGTGGTGGTATGGCTCGCCGCGCATTATAGTCATGGCGCGGTAGAGCTGTTCGGCGAAGAAGAGGCGTACCATTTCATGGGTGAACGTCATGCGCGAGAGCGAAATTTTGCCGTCGGCGCGGTCATAGAGTCCGCGGGAAAATCCGTAAGGCCCTCCTATGACGAAAACAAGGCGTTTTATTCCTTGCAGAGCCGTGCGGCTTATGAAATCAGAAAATTCGCGTGAAGTAAGCTCCTTTCCATGTTCGTCGAGCAGTATCACACGGTCGCCCGGCTGTAGTGCTTCCAAAATAGCTGCTGCTTCTTTCTGTTTCTGGGATTCTTCCGACAGTGATTTAGTGCTTTTTACGTCTGCCACTATCTGCAGCGCGACCGGCATGTAACGGGCAGCACGTTTCAGGTAATTGTCCACGCCTTCGGTTATATAGGGAGTGGAGGTCTTGCCCACCGCGAGAATCAGAATTTTCATAGTTTTCCCTCGTCGTTATATGAATAATATTTGTCGCGGCCGATGATAATGTGGTCGAGTACCCTGATGTCGAGCATTGCGGCGCCGTCTTTAATCCGCTTGGTCAGATTGTTGTCCTGCTGGCTCGGCACTACGGCTCCCGACGGATGGTTGTGGACGAGGATAATGCCGGATGCCATACAGTCGAGCGCGCATTTAAGCAGCAGTTTAACGTCGACTACGGTTGTGGCCGTACCGCCTTGCGAAATGCAGCGGCGGTATCGTACGGAATTACTTCGTGTAAGAATCAGAATCCAGAATTCCTCGTAGTTCAGAAGCTCCATTCTGCCGCGCATCAGATTGTAGGCATCGGTGCTGGAACGTATCACCGGTTCCGGAAGGGTCATATCCTGCCTGCAGCGGGCTCCGAGTTCGAAAGCGGCTGCCAGACTTATGGCTTTCGCAGGTCCGATGCCTTTGTACTTTCTGCAAAGTTCGTCGATAGTCAGTCCGGCTA
>UROS01000104.1 GCA_900549445.1 uncultured Porphyromonadaceae bacterium | reverse complement strand
GCGCAGTTTGCGGCTACGCCGCTACTTTTTAACAACCGGTTTTTTACATTGACCCAAAAGAACCGCCATCAGGTCGCTGAAACAATCGCCACCGGGAGCATTGGTTCTCCCGGTGGCGTATATTGTTTGACGAGGTTATTTACTCAATTGTCTTTATGTACTCAAGTGGAACAGGATAGAAGACAACAATGTTATATGTTACCCTTTTAGGCGTTCCAAGCTGTTTTCCAGGCTCAAATTTTCCCAACTTTTTGATTGCCTCAATGACGACTTTCAGGTAATCGTCCGGTACTGACCAGTTTCTAATCACCTTTATTGAATTAGGATCTATTTGACCCTCTTTTGAAACAGCGAAACTGACAGCGGCACGGCCTTTGACAGAATCCTGTGTTACAGGAGCAGTCTCTAAAATAGTAGTATACAGGTCGCTGAAAAAGCCTTCATCGCCACCATGTAAATAATAAGGTTTTAAATCGACATTTGTAAACACCGGCCCGGTTACACCATCGTGTGATGCAGAAGTCTGATTAGGTGTGTTGCCTTTGCTTACATCTCCTCTTATAAATATCGCGCCAGGCTCTTTGAATGAGATGGAAATACAATAGTTCAAGTTACACTTTCGGGGTGTAAAATATTTGACGCGGAAGTTTGGCAAAGAATTTACAAGTCTTAATGCTTCCTCATTGGCCGCTTCGTTTTTGCTCGGTTTCATAATCTGCGGGTTGTGGACTGACCCATCGGGAAGGACGGTGAACCGAACCATCACTTTTTCACAGCCTTTGTAACCCTCGGGCACTCTGATGTTGGCATCAATCCATTCCTTTAATTTTCCGTTACCACCGGGAAATTCACAGCGGGGGTCTAAATTTATCCAACGCTTCTTCAAGTCCGCTTTAACTTCGGCAGCCGTTTCAGGCGAAACTGTCAAGAATACCGCCCGGTTGCCATACTCATCGTTTTTTATGTCAATCTTTTGAATGGAGTCAGCCGGCACCATATCAAGGCAATGCCCAGCAAGCCATTCGTTATTGAGATAGAAGAATACGGTTTCAGTATCCTTTTCAGTGAGAGGAAATTGAATTTCCCGGACTATAGTGTCATTTACACAGCAATCCTGCGCGAACGCTATGCACGACTGAACGATAATCAATGAAATAAAAAATAATTTCTTCATATGAGGTTTTCATTTACCATAATGTTGCGGATCGGCCGAAACCTTTCCGACGGCAAAGTTAGCAAAGATAATGAATCCGGTCTTAACAAATGTATAGTCCCTGCTTATTTTTTGATATTTATGCCACCGCTCTTTCATTTAAAGCCACGGATAGCGAATCTAATGAATCCGGGGGAGCAATATACCCGTTAGACAACGCACTGATAACCTGCGTATTGTACGGACGTGATTCTTCACTAATCTTTGCCCACAAATAGGAGACAACAAAATTTTATGTTTTTATTCATTGTCAGGCGTTTATGACCTTAGTGGAACATTAGCTCAATCAGCAATATTAAGCAAGACGCACCCGGTTAAAGCCTTTTATATTGCGTTCCCTACCAAATACAATTCGATTGGTCTGTTTTTCAAGGGTTTGAGTCCAACAAAGAGCCGAAAAAATCCGGTTTCGTCCGAATTTTTCAATTCTCAGAGACTTTAGATATGGTAGTTCTGCAACACCCCCCCTATTTTTTAACAACCGGTTTTTTACATTGACCCTCAAAATCTCAGGAATTATTATTAACTTTAGTTTCGCAAGCGTCGGCAATGTTCTGTGAGATACGCATCGCGCAGAAATTGGGGCCGCACATCGTGCAGAAACGGTCGTCGGCATCAGGAGAATTCCTGCGAGCCTCCACATAATAGCGTTTGGCCTTTTCCGGATCGAGCGAGAGATTGAACTGGTCTTTCCATCTGAACTCATAACGAGCCTTGCTGAGGGCATTGTCGCGTATGGATGCACCCGGGAAACCTTTGGCGAGGTCGGCGGCATGTGCAGCGATCTTATAAGCTATCACGCCTTCGCGGACATCGTTGAGGTTGGGCAGCGATAGGTGCTCCTTAGGAGTGACATAGCAGATCATAGCTGTGCCAAGTCTTGAGATGATTGCAGCCCCGATGGCGGAAGTAATATGGTCGTAGCCCGGAGCGATATCGGTGGTCAGAGGTCCGAGTGTGTAGAATGGAGCCTCATGGCAGACGGTAGCCTGCTTCTCCATGTTTGCGGGAATCTTATGCATGGGGACGTGTCCCGGGCCTTCGATGATTACCTGGACGTCGTGGCTCCAAGCCTTACCTGTTAGTTCGCCGAGCACCTCAAGCTCGAGGAACTGGGCTCGGTCGTTGGCATCGAAGGTAGAGCCCGGACGCATACCGTCGCCGAGGGAGACGGCTACGTCATACTTGTTGAGGATTTCGCATATCTCGTCGAAGTGAGTATAGAGGAAACTCTCCTTGTCGTGTTCGACACACCACTGAGTCATGATTGAGCCTCCGCGAGACACACAACCTGTGAGACGCTCAGCCACAAGCCTAGCATGTTCACGAAGTACGCCGGCGTGGATAGTGAAATAATCTACACCCTGCTCACACTGCTCGATGAGTGTGTCTCGATAGATTTCCCATGTAAGATCTTTCACTTTACCGTTGACTTTTTCGAGAGCCTGATAGATAGGCACTGTACCCATCGGAACGGGACAGTTTCGAATGATCCATTCGCGGGTCTCATGGATGTTGTCGCCGGTGGAGAGGTCCATCAGTGTGTCGCCACCCCAGTAGCAGCTCCAGACAGCCTTTGCTACCTCCTCTTCGATACCGGAAGAGAGGGCTGAATTACCGATGTTGGTGTTGAGCTTAACGGCGAAAGCCTTGCCGATAACCATTGGCTCAGCTTCGGGGTGGTTGATGTTGGCTGCTATGATGGCACGTCCGGCAGCGATTTCATCGCGCACGAATTCCGGAGTGATATAGCTCTTGATGCCGCGAGCTTCATTGTCGAGATTCTCGCGGATAGCGGCATATTCCATCTCAGGAGTGATTATGCCTTTGCGTGCGTAGTGGAGTTGAGTAACTCTCATGCCCTCTTTAGCGCGACGCGGTCTGTTCTGAACCGGGAAGCGTATAGGATCGAGTGAAGAGTCGGCGCGGCGCAAACGGCCGTATTCGCTGGTTATGTCGTCGAGGACGACGGTATCGTTTCGATCCTCCACCCATTTTTCGCGAGTGCGGGGAAGTCCTCGGTTGATGTCGATCTTCACATCGGGGTCGGTGTAGGGACCGCTGGTGTCGTAGACAGTGACGGGTTCATTTGGATGCTCGACCCGTTTGCCATTCTCGATGGTGACTGTTGGATACTGGTGAATCTCACGCATCGCCACGCGGATGGGGTGGAGTTTGCCGTCGACATATTTCTTGACGGAATTGGGATAGGAGGAAACGTTGATGTTTTCTATTTCCATGTCTCGTAGATGTTGAAAATGATAGGGGAGGGAATCAGTCGAGGAAAGAGGTGAGGGGAGATGTCGCGACAGCGTGTTTGCTGACAGCACCGAGACCGGCGAGGTAAGCCTTACGCCCGGCGATTACAGCGAGGCGGAAAGCGTCGGCCATAGCGACAGGGTCTCCGGCCACGGCAATAGCAGTGTTGACGAGGACAGCGTCAGCGCCCATCTCCATAGCCTCGGCGGCATGAGAGGGAGCTCCGAGACCGGCGTCAACCACAACGGGGAGTGTTGACTGCTCGATGATGATCTCAAGAAGGTCGCGCGTGACGAGTCCCTTGTTAGTGCCGATAGGAGCGGCCAGAGGCATCACTGCAGCGGCGCCGGCCTCCTCAAGAAGCTTGCAGAGGACAGGGTCGGCCTGGATATAGGGGAGGACAGTGAAACCTTCGGCTGCGAGGATTTCAGTAGCCTTTAGAGTCTCCACCGGATCAGGCATGAGATAACGTGGATCGGGATGGATCTCGAGTTTGATGAAAGGGGTATCGAAGATCTCGCGGCTCATACGGGCAGCCACGACAGCTTCCTTGGCGTTGCGGACACCGGAAGTATTGGGGAGGAGCTGTACGTGCTCACGGTTTATGTGGGTGAGCATGTCGTCGGTAGCCTCGTTCATCATGTTGACGCGCTTCATAGCCACCGTGATCATCTGCGACTGCGAGGCCTTGATAGCCTCCAGCATAACATCAGACGACTGGAACTTACCAGTGCCTACAAAGAGGCGCGAGGTAAATTCGCGGTCGCCGATTTTCAGTATGTCGTTCATATATATTAAAAGTAGTTACTGTTGTCTTAGAGAAATGCAGGATGATTAAATCAATCATCCTCGGTCTTGGGGAGGAGGGAGATGAAACGCTCTGTAGCCTTCACCGGGTCGAGCGCGGCAGCGATCGCACCGCTGACGGCGATACCGTTCACGCCAGCCTCAATGAGGGGAAGCACGTCGTCTGGGAGGATGCCTCCAACGGCAACCCTCGGGATGTTGATCTTGTTCTCCTCTGCCTCGAAGCAGAGTCGGCGCATACCCTCAAGGCCGAGCACCGGGGCGAGTTTCTTCTTAGTGGTGGTCTCACGGAAAGGGCCGAAGCCGAAATAGTCGATGTCGAGCTGGCTTACAGCGAGGACATCCGCGATAGTGTTGGCGGTGACACCAATCACGGCAGCAGGACCGAGAATCATTCTTGCCTTAGAGGGTGGCATATCCTCTTTGCCGAGGTGGACACCACCGACGTTGAGCTGTTTGGCGAGTTCGACACGGTCGTCGAGAAGGAGGAACACCCCCTTCTGCTCGCAAGTGGGTTTCACGGCCTCGACTACTTTACCGATTTCCTCGTCGGTAGCGTCTTTCATCCGGATCTGGACCCAACGGCAACCGCCTTCGATGACAGCGAAGATCTGATCGGCCACGGGCATCTTACAGTCAGTATTGGTAATGAACTGAAGCATATCTATTCAATTTAAGGTTTTTTGTTTTTTGAATCAATAAAGGAGAAGTCATTTCCAGAAGTATCCGAGCATAGCTGCGCCGAAAAAACCGGCATCGCGGAGCAGTGGGATTCTGTCGGGTGTTACTCCTCCGAGGGCCACCACTCTCTTGCCCTTAATAACCGGCGCGATCTCCTTAAGGGAGAAAGCGGAGCGATAGCCGGTTTTCGATATGGAGTCGAAAACGGGGGAGAGTGTTACATAATCGTAATGCGTGGCGGCGTCAAGTTGTTCAATCGAATGGAAAGAGATGCTGACGCTTGCGGCATTGGCAAGAGCTTCGGGGTTGCGGGAATTGCGGTGGACACCTGCGAGGGGGAACCGGGAGAGGAGCTGGAAGTGGTCGTGAAGCTTCAGGCGAGGATAGAGATCTGCGGGAATCTCACGGATGAGTAGCTCAGTGCGAACCTCGTCCCAGCCGGGTTTTCTGATATGGACGATGTCGGCCTCTCCGTTCCGTAGTATTTCGGAGATGCGCGCGGCTTCACCCTCGACGAAATCGGTGGATGTGATGGCGATTGTCAGGAATCCGGAATAGGGCGTCATTGCTTCAGCCGCCGAAGGCAGCGGATATTACGGTAATGGTGTCGGACTCGTGGAGCGGGGTAGAGGCCCAATCCGTCTTTCTGATGACGGAGCCGTTTCGGGCTATGGCAGAGCCTTGTGGCTTGACGCCTTTCCAATCGGCGAGAGCCGCAATCGTGGAGATGCCCTCCGGCACTTCGGTTTTCGTGTTGTTGAGGATTATGTTCATGAATTCTATCGATTTGATTTAACTATCAGTGAGGCCAGCCAACACCGAGGGGGGTGAGAGGGCCATAGGTGGATTTGCCGAGACGATGTGTGGCGCTGGCTGCGATTATGCGGTTGAGAGAATCGGAAGCCTGACGGAAAACGACGGGGAGGGAAGAGCGACGAGTGAGAGCGGCTGCGAGGATTGAGGAGAAGACGCAACCTGTGCCGTGGAGGTTTATGGAGTCGATTCGCTTGTGGCTCAGTTGCAGGATCTCAGTGGTGTCATCAGAGGGATGGTAGGCGAGAGTGTCGGTGAGGGATGTATCGTCGGCATGTCCACCCCTTGAGGATAATACCAGAGCTGTTGAAGAGATTGAGGAGTGATTCTGCGATTCTTCCGAAAGAGTCAGGGCAGAGAGGAAATGATTCCGACATTGCCGGGAGGAAAGAGAGGGCCTCGGGGATGTTGGGAGTGACACATGTGGCGAGGGGGAAGAGTTGGTCGAGGTAGATTTCCCTGAGTTCGGAGAGATTCGACGACAGGTCGCCACCGGCTGTAGCTGTGGCAACGGGGTCGATCACCATAGGTATTTCCAGTGCGTTGCGTCGGATGAAACCGGCGATAGCAGCAGCGTTTTCCGGGGAACCGACCATTCCGGTCTTGATAGCGTCGGGACGGACATCGTTGAAGACAGCGTCGAGTTGAGCGATGAGAAGGTCGGAGTCGACGGGATGCACGGCCTTTATACCGGAGGAGTTCTGAGCGGTGACGGCGGTTACGGCTGTCATGGCATATACGCCACAGGCAGCCGCAGCCTTGATGTCTGCCTGAATTCCGGCGCCCGCCATGCAGTCGCTGCCGGCAATGGTTAGAATAGTCTTAAGAGGAGTCTCCATAATGAATAAACAAAAAAGTCCACCAAAGGCGGACAACTAAATTAACCAATTCATATAGAGAGTGACAAAAGCCACGAAAGAACGAGATGTGGCATAAATTGAAGCTCCCTTCGTCGGCATTATCCGCGTCAGGTTCACAGGGTATAATCTCAGCTCCGTCGGGAGCACCCCTGCTTCAGCGACAAAGTTAATATAAAAAAATGGGATGAGCAAATATTTTTTATGTTGTTCCCTCATGTTCCCTCATGGATTTTATTAATTTAAGTTTCGCAAGTTCAACTTGCTGATTTCAGATTGTAAAATTGAGCGATATGAGCCATCTCTTCAGACTGATTGATAACGGCATCGTAGATTTCTTCGTCCAGAAGGCCGAAGACTCTCGCTATTGCCGTGACAAGATCCTGGAGAATGCCCCATATCTGTTGAGCCACCGAGAGCTGGACAGTTTCCCGGGTTATTTTCCTGAAGAGTCCTCCGATTGTCTCATAATCGCTGAAGCGTCTGGCCACCGAAAGAATGTCATACTGAAGACAACACAATGTCGCGGCCGCTATCTGGGATGCGAAGCTTGTACTCTGGCATTTGCCGAATCCGAGATTGGTCTTGCAGTCCTTGAACACGACTTCAAGCGTCCAGCGTCGGGAGTAGATCTGCCACGCCTTAATAAAATCGAGACCGGTGTCAGTTGTGAGCAGTCCGTTCCATTTGCCGTGCTGTGTCCGGCGCACGAGGAATATCCTGACGGGTACGCCTCCAAAGACAGCATCGTATACGATATAGTTGCACTTGAGTTTGCGGCTGTACTTCTGCAGCTTGAGTTTCTTGCCGAGTTTTACAAGTGCCGGTGCGGAGAGATCACCATGCTCCGTGTGATATTTTGTCTTGCCGTTCTCGCCGACCTTTATCATGCCGAGCCAATGGCATTTTATATGACGGGAGTGGATGAAACGGACAATGTCCTTGCTGGTGAACCAGCTGTCCGCCAGCACATAGCTGAACTTTATGCCTTTGCGTATCGCCCGCTTTATCATCTCTTTGGCAAGTTCGAGCTTGGAGATGTCGTATGCTTTTTCGCGCTACTGCAGGACCTTGCTGTCATGCTCCGTCCTGTGACGACGCTCAAGTTATTTGTCGCTCATGCCGTAATTCCCGTTCTTTCCCTTTTCTCCGATTATGTCGAAGTCAAGGAGAATCTGCGACACGCCGTCTGTCACGGCCATGCAGAGGCATTTGAAGCCGAGGACGGCCTTATGCGCCAGATGGGAATGCACCCTGCCTATTTTCTCGATGGTGCGCCCTGTCTTCTCATGGTCAGTGTCGTCAAGAATAAGACAGACATCCTGCTCCTTGTGGTCGGAGCGTACGTGGATACGATTCCACAGCTGGACGGATATGTGCCACAATGCCTTGCGCCAGTCGATGAATGGATTTTCCATAAAACGGTAGAAAACATCCTTGCGGGCCTTGACAAGCGTCTCAAGAGTGCCGTCCTTGTGACAGCGCCAGCAGTTCTTTATCCCGAAGCATGGGAAGAGAAGCAGAATCTGGAACACGGTCAGCAGCGGGTAGACGCAGTTGCGCCTGCTTGTGACTGCAAGCGTGTCTCTCTCGGTCATCCTGATCTGGGAAAGAATCGAGGATATGTTCTGCAGGTTGAAGATTCAATAACGAAGTGCAAAAATCCTCGTTCTGAATAGCCCTATATTTTT
>UROS01000103.1 GCA_900549445.1 uncultured Porphyromonadaceae bacterium | reverse complement strand
GGGCGGGCGCGGTCCCACAGCTCCGCTTCGCTCCGCAGTGGGTTAAAGGAACATCGCCCTTCCAGGGCTTTTTCTGTACTCGCTGCCGCTCTCTGTCTGGCGCGGAACAGGCGGTGGCGAAGGATGCGAGATAGCGCCGTAAGTCGGGGAGCGGCGGAATCACAAGAGTGTCGAAAAGCGCCGGAGGCGCGGGATCCCTCTAACCCACTGGGGAGCGAAGCGGAGCTGTGGGACAGCAGGTCATCTCCCACCATTCCGAGGCAAGCCCCGCAGGGCGCAGCCCCGGAACGGCGCCAGCCAAGTTTCAGCGCAAATCGTCAGGATGGAAGGTGAGCCCCAGATGTTTGCCAAATGTCTTTATCTCACTGTCAAAGGCGGCAATACGGTGGTGCTCGGTCTGCGATTCAATGTACGTTATCGTTTCCTGCATCCTCGACGGCGAGACGCTGCATGCAAAATAGCCCGTACCCCAGCCACTGAACATAGTGGTGCGCGAGTCCTGCCTCAGCCACGAACTGGATTTGGCTTTTACCGCCGACATAAAATCACTTAAGGATATGACCGGTGAAAGATTGACCAGCAAGTGGACGTGGTCCGTCACGCTGTTGATGCAAATCATTTTGCTTTTTTTCTCTGCCACTATGCCGGCGATGACATTGTGAAGGTCAAGTCGGTTGACATCGTGCAGGGCAGGATATCTGCCACGAGTGGCAAAAATAATGTGGTATAATGCGATTACGGAGCTCATATCTCTGATGATTTATGCGCAAAGATACCAATTGCCAACGACTTATGCAAACGTGCGCCTTGGCTGTCGCCGGTTCCGAGGCTGCGCCCTACGGGGCTTGCCTCGGGAGGAAGGAGGGGGCGGGCGCGGTCCCACAGCTCCGCTTCGCTCCGCAGTGGGTTAAAGGAACCCCGCGCCTCCGGCGCTTTTTGACGAACAGAGAGAGTAGGATGGGACTGGCGGAAGAATATTGTGGTAAAATAAGTCAATTTAAAGTCAAAATAGTATCATATTTTCTCAACATCTTTTAGCTAAATTTGCCGTAGAAACCGTTACAAAATCTCTATCATGGAAACGAAGCACTGCATATTGTGCATGAAACCCTGACGATACGAGACTCGCAACCTTACCTAACTGACTACCTTACATTAAATTCACCAAATATTAACTTAAATCTCTTATTGTATGATTAAACAATTACTCTCTTTCGCAGCTATCACCGCAGCAGTCTTAACAGCCAACGCCGAAGTGGTAACACTTTGGGAAGGTTCAACAGAGTTCGGAACCGGTTGGGACAAGTCGGTAATCATTCCCGCCTCTGACCTTAATGCTATCGGCGATGATCAAGCTACGTTCACTATTGAATACACCCTCGATTCTTCCTTAGGATATTGGCAGTATAAACTATTCACCAATGCTACGGGCTGGCCCGCCCTTGAGTATTCAGAAGAGAACGGAAACGACTACTCCTGTATTGCGTTTGATGCTGGCTCCACCACTACTTCTTTCACCCTCGGAGCCGCTGACATTGCAACAATTAAGGCAACCGGTCTCGGTTTTCAGGGTTACGGCTATACTTTAACAAAAGTATCTACGGATACTGATAAACTAATTGATCCCAATACTCTTTGGGAAGGCGAATACAAAATTTCCGGCTGGAACAGCGGTGCAGAATTTGCCTCAACTAAAGTAAAGGCCGGTGATGTTCTTCTTTATGATTTCTCCGAAGCCGGAAGCTCAAACGCTCAGGTACTCTTGAAAGGCTCTGATTGGAATAACCTTTTAGGTGCTGCAAAAATAGCTTCCGCTGACCTCGCCACTAAAAAGGTGTATGTAGGTGTTACTCAGGAAATGCTTGACAAATGCGGCGGTAAGATATTCGTTCAGGGCGACGGCGACTGCGTTCTTAATAAAGTTTCAATCGTTGACCATTTTGACGCTACGGGCGTAGTTGCTTACGGCGAAAGGGCTCTCGGCGCATCGATTTTCACCGTTATTCCCGAAGGAACCAAAGAACTCGCAGTTGAACTTACAACCGCTAATCCTGAATGGATTCAGCTTTGCAACAGCAGTTGGGCAGATCTTGAACTCGCCAATAAAAAATCAGCAGACGGCAAAACATACACTTTCACTCTTACTGATGACGCAATCAAGCAGTTTAACGAAAAGAAAGAATTGATTTTCAATGCGCCCGCTGGAGTCAGTCTTTCGAAGGTTTACATTCCTCAGGGTGAGAGCGGTGTAGAGAACATCGTTGCTGAGGCTGATGCCAATGCTCCCGTGAATGTTTACAACATCGCAGGTCAGCAGGTACGTGCTAATGTAGCTCCGGCAGAGGCAGTTGAAGGTCTCGCTCCCGGCTTCTACATTGTAGGCAACAAGAAAGTGCTCGTGAAATAATTCATCACAGAAAACATCCATATTTGCGCCCCGCGGATAGATTCCGCGGGGCGCATTTTTCGTGCACAAGGGGGTAACGGCTTCGCCATGGATCGAGGCGTCGCGGCTCCGCGGCTCGCCTCGATTTTTTTGGGGGGGAGCTATCCCACAGCTATGCTTCGCTCCGCAATGGGTTTGAAAAACATCGCGCCTCACGGCGCTCCGTCGCAGGGTGTCGGTGGAATCAGGGATATAGCATTTAGCACGCAGTAATTCAGTTGATTAGTGCGGACGTGATTCTTCACGTCCACCCCGTCTTATTCGCCCGATAAATGCATTATTCGCAGTGGACGTGAAGAATCACGTCCCTACAACTCGTTGATAATCCATATATTATCAGCGCCGGAGCGCCGGAGGTGGCTTCGTAAGAGCCGGCGGTGGGGTGAATTGTCGCGAAAATAGCACAAAAATTATTAAACTGTCAGTTTTTCTGTTTAAAAGGCAGTTTAATGCAAATTATTTCGTAAATTTGCCGCAATTTAGTTAGTCCAATAGGTTTTTGGCTATCAAAAAGGATAATTAACCTAATTATTGTTTTAAGCAGAAAGTCAAAGTTAATGAACAACGACCAGGTATCGGTGATGTTCGCAACCGAGGAGCATGCCAAGCATGCGGAACACATTGTGAACCTCATCTACGAGTCAGCACTACAGCGCGGCACGGGCATAGCCCGCCGTTCGCCCCAGTACATTATCGACAAGATAAAGGGCGGGAAAGCTGTAGTGGCCATGTATGGCGACCGTCTGATCGGATTCAGCTACATAGAGAGCTGGAGCCACGGAGACTACGTAGCCACGTCGGGTCTAATCGTTGATCCGGAATTCCGCAAGTTAGGACTTGCGGCGCGTATCAAAAACAAGACATTCGAACTTGCCCGACGACGATTTCCGTATGCGAAGATTTTCTCCATCACCACTTCTCTGCCCGTAATGAAGCTGAACTCGCGTCTGGGCTACCGGCCGGTTACCTTCTCGGAGCTTACCCAGGACGAGGAATTCTGGAAGGGTTGCGAGGGCTGCATCAACTACGACATTCTCTGCCGCAACAACCGGAGGATGTGTCTGTGTTACGGCATGCTCTACGACCCGAAAGCGAAGCTCGAAAAGCAGAAATGGTACGTTCCCTATAAAACGTGGATCGCCAACAAACTCGGCAAACTTTTCCATTTAAAAAAATAATCATCTTCTCCAACATAAACACCACTACACAATGATCGACAAGAAGAAAAAAGTGGTTCTCGCCTTCAGCGGCGGCCTCGATACATCGTTTGCAGCCAAATATCTATCCGAAGACCTCGGCTATGAGGTGCACACCGCTCTGGCCAACACCGGCGGCTTCACCGATGCCGACCTTGAGCGCATAAAGAACCGTGCGCTCGACTTAGGCGCAGCCTCACACGTCAATCTCGACATAACAAAGGATTACTACGACAAATCCATCCGCTATATGATTGCCGGCAACGTGCTGCGCAACGGAACTTATCCAATTTCCGTTTCGTCGGAACGCATATTCCAGGCAATCGCGATAATAGAATACGCCAAATCGATAGGAGCCGACGCGGTTGCCCACGGGTCGACCGGTGCGGGCAACGATCAGGTGCGCTTCGACCTTACCTTCCAGATTCTCGCTCCCGAAATCGAGATCATCACCCCGACCCGCGACATGACCCTGACCCGCGAGTATGAAATCGACTATCTGCGCAAACACGGCGTAGAGGCCGACTACAAAAAGCTCGAATACTCCATCAACAAAGGACTCTGGGGCACGAGCATAGGCGGCAAGGAAACACTCCACAGCGAGCAGACTCTGCCCGAAGAGGCCTACCCGAGCCAGGTTACGCAGACTGAACCGGAAAAGCTTACCCTGACATTTGACAAAGGCGAAGTGGTGGCAGTCAACGGCAAGGAGTACAAAAACCGCGTAGACGCCATCCGCGCCGTCGAGGCTGCGGGCGCGAAGTTCGGCATAGGGCGCGACATGCATATAGGCGACACGATAATCGGCATCAAAGGCCGCGTGGGCTTCGAGGCGGCAGGCCCGATCCTCATCATAGCCGCCCACAAGATGCTCGAGAAGCACACGCTCACCAAGTGGCAGCAGTACTGGAAAGACCAGATAGGCACGTGGTACGGGATGTTCCTCCACGAGTCGCAGTATCTGGAGCCGGTGATGCGCGACATGGAACGCTTCCTCGAGAGCAGCCAGCAGAACGTGAGCGGCACGGTTGAGATAACCCTGCGGCCCTACAGCTATACTCTTGTCGGCGTTGACTCGCCTTTCGACCTGATGAAGACCGACTTCGGCGAATACGGCGAGGTGAACCGCGCCTGGACCGCCGACGACATAAAAGGCTTCACAAAGATCTTAGGCAACCAGATGAAGATATACCACAACGTTCAGAAACGCAACGGAAAATGATCCGCGCCGGCATCATAGGAGGCGCCGGCTATACGGCCGGCGAACTCATACGCATACTTCTGAACCACCCGGAGACGCAGATAGAGTGGATTCACTCTACGTCGAACGCCGGCAATCCGGTGAGCGACGTGCATGAGGGGCTGATCGGCGACACCGACCTGCGGTTTTCCGACACTCACCCTCTCGACAGGGTCGACGTAGTGTTCCTCTGCTCGGGCCACGGACAGAGTTCCAGATTCTGGGAAGAGAACAAACTTCCGGAAGGAGTGAAGGTGATAGACCTCGCCCAGGATTACCGCGACGAAAGCTGCGGCTACGTCTACGGTCTGCCCGAAGTGAACCGCGAACGCATACGCAAAGCCACGAAGGTAGCCAACCCGGGCTGCTTCGCCACGGCGCTCCAACTCGCGCTGCTGCCCCTTGCAGCGGCTCACCTGCTCGGCGGGGAGATCAACGTGACAGGCATAACGGGGTCGACCGGCGCAGGCGTAAAACCGGGCGCGACGACGCATTTCAGCTGGAGAAACGACAATCTGTCGGTCTACAAAGCTTTTACCCACCAGCACCTTACCGAAATCGGCATGACACTGCGGGCGCTCCAGCCCGGCCTTGAGGAGAGAATCAACTTCATACCCGTGAGAGGCGACTTTCCCCGCGGAATTTTCGCCATGACCTTAGTCGACAGCACGCTGACGGAAGAGGAGGCGAAGAAACTTTACGCCGACTACTATGCCGGCGCCGCGTTTACCCATACCACCGACCGCAACCTCGACCTGAAACAAGTGGTGAACACCAACAAGGCGCTCATACAGGTGGTAAAGCACGACGGCAAGCTGCTCATCGTCAGCGCAATCGACAATCTGCTGAAAGGCGCTTCAGGACAGGCCGTGCAGAACATGAATCTGATGTTCGGCCTGCCGGAAAAAACAGGTTTAATGCTTAAATCCTCAGCTTTCTGATGAAACTTTTCGACGTTTATTCACTCTACGACATAGAACCGGTACGCGGCAAAGGCAACTACGTGTATACGGCCGACGGCACCGAGTATCTCGATCTTTACGGCGGCCACGCCGTAATCTCGATCGGCCATGCCCATCCGCGCTACATCGAGGCGGTGAGCCGTCAGGTGGCAACGCTCCCCTTTTACAGCAATTCGGTGAAAAACTCGCTCCAGCAGCGGCTCGCCGACCTGCTCGGCGAAATTTCGGGCTATCCCGACTATCAGCTCTTCCTCGCCAACTCAGGCGCCGAGGCAAACGAAAACGCAATGAAATTAGCGTCGTTCGCCACCGGAAGAAAGAAAATATTAGCATTTTCGAAAGCATTCCACGGCAGGACATCGGCAGCCGTGGCAGCCACCGACAATCCGAAAATCCAGGCGCCGCTGAACCGGACGGACAACGTTGACTTCGTGGCGCTAAACGACATCGACGCTGCCCGCAAACGCCTCGCCAACGGCGAATATGCCGCCGTAATAGTGGAAGGCATTCAGGGTGTGGCGGGCATCAGGATGGTCGACGACGAATTTCTGCGCCGGCTCGCCGAGGCCGCAAAAGCATCGGGCACACTGCTGATTCTCGATGAAATCCAGAGCGGCTACGGCAGAACGGGCAAATTTTTCGCCCACCAGTATGCCGGAGTGCGCCCGGACATCATAACATGTGCCAAGGGAATCGCCAACGGCTTCCCAATGTCGGCGGTGCTCATAGCGCCCGAAATCGAACCGGTCAAGGGGATGCTGGGCACTACGTTCGGCGGCAATCACCTCGCCTGCGCGGCAGCCATAGCTGTACTCGAGGTAATGCGCGATGAAAAACTCATTGAGAACGCCGCAGCCACAGGCGAATACTTGCTCAACGAACTCGCCAAGATACCGGGACTGAGCGACGTGAGAGGCCGCGGACTTATGATCGGCGTGGAAATCGAAGGGTCGGCACCGGAATTCCGCAAGAAGCTGCTCTTCGACCACCGCATCTTCACCGGAGGAGCCGGCGAACACACCGTGCGCCTGCTTCCGCCGCTGACAATCGGCAAAAAAGAGGCCGACCATTTCCTTACTGAATTAAAAACATGTTTACAGCACACAAAATAACCAGAACAATATGATGCTGAAAGGAAATGCTCTGACTCGGCGGGCGCTAAGTATAGCGCCCCTACAATGCCCGACAATGCTATGATCATAATACAAGAATCACTAAAAAAGACTCCTCTCCAATGAATAAATTCACTGACGTAACAGACATAGGCAATCTCCAGGCGGCAGTCCGCGAGGCCCTCAACATAAAGCGCGACCGCTTCGCGTTCAACTCCCTCGGGCGCAACAAGACCCTGCTGATGATATTCTTCAACTCGAGCCTGCGCACCCGTCTCAGCACCCAGAAAGCGGCGATGAACTTAGGCATGAACGTGATAGTTCTCGACGTGAACCAGGGCGCATGGAAGCTCGAGACCGAGCGCGGGGTGATAATGGACGGCGACAAATCGGAGCACCTTCTCGAGGCGATTCCGGTAATGGGATGCTACTGCGACGTGATAGGTGTGCGCTCCTTCGCAAGCCTCACCGACAAGCAGGCCGACTACGAGGAGCGCATCATAAACCAATTCATACGCTACTCGGGCCGTCCGGTGTTCTCGATGGAGGCCGCAACCGGCCATCCGCTGCAGAGCTTCGCCGACCTCATCACCATAGAGGAGCACAAGAAAACCGAGCGGCCGAAGGTGGTGCTCTCATGGGCTCCCCATCCCAAGGCTCTGCCGCAGGCCGTGCCCAACTCGTTCGCGCAGTGGATGGTTGCAGCAGGCTACGACTTAGTTATAACCCACCCCCACGGCTACGAGCTCGACCCGAAATTCACCCGCGGCGCAACGATAGAATACGACCAGCGCAAGGCATTCGAGGGCGCCGACTTCATCTACGGCAAGAACTGGAGCGCGTATGCCGACCCCAATTACGGCAAAATCCTCTCCACCGACCGCGACTGGACCATCGACGCGGCGAAGATGGCGCTCACGAACAACGCATATTTCATGCACTGTCTGCCCGTAAGGCGCAACATGATAGTGACCGACGAGGTAATCGAGGGGCCGCAGAGCCTCGTGATTCCCGAAGCCGCCAACCGCGAAATTTCGGCGCAGGTGGTTCTGAAACGTCTCCTCGAATCGCTCTGACATGAACAGCATAAAGATATTCAAAATAGGCGGCAACGTTGTGGACTCGCCCGAAGCGCTCGAACGCTTCCTCGACGAATTCGCCGCCGCGGAGGGGCTTAAGGCGCTCATTCACGGCGGAGGCAAGGAGGCCACCCGTCTGAGCAAACGCCTGGAGATACCGACCACGATGATAGGAGGCCGCCGCGTGACCGACCGCGCCACGCTCGACGTGGTGACAATGGTCTACGCCGGACTCATAAACAAACGGATAGTGGCGGGCCTGCAGGCGCGCGGCTGCGACGCCATAGGAC
>UROS01000102.1 GCA_900549445.1 uncultured Porphyromonadaceae bacterium | reverse complement strand
CCAAAGATCGGAACCGGCGGCGGAAATATCGAGACGGTTTATGCTGATATTATCGGCCGTTCCCGAGAGGTCTATTTCAATATCGGTTCTGAAATCCGCATTTGCAAGCGCAGGAACGAAAGCCGACAGATCGCTCGGCGTGACATAACTTCCGGGCAGAACGAGAAGCGACAGCGGAGAGCCGACAATATCTTTCCCTATTGTTTTCAGAGAGTGATATGAAGTACCTATGTCGGCAACAGCCACGTGGGAAGCGGGCAAATCCACCGTGAGTCCCGTAACGAAGGCAGCCGTGTCGGAAAGCACAAAATTTCCCTTGAGTTCCTTCAGCATCAGACCGCTTTTTTCACCGGCGGCCAAACGCTTCACTTCCATAATGAAATCATTGTTGCGCAAACGGGGAAGCTTAATATCGGCGCGAAGGTCGGAAACAGCTATGTGGGCAGGATCGAACCGGCCGGCCTCTCCCGCCGGCTCCGAAAGAACGTTGTAATCAATACTCGAACGTCTTATCACGACCATATTGACCGCGAGATCAAACGGCGTAGGCGGTTTATTCGGATCCTTCGGTTTGAAACGGTCGATTATCGGCTGTATGTTGATCGGGGCGGAGAGTGAATCGCGGTAAAGATTCAGATTCAAATCAATGAACTCGGCATAGGAAATAATCACCTTCCCGCGGAATATAAGGTCGATGAGATTAATTCCGGCCCCGAGATGCCCTACCTTCAAAGTTTCTATTCCAGCAGAATCAACAACGGTAACATTTTTCAGCGCCACCCTGTTGAATGGTGAAATGGTGACTTCACCGATTTCAACAGGAGAGCCCAGCAGAGAAGTAAGCTCCCTCTCCGTCCGCTCTCCCGCCCATTTCTGAAAGGCCGGAACCGAAAGTATTACATAAAGCAACGCGGGCACCACTGTAATCAACAACAGCAGTGTCACCACGATAGCCCTCAAAATCTTCAGCACCAGCTTCATGTGCCGGATCCGCTACAGAAGTTTTGCTACGGAGCTGTCGAGCTTCGATATGTCGTCAATACGTTCCACAAGCTCACCCTTACGATTGAACAGATAGCTTGTAGGAAGCGACTGGACATTGTAGTTTCTGATAACGGAATTGTCGGCGACCGAGTTAAGCACGGTAATCCACGGGAGATTCGCAGCAGTGCTTTTCCAAACGTGCTCGTCGCCGTCGAGCGACACCTGGAAAATCTGGAATCCCGACGGACTGTATTTTTCATAAACCTTGTTGAGCGCAACGTTGAATGCCGGAGACTCCTCGGCTGTATAAGCCGAGAAATTCAGGAGCACGACGTTGTTTTTAGCGAGTTCGTCGAGCAAGCTGTGTTCTTTGCCTTTATTGTCGTAGAGTTTGATTTCGAAAGCGTTTATTTCGCGTGCGGTAAGAGTGTCGCCGGGAACCGAAGATGAAACTCTCGGGCGATTTGAGAGATAAAGCCGCTTGAGATAGGAGGTGCGCGGATCAGAAGGACGCATTACGTAGTAAGCATTCGCTACCGCTCCGATTATTTTCACGTCATTTTTATCGGATGGATCGAAAATATAGCCATCGGAGGTTTTCTTGTTTATTATGTAATAGGAAAGAATTCCACCGGGATCGGCCATTATCATCTCGCTCAGTTTGCGTTTCAGTTCGGAATTTCCTTTGAGGTTACCTGACGCTGAAGCCTGCATTATGTCGCGGTCAACCTTAAGCATATTTTCGGCGAGCTGGGAACCCGCGAGTTCGTAGTTCGTGCCGAATCCGTCTGTATCAGTCTTTATTTCAACAGTTTCAATGCTGTCTACCGGAAAATAAATACTCTTTCCGTCGAGGGTAAGGCGATATATATCCGGGAACCCGGCTGCCTTATGGGAATATTTGAACGCGCCGGAGGAATTGGTTTTCACTGAGTCGAGGACGTACCACCGACCGTTGTCGCCGGCTTCAACGAGCAAGGTTTTGCCGGAGGCACCATCTATGTCTCCTTTAACAGTCCAGGAATTCGAATCGCCGCAAGAAAGCAGCCCTGCTGCCGCAAACACGGTAATCAGCAGCGATTTATATTTCATATTCATCATTTATTCATCAAAAGTCATTTCGTCGAATCCGGCGGCATCAAACTCATCTTCGTTGAATTCCGTAGAGCCGTAGAAATCATCGTCGAGATCGGTTTCCGAGGCTACCTGCATAGCTTTCGCATCGATTTTCGCATCGAAGTCGTCCATATCCACCGACTGGGACGGCGGTTCACCCATGGAGAGAGTACACAGAGGGTCACGGAGACTCTTGCCGGGAATGCTGTTTTTCATCTCAATGAAAAATGAACGGTCGGTAAGATAGTCGAACACCCAGACCAGACGCTGACCGTCGTCCTCAATGAAGTCGCTGAGCGGGGTGTCCTCCATCAGATAGACATCCTCCGACGAGTCGGAACCCATATCCTCAAGTGTGATTTCTCTTTCACGTTCCCAGCCGTCGTCGCACATAAAAAACGAACTCATCTGGTTCTTATCATATCCCACCGAGTCGCAGATGGCGTTGCGGAACTCCAGGAAAGTAGCGTCGGAATCAATCTGAATTTCACGTTTGAAGTTGTCGACCTCGTCGGATACTATACGAAAATTGTATATCATTGCTGTTTTTAAATTATTATCGTTGTTTTGTTCCGCTAAAGTAGTAACTTTTTTTCAATCGTAAAAATAATAGATGCAAAAATATCAGATTACAGAGTGTGAAAAATCTTCATATAAAAAGAAAAGTCAGTTCAAACATTTTTGAACTGACTTTCGCTGATTTTGAGGTCCCTAGCAGAATCGAACTGCTGTAAACGGTTTTGCAGACCGGTGCCTAACCACTCGGCCAAGGAACCCTGGGTTTTGCGACAACAAAGGTAGTACTCTTTTTCGGAATGTGCAAATTTTAGGACAACAATTTTCAACTAAGATTTCCAGGTTTTCCTGTTTATTGACCGTATTACACTGGCAGACAACCCATTAGTCAATAGAAATGCCGGCCGACTTAAAAGAGCGTCGGCCGGCATTTTTAGCGGTATTACGGTTAAATCAGAGAAGAAGGGTCTCCACACGCTTGAGGTTTTCAGCGTCGTTGAGACGGTAGTAAACCTGACGGAGGGTACGGAGTGCGTCGGTCATCTCTTCGTCGGCTGCATAAGATGCCTCGCAATATCTGGCGATTTCCTGAAGCATGGGTTTCAGGGTTTCCGCAAAGTACTTGTTGTATTCTGCCTGGGTCATTTTTGCAGAAGCGTCGCCGTCGGCTTTATCGAACTCCTGAGCGAGAATCGAGGCGTAAGCGAGCAGACCGCGGGCATGCTGAGGATTGAGATCAATGCACTTCTTGAATGCGTCTTTTGCAGCGGAAGTATCGCCGGAAGCCTGGTTCAGGAATCCGAGCGAGAAATAGTATCCGGCGTTGTTGGGATCTTTTGCGATAGCGTCGGTGAGAAGCTGACGTGCAAGATCATATTCCTTCTGGTCGATGTGGATGTTCACGAGCAGTTCAAGGAAACGGGGATTCGCATCGCCGAATTTTTCATAAGCCTGCTGGGTGTATTTGAGCATGCGGGGATAGTCCTTGTCGCTCTGATAAGCGGCGTTGAAAGCGAAATCGTAGGCCACGGTATCGCGGACACCGCCGAGCTCCACCATCTTGTCGAACGCTGCGAGTGCCTGAGGAAGCATCTCGGCGTTCATTGCGGCATAAGCGCAGTACATTTCAAACTCTGCTGCGGTAGAATCGGGAAGCGCTTTTGGAGCATCTTTGCCGAACCGCGGATTCTCCGGTATGGAAAGATAGACGTTGAATGCGTTGTAGGCTTTCTTATAGTCCTTTTCGCTCCAGTAAATCGAGCCGGCATTGCTGTAGTCGGAGAAGTGACCGCAGATTTTGCTTACGAGTTCCTTGGAGTATTTGGTCTTGACCTCGGGAGCGCCGTTTTTGCCGATTTTGGGCTGACCGGCCTTATCGAGCACCGGCACGGTATCGAGTGCGAGAGCTTTCATTGAATAGTCGTAGCCATCCATAAGAGCATTGCTCATGTCGACGAGGTTAACGTCCTGACCGAACTGCTTCTGACCGTAGAGGTTGTCGTAGAGCGCGAATCCGGCGAGACCGGGCACAGCGAATGTCTGGGCGTTTTTGTCGGATTCGGGGTTGCTGAACGCGGGAGTGATCATTTTGAGAGCGTTCTGGTATTCGCCGTAGCTCTTTACTTTCTTGAACTCACGTTCAGATTCCTTAACAAGATTCATCTGAGCCGATGTAGAGAACACGGCTGCAAGGCATAAGCCAAGGATGGTAATCTTTTTCATAAGAATTGAGATTTTAGGGAATGTGTATATTAGGGTTATTCATCCTGGTTGTCGTCGGAAAGATCCTCATCGTCGAAAAGCGTGCCATCCGAGGGGTTGTCGTCAGTTGCCTGAGCCTCGGCGTCGTCGGCGAGAAGCGATTCATCGACTATATCGGTCGATTCCTCTACCTCCTCGACAGCTTCTTCGGGGTCGGTGTCGACACAGCAGACGGAAGCGATGGTGTCGTTGCGCTTCTCGAGATTGATGATGCGCACGCCCTGAGTGGCACGGCCCATCACACGGATGTCGGCCACACGCAGACGGATCGTGATACCGCTCTTGTTGATGATGACGAGGTCGTTGTCGTCGTTAACGCTCTTCATTGCCACGAGCTTGCCGGTTTTCTCCGTGATGTTCATGGTTTTCACACCTTTGGCGCCACGGTTGGTAACGCGGTAAACGGGCACACGTTCTACGTTTCCGTTCTCGTCGGTCACTTCCACGTCGAGGGCGGTTCGCTTGCCGTAGCCGTTCTCGCTCACAACCATTACAGTATTGGCGGTGTCGGCCGGCATGCAGATCATACCTACGATTTCGTCTTCGCCGTCATCGTCGAGGGTCATGCCGCGCACACCGGTGGAAACTCGGCCCATTTCGCGGACGCGCGCCTCATCGAAGCGGATGGCGCGGCCGTTGCGGTTGGCGAGAAGTATCTGCGAATTGCCGTCGGTAAGCTCAACGCCGAGCAGTTCGTCGCCTTCGCGGATTACGATTGCATTGACGCCTGCCTGACGCGGACGCGAGTATGCTTCGAGACTCGTTTTCTTTATGATGCCCTTGCGTGTGCAGAACACGAGGTAGTGATTCTGCACGAATTCCTTGTCGCCAAGGCCTTTTACGCGGATAAACGCCTTGACACTGTCGTCGGGTTCGATATTGAGCAGATTCTGTATGGCTCTGCCTTTCGCATTGCGGGCGCCTTCGGGAATCTCATAGACCTTGAGCCAGAAACAACGGCCCTTCTGAGTGAAGAAGAGCATGTAGTTGTGCATAGAGGCGGGATAGATATGCTCGATGAAGTCCTCGTCGCGGGTATCGGAGCCTTTCACACCTACGCCACCGCGGTTCTGCGCGCGGAATTCGCTCAGCGGAGTGCGCTTGATGTATCCCATATGGGAGATGGTGATAATCATGTCGTCGTCGGCGTAGAAGTCCTCAGCGTTGAAGTCGCCGGCGGTATAGTCGATGTCGGTGCGGCGTCCGTCGCCGTATTTGTCGCGGATTTCAATCAGTTCTTTCTTGATAAGTTCGCGACATTCGTGGTCGTCGTTGAGGATAAGCTCGTATTCCGCAATCAGTTCTTCTATTTCTTTGTACGACTGCTGGAGCTTATCCTGCTCCAGGCCGGTGAGCTGACGCAGGCGCATTTCCACGATAGCTGCGGTCTGAGCCTCGGTGAGGCCGAAGCGCTCGGCCAGACGCACCCGGGCGGTGTCGGTATCGGCGGCGCCGCGGATAATGCTGATGACTTCGTCGATATTCTGCGAAGCGATGATAAGTCCTTCGAGGATATGGGCGCGTTCCTGCGCTTTTCCGAGAAGGAACCTGGTGCGGCGGATAACCACTTCGTGGCGGTGATCGATGAATGCCGAGAGGATTTCCTTGAGGTTAAGGGTTTTCGGGCGGCCGTGAACGAGAGCCACGTTGTTGACGCTGAACGAGGCCTGCATCTGAGTCATCTTATAGAGCTTGTTGAGCACCACATTGGCGTTGGCGTCGCTCTTGAGCTTGATGACAATGCGCATTCCCTTGTAGTCGCTCTCGTCGTTGATATCGGCGATACCGTCGAGCTTCTTTTCGCCAACCAGGTCGGCGATATAGGCTATAAGTTCGGCTTTGTTTACATTGTAGGGAATCTCGGTTACGATAATGTTCTCATGATTGTCCTCCACCTCGATTTCGGCACGGGCACGGATCACGATTCTGCCGCGGCCGGTCTCATATGCTTCCTTCACGCCGTTGTAGCCGTAGATCGTACCTCCGGTAGGGAAGTCGGGAGCGACCACATATTTCATCAGCTCCGGGATGGTGAGATCGGGGTTATCCACAAGAGCCACGCAGGCGTTGATAGACTCCGTCAGGTTGTGGGGAGGCATATTTGTGGCCATACCTACGGCAATACCCGAAGCGCCGTTTACGAGCAGATTCGGGAAGCGTGCGGGTAGTACCACGGGCTCCATGCGGGAGTTGTCGTAGTTGGGCTGGAAATCTACAGTATCAGAGTCGATGTCGGCGAGCATCTCCTCGCCGAGTTTCTGAAGACGTACCTCGGTATAACGCATGGCAGCGGCGCCGTCGCCGTCGACAGAGCCGAAGTTGCCGTGGCCGTCGACGAGAGTGTAGCGGAGCGCCCAGTCCTGGGCAAGACGTACAACGGTGCCGTAGATCGACGAGTCGCCGTGAGGATGGTAACGGCCCATAACTTCACCGACGCAGTTAGCCGACTTCTTGTGGGGATGGTCTGAAGTGTTGCCCATCTCGTTCATGCCGAAAAGCACCCTTCGGTGTACCGGCTTGAGACCGTCGCGCACGTCGGGGAGAGCACGCGACACTATCACCGACATAGAATAGTCGATGTAGGCACTCTTCATCTCATTTTCGATGTTGATCTTAATAATGCGATCTTCTTCAATCATGATTTATTCTACAAGTTAATTTCTTTCTGATTCGGGGCATGGCCGCACGCGCCACATATTATATAGGGGCACCGCACGGCTTACTTATGCCAATTATCCTACAAAGGTAGTAATTTTTTGCGGAAATTTTGCTACCTTTACCGTCAAGAAACGTTTTTTATTTGTTATATGTGCATAAAACGGATGCGAGGCGCAAAGCGACCTGCTCGTCCGCGAGAGTTTGGCACATTATTTGCTTATTCTCCTATAAAAGAAAGGTAAAAAATTTTGATGGACACTATTTATTCCCAGAAATTCAAAGAAATAATCAACGACAGCCGTAATCAGGCAGTAAGGCACAACAGTACCAACGTAATGCCAGAGCACCTTATGCTGTCGCTGCTTTCCGACCCGGCCTCGTCGTCGTACAACCTCGTGGAGCGGGCATCGAAGGGCGCCACTCCGCGCGACCTCGGCGAGCAGCTCGACAAGGTTCTGTTCGATGCTGCCCTGGCCAAGGGCTATCGCGGCAACGTGGCGATAGCCGACGTGACAATGAGCGACATAACCGGCCGCATCATCAAGCTGAGCGTTCTCGAGGCCCGCATGCTGAAAAGCAACGAAGTCGACGCAGCGCATCTTCTACTCGCCATATTCCACAATTCCGAAGCCCGCAATTCGGAATATATGGAGCAGTTCACGCGAGCCGGAATCACCTACGAGTCGCTTTACGCCCTGATGTCGGCAGGCAATCCGCTTCAGGCCAACTCACCGCAGATGCGCGCCGACTTCGGCGACGACGATGAGGAGGATGACGACGATCTGCCCGAGGCTCCCGGCAACCAGCGCGGACAGAGCCGGCAGCCGTCGCAGGCATCCGCATCCCCGCACCGCGGCGGCGACACGCCTGTGCTCGATAAATTCGGCAACGATATGACTCAGGCAGCCGAGGAAGGCAGACTCGACCCCGTGGTGGGCCGCGAGGTTGAAATCGAGCGCCTGTCGCAGATTCTGAGCCGCCGGAAGAAGAACAATCCCGTGCTCATCGGTGAGCCGGGAGTAGGCAAATCGGCCATAGTCGAAGGGCTTGCCCTGCGCATAGTTCAGCGCAAGGTGTCGAGGATTCTTTTCGACAAGCGGGTGATTTCGCTCGATATGGCGTCGATTGTGGCCGGTACGAAATACCGCGGACAGTTTGAGGAGCGAATCAAATCGATTCTCAACGAGCTTTCGAAAAACAAGAACATAATTCTTTTTATCGACGAGCTCCACACCATAGTAGGTGCAGGCACTGTCTCTTATACACATCTCCGAGCCCACGAGACTCGACGTCATCTC
>UROS01000101.1 GCA_900549445.1 uncultured Porphyromonadaceae bacterium | reverse complement strand
GCACGGCGGTGACCACCTGCTTGAAGGTGAAGGGGTCGATTTTGCATCCGGTCATGGAGTCGATAACGTCGGAAATGATAATACGGTAGGCGCGATCCGATACGCGGCAAACGGTTTCTTTTTTAGTGCTTTTCATAATGTGTAGTGTTTATCTGCTGCAAAGATAATACAGCATTCCCCGGAAAACATTGCGATAATGTCGCTTTTTTCAGTCTGTAGGTGAATTTTTTTCGGACAGGAGTACAGCAGAATAGGGAAACAGGCTGGTATACAGGGCAGTATAGCCGCTGCGTTTAAGCCTGCAAAGGCTATGGTTCTTAGCAGGATTAAGAGGTTGTTTAAAAACAAATGTGAAAGCCGGAGCCCATTCTCCCGAGGTGGATTCTTCCTCGACAGGCTCGGAAACGGCAAGCCGATGAATGACTGAATTCAGCACGAAAGGCACCCAAGAGAATGGATGCGAAAAAACATTTTTCTCAACCTAAAAAAGATATTTTGTATGTTTATATTCGTAAATAAAAGTTACCTTATGGCGCATGGATGGATTTTTGGCTAACCTGTTCATAATCTTCAGTCACAGTGCTACAGCACTGCTCCTTCAGATTATGAACAGGTTAGCGCAAAAATCCATCCACTCCGGCTTCACATTTGTTTTTAAACAACCTCTAAGAGATAAAGGAGTGGAGGCTGCGCCCCATTCCATCGGGGGGGCAGCCTCCACTGTTTTATCATTATGCCGGATGAATCAGAAGTTTACGTAGAAACCGAGAGTGAGGTTCGTTCCGTCGAGCAGAATTCCACCCTGACGCTCGAAACCGCTGTCTAACGCCGCATTGTTGGCGCCCTGATAGCCAAGCAAGCCCAGGTGAGCTACAATGCTGACGTTTTTGCTGAAATTGAGCGATACCCCAGGCTCGATTCCGACGGTCCAGATGCACGCCGTGTCGGAATCATCCTGGTGCCTGTAACTCGTCCATCCGATTCCTGCACCGGCGCCTCCGTCGAGGAAGAGGCTCACGAGATTGTCGGAAGAGCGGAAGTAAGTGTAGCGCACGTAGGGACTGATTTCAAAAATATTAGTCACCGACTCACCGCACAGACGCTTCATTTGAAAACCCAGTTCCGTGCCAAACGCCCAGCGGTCGTTTATATTGTAGCCGATTTCAGGAAGGATCGTGAGAGTATTCACCCGCAGATTGTCATTGTCCTCATGCCAGAAACCTGCCTGACCGCCCAGATAAAGGCCCTTGGCGGAAACGGCGACAGAAATAACAGCAGCGATTGCAAAAAGAATGATTTTCTTCATTTTATTTTTAGTTAAGTTATAAATAGTTGAAATTGTCGGTGTTTTACGGTTATTTTGCAAATATACATAATAATTAATAATTGGGGGGGGGTAAATGTTAAATAAGATTAAGACAACACGACTCATTCCTTTAAAACCTATGGCAGGCTTATCGTCATACTGATATAACTGACTGAGCGCCAACGTACGGACGTGATTCTTCTCCACGGAGAATAAACATTTTTACAGAAAAAACGAATGCATTCACACGTGTCGTTCGCGGTGGACGTGAAGAATCACGTCCGTACAATACGCAGGTTATCAGTGTTTTAACAAACTGTCATATTCATTAAATCCGCTATGAAAGAGCCGTGATATGAATAGGGAAGCGCGCCTCGCGGCGTTTTGCGGGCGAACGAAAAAGCAAACCGGGAACCGCGACTGGTGCGCGGTTCCCGGCTTTATTACGGTTTGGAATCGTTATCAGAGATCGAGGGCGTTGGGAGTTTCGTCCTCAACGGGGATGTATTTCGGACTCTTAGGGTCGGCGTTGACGTTTTTGGAGCCCCAGACGCCGTAGAAGAGTATGTAGGCGAGCATGGCGATGACGAGGCCGTAGGAAGCCATGTAGCCTGCGGAATCGGCGATAGCATTCTGGATGAGGGGCATAACGCCGCCGCCTACCACCATCATCATGAAGATACCGGAAGCCTGGGCAGTGTACTTGCCGAGGCCCTCGACGGCGAGGTTGAAGATGCCGCCCCACATGACGGAGGTACAGAGGCCGCAAAGGATGAGGAGGAAGGCACTGACGGGCACCTGAGCGGCAACGTCGGAGCTGTAGATGAACTGGGGCACCTCAACGGTCTGCTCCTTGGGAATGGCTATTGCGAAGAGCACGAGGACGATAGCCACGGTCGATACGGTCACCATCTGAGCCTTGGTCGAAACCACGCCGCTGATGAAGCCTGAGAAGGTACGGCCCACGAGCATAAGGAGCCAGTAGATGGCTACGATGCCGCCGGCGATAGTGGAGGCGTCGCCGATCACGCCTGCGCCTTTGGCGCTCTGGTCGGCAAGGTAGAAGTTGAGGGTGCCGGGGATACCGATCTCAATACCTACATAGAAGAATATGGCGATGACGCCGAGCACGGTGTGGCGGAAGTTCCAGGGGCTGTGGGTGAAGACAGGTTTCTTTCCCTCGGCTGTTTTGTTGGGTTCGGGAATCTCCACGAATGAAATCACGAGGAATGCGAGGACGAACACACCGATTGCGGTCCAGAGCAGGGGAGCCACGTCGCTCATCTGAGTCCTGGGCGAGAGAGCGCCGATAAGCAGACCTACGAAGAGGGGGGTGAGGGTACCGGAGAGGGAGTTGAGGGCGCCGCCGCTCTGCAGGAGCTGGTTGCCTTTCTTTCCGCCTCCGCCGAGGAGGTTGAGCATCGGGCAGACAACAGTGTTGAGCATGCAGACGCAGAAACCGCAGATGAATGCGCCGAGAAGGTAGACGAAGAAGTTGAGGGTTACGGCAGAGCCGGAGATTTCGCAGACAACAGTGTCGGCTCCTACCTGGCTCGAGAGCCACTGGAAGAAGAGGCCGACCACGCCGACAGCCATTGCCCAGAGAGCGGTTTTCTTATATCCGATTTTCACAAGAAGATTACCGGCGGGAATTCCCATGAAAAGATAAGCGGCGAAGTTCATCATGTTGCCCATCATGCCGAGCACGTTGTTGCCGGCGAATTTGTAACCCCAGATAGTACCGATAGGGGCAGCCAAGTTAGTGACGAAGGAAATCATCGCATAGATGAAGAACATCGCCACAATGGCAATGATGCGACCATTGCCTTTTTTTGCGGTCTGATCCATTTTAAGTTTTTAGTTAGAGATTATTATTGTTAAGTTGATATTCATGGTTAAGAGTGATTTCCGGATTGGTTTTTCACGGGAACCGCATGAGTCTGACTGCAAAGTTAAGCAAAATCCGCATACAGACAATAACCGTATGCAGTAAGTTTTGGGACAAAATTTGTAATTTACGCTCAAAAATTCACAACTGTCATCTTTTTTATTTAAATTTGCGCTTAACTAACCATAAAACTTGAAAAAGCCATGATGTATTACATTATGTACAACAACCAGCAGATGGGCCCGATGCCGAAGGAACAGCTGCGGAACTACGGTCTCAACCCTCAATCGATGATCTGGGCGGAAGGGATGCCTAACTGGGCGGCAGCATTCACAGTGCCGGAAATCGCCGAGATGCTCAACGGCGGCCCTCAACAGTTTAACGGCGGCCAGCCTTATACCGGGCCTCAGTCGGCCGGCGGTCAGGCTTACACCGGACAGCCTATCGAGACTAATCTCTCGCTGGCCATCATATCGACCGTGTGCGGATTCCTGTTTTCGTGCATCGGCGCAATTTTCGGCATTATTGCCATCGTGAAGGCCAACAACGTGAAAAAGTACGAGTATCAGGGTCTGTATGACGCTGCCTTCCAGGCGAGCAAGGATGCCAAAACAAACAGCTACTGGGCTTTCGGCTTCGCAGCTTTAGGTCTGGTCGTAAATATTATAATGTTTATCGTTAAGTAAACATACACAACGAATAGAACCGGCGGCCGGATCTCTTGTCCGGGCGCCGGTTTTTTGTTATATTACAACGCGGTTTAAATAAATCCGCAAACAGATGCGATAAATAACTTATAATCAAAGTATTGTAGGGGCGCTATATTTAGCGCCCGCCGGGTCCGGCATTTTCTTTCAGCATCATATTGTTCCGGGTAGAATATGCTTTTGATTCTGCGGGCGCTAAATATAGCGCCCCTACAACAAGCTGTTTATAAGCATTTTATCACACAATTATAAAATAAAAATGAGTGTCAACATATTCTTCAAGTTTCAAAGTATTTTTTAATGAGTGGTCGGTGATAAGAATTTTATTTGGTTTGTATGCTTTTTGTTATTATATTTGCGCTTTAAAACCAATATTTGTTGTATCAGAAGAGAATATTGAAGCATTTTGCCACAAATGGCAGACATATTATTTTCAATTATTTTTTCACCAATCAGCATCCTAATTTTTATTGTATGAAGAAATATCTTTCATTCAGCACGCTATGCCTTTCGGCTATAGTATGTTTTTCAAGCTGTTCTTCCGACAAGAACGACGAGCCAACCCCTCCCGCTCCTCCGATAGAGGAAGAATTCGCATATGAATTCGAACTCCGGATGACCGACAACGGCTTCAAGACCGGCGAGAGCACCACTTTTGTTCCGGGCTTCAAGACGGGCGACAAGGCCGGTCTCTACATAGTGAAGGACGGCGCCATAGTAGCCGACAACATCGAGCTAACCTACAACGGTAAAATCTGGAAAACGGCGACACCGGCCAAGGCCGCAGGCGGCGACCTCTTCGTGTACGCACCCTACAACGCTTCCGCTACCGCTATGGTTACGCCGACGGCTTCCACAGCCGCCGATTTCTTCGGACGCCTCGATGACAACATCACTCTTCCCGCCGACCAGAAGGATTTCGACACCGCAATCCGCCCCTACGACATAGTGATAGCGAAGGCCACCGCAACCGGCTCGAAGACCAATCTCAACACCGTGGTTCTCACTGCCGCCGCCGACCATATGCTCTCGCTTACATCGTGGAGCCTTCCCGGCGGAACGGCCTACACAACCTCCACCGGATTCCGGTACACCACTCCCGGAAGCGCCACAGCCACCGCCTATACTCTCGACGGCGCGGCAGCCGTGCCCTCGACAGCTGCGGGTGTGGATGCGTTTTTCCACACCGCCGGCTCCGCTTCGAAGCTTGAAATCGAGTATACCGACGGCGAAACCACCGACAAATCCGAGGTAAGCCTCGCCGATTCGAAAGCAGGCGAACTCAACATCGTGAAGATAGGCGCCGGCGCTGCCGACGGAGGCAAGCGCGACCTGCAGGTCGGCGACATCTACTACCGCGACGGATCCATCCTCCCTGTTGAGACTGCGGCCGGCATGAAGACTGTACCCGCCGGAGTGGCCGGTTTCATTTTCAATGTCGACCCGGCCCGCTTCTCCGAACGGGAAAAGGAACTCGGCAAGAACCACGCCCACGTAATCTCTGCCAAGATGGGCCTGGTCAAATCCAAGGACTATTTCCCCTGGCAGGACGCATATCCTGTTTCGGCCGACGATGGAGCCGGACGTTTCTTCGACCACGTGGAGAGCGATGATTTCCCCGGCCTGGTGCTCCCGGTTATCGGCGACACCGAAAGCAAGGAGAAATGCTACGAGATGGACAACAATGACCTGGACGGTCTGCGCTACAACGAGATACTGCGCGAGCGCCGCAGCGATGAGATCGCCGCAGGCTACTATCAGTGTATGACCGCCATCGACTGGCTGAACGAGAACGTTGCCGTGCCCTCCTCCACCACCGGCTGGTTCCTCCCCTCAATGGGTCAGCTGCTCGACCTGCTGCGCAACGTAGGCAAAGTCGACACCAACCTCTCTCTGCTCGAGGCAGATCCCTCCGACGGCTACGTGGGCGAGCTTAACTACACCTGGCCCGCTTCCTGCTCGCCGAGCGTCAATGCAAATTTCGAACGGGCCATGAGCAAGTTCCTCACCAAGGAAAGAGACCGTTTCGTAGGCTCGGAAAATGCGCTTTGGTCGTCGTCATACTCACCGGCCTACAACTTCCGTATTGATGCGATCGGGCCGCGTGTGCGTCAGATGGTTACCGCCAACGACATCGTGCTCAACATGAGCTACGACATCATCGGCAAAGGTAATGTCCGCGGCGTACTCGCATTCTGATTCTCCTTACTAAGGCTAACAGTCAGCCGCGCCCCGAAAACCGGGGGCGCGGCTGTTTATATTTTCGAGCCGACGCTGGAGTATTTTTAATTTTAATACGTTATACGATTAGAGCCACTCACAGCAAATCCACCCTCAGACCTTCGTCGGCGAGGGTTACGGCGGGGAATTCCTCACGGGCCTGGGCGAGGAGAATCTCTTCGGAATTATAGCGCTTGGAGAAATGGCCGATTATCAAGCGTTTTGCCCCAGCGAGGGCGGCTATGCGCGCCGCCTGTCGCGCCGTTGAGTGCCCGCGCTCGGCGGCGGTGGCGGTGAGCGAGTCGTCGTAGGTGGCCTCGTGGTAAACGGTGTCGACACCGCGTACGGAGTCGGCCACACGGGGGTCGAAGGCGGTGTCGGAGCAGTAAGCATAGCTTACCGCCGGGTCGGGGTCGGATGTGAGTCGCGCATTGGGGATTGTTTCCCCTTCGGGCGTCACGTAATCCTCACCGTCGCGGAGACGCTGCATCATATAGAGGGGCACGTTGTAGAACCGCGCCATCTCGCCGTTGATGTGCCGGGGTTTAGGTTTTTCGCGGAATATGAATCCCGTGCAGTCAGTGCGGTGGTAGAGGGGGAAGGTCTCCACGGTGAGGGCGTGATCCTCGTAAATAATCCGGCGCTCGCCGGGGGTTATGATGTCGTATTCGATCTTCATTCCTCCGCCGTGGCAGAAATATCCGAGCCAGTCGCGCAGCAGACGCGCGCCGTCGGGAAAGATATGGATCGTGACGGTTCCCTCTTCCTGATGGAGATCCATGGTGGATAGAAGTCCCGGGAGCCCGAAAAGGTGGTCGCCGTGGAGGTGGGATATGAAAATATGGCGCAGGCGCGAGAATTTGAGCCCCATCATGCGGAATTGCCGCTGGGCACCCTCGCCGCAGTCAATCATGAAGAGTTTGTCGCGGAAGTCCACAACCTGACATGATGGCTGATGCCGCCGCGTCGGGGTGGCGGATCCGCATCCGAGTATGTTGACCTGAAATTTTGCCATAGCCCCAAAATTATGGAATTTTGCCGAATTGGGCAAATAAAAACGCAGGCAGCGGTGCCGAAACGCCGCGAAAAGCGTTATATTTGCGGTATGGAAGATGATGAAAGATATATGCGCATGGCGCTCGCGGAGGCACGTTGCGCCATGGAGGCCGACGAGGTGCCCATCGGCGCCGTTGTGGTCTCGAAGCGGGGCACGGTGGTAGGCCGCGGCCACAACATGACCGAACAGATGACCGACGTGTCGGCCCATGCCGAGATGCTGGCGCTCACCGCCGCGGCCGGCACGCTCGGAGGCAAGTACCTGACCGACTGCACGCTCTACGTTACCGTGGAGCCGTGTCTGATGTGTGCAGGCGCCATAGGCTGGAGCCAGATCGGGCGCATTGTATACGGTACCCCCGACCCCAAGCGCGGCTACAATACCTTTGTGGCCCGCTCCCCTTTTCATCCGAAGGCCACCGTGACAGCGGGTGTGCTCGCCGACGAGTGCGGGGCGCTCGTGACCGAATTTTTTAAAAAGAAACGCTTAAGTAAGTCATGAAAAAGAAATTAGTGATCTCAACCGGCGCGGGCATCAGCGCCGAAAGCGGCATCTCAACCTTCCGCGACGCCGACGGACTTTGGGAGAACCACAACGTGATGGATGTCTGCAGCGCCGAGGGTTTCATGCGCAATCCCGCCCTCGTGCATCAGTTTTACAACGACCGGCGCCGACAGCTGCTCACCTGCAGCCCCAACGCCGCCCATCTTGGGCTCGTTGAACTTGAGAAATGGTATGACACCTACGTGATTACGCAGAACGTCGACGACCTCCACGAGCGCGCCGGATCTTCGCGCATCCTCCATCTCCACGGCGAGCTGATGAAAGTGCGCTCGATGACCGACGAGACCCGCGTGTATACTCTCGACGAGGAACACCTCGAGACTTCGCCCGCCACCCGCGACCGCTACGGTGACCCCGTGCGCCCCCATATAGTGTTTTTCCAGGAGGCAGTGCCCAACATCGAGCGGGCGATCGAATGGACAGAAGAGGCGGATATATTTGTGGTGATCGGCACGTCGCTTGTTGTGTATCCGGCGGCAAGCCTTCTGCATTACGTAAGGCGCGGAGTTCCTGTATATTATATCGACCCGAAGCCGGCGGCCGTCCCTGCGGGAGTCACCGTAATAGCCAAGCCCGCCACCGAAGGCGTGGCCGAACTCATTCAGCTGCTGAAGCCTTAAGAGTGAAGATTCAATAACGAAGTGCAAAAATCCTCGTTCTGAATAGCCCTATATTTTT
>UROS01000100.1 GCA_900549445.1 uncultured Porphyromonadaceae bacterium | reverse complement strand
CACAGTGAAATAATCCGTTTGACAAATGAAATACTATTCCTCACTTCTTGTTGCGGCGGCAATGTCCGCCTCAGCGGCCGCGTTTGCCCAGACAGCCGGCGAAGAGCCGATCATCACGTTCAAGACCAACATCTATGAGCAGTACGGGGCAGCCAACGCTTTCCACATCGTCATCGGCTCAGACTCCGAGACCGATTATCTCGACATCGACGCCGGTCTCGGCGCCGTTTCGGCCGAAATCGAACCGTGGTCGGTAGACAACACCGGCATCACCGGCGGCACCGCCATCCCGCTCAACGTGAGCGCCGACGGTATCGTGAAAATCTACGGCGACCCTAAGCTCGTGAACTATTTCGATGCCGAAGGATGCTACATCGACTGGATCGAGCTAAGCGCCTGCACCAACATCGAGGTCATCAATCTCTCCCACAACGAACTCAAGGGACTCGACCTTTCGGCTCAGACCAAGCTCTTTCAGGCAGAACTGTCGGACAACACTTTCTCGGCAGCCTCGCCCCTGAAACTCGGCAGCAACCATCCCGAACTGACCGTCCTCGACATAGCCATGACCGGATGGATCGACCCGTCGATCAACTTCAGCGACTATCCCAAACTCGCGTCGTTGTCGGCCTACTCGAGTCAGACCCTCACTTCCGTCAACACTACAGGGTGTCCTAATCTGCAGCGCCTGTCGATCGACGTGACCCCGGTGGAGACCGTCGACGTGACCAAGAACCCGCGTCTGGCCGTGCTCAACATTTCCGATACGAAGATTACTTCAATCGATCTCAGCAACAACCCCAAGCTGAGCGAATTCTACGCATCCCACGTGTCGGGCTTCGTAAACCAGGGCTACCGCCTGGAGCACTTCGACCTCAGCAATCTTCCCGAGCTGAAGGTGCTCTCTCTGGCCGGCAACGGCATCAAGAGCATAGATCTGAGCAAGAACCCCATGCTGTTTGACCTCAACCTGTCGCGCAACCTTCTGACCGACATAGATTTCTCGAACAACCCCGACCTCTATAACCTCAATCTGAGCTTCAACAACCTGAGCTTCGCCAACCTGCCCATCCCCACCAACAGCATGGGCCAGTTCCTCTTCCACGTATACTACTATATGCTCAACCCGATAGAGCTTCCCCGCGCGATGAAGAGCGGCGAGACAATCGACGTGTCCGACAAGGTGCTCCGTGAGGGAACAACCACCACCGTGACAGTCTACTCGCAGGATCTCACCCGGACCGGCGAGGGCGAGAGCGTGTTCCAGCCTGTGGAGAATCCCGAGGAACTCTATAACTATGCCGACGGCAAGATAACCTTCCTCAAGGCTATGCCCGACTCACTCTACGTAGCGTTCAACAACGACGTGTTTACCGAGGCCGCCTACCGCACCTCGTGCTTCATGGTGAAGAGTGCCGCCGATTTCGGACAGCCCTCCGAAATCCTCACCTTCGCTACCGAAACGGGCACTGAGGTAAAACTCGGCATAGGCATCGACGGCGCCACCGCCCAGGAGCCCGCAACATTTATGGTTGACTTCGGCGACGGCACCCCCGTGCAGTTCACTGCCACCGGCCAGGACATTCCCGCCGCGCCTAATGTAGCGGGCAAGAGCGCCGGCAACGGCCTGGTAAGGATTCTCATTCCCGAAGGCAAAGTGATGGCCGCGTTCAGCGCCGACGGCGTGAAGATGACCTCCATCAACCTCACCGCCGCCCGCGAACTGCGCCAGCTTACGGTAGCCAACGCCGGCCTCTACAGCATCGACATCTCCTACAACCGCAATCTCCGCAGCCTCAACCTCAGCGGCAACCTCCTTTCGGAACTCGATTTCCACGGAGTAAACGGCGAGTATGAGAAATATATGCTCAGCGACATCAACATCTCCAACAACAAGCTCTCCGCGCTCGATCTCGTGGCTCACCAGCCCATCCGCCGCCTCGACATCTCACACAACGAGTTCACCGATTTCTCCTCGAAGGACTGGGACAACCTCGTTTACGCCGATCTCTCCTACAACAAGTTCACCGAACTTAGCCTCGTGTACTTCATAAGTGTCACAGACCTCGACATCTCGAATAACGATATTGCAGCGCTTACAATGCCGGAAACCAACGTGTTCGAGCACTTCGACTGCAGTTCCAACGACCTCGCGTTTCCCGCGCTCCCGATGCTTCAGACACTCGGTGCCGAGTTTGTCTACGCTCCTCAGCAGAACATGAGAATACCCTCCGAGGGCGCAGGTGCGAACCTCACGAGCCAGAACCTGACTGTTGACGGAAAGAGCACCGTCTATACCTGGAAACTCGCTTCGGACAACTCCACGGTCGGTGCCTCTGACATCACCACCACCGACGGCATTGCCAACTTCCTCAACCCCGACCTGGGCAAGGTTTACTGCGAGATCACCCATCCGCTCTTCCCCGCGCTCACCGTCCTCACCACAGAGATAAAGACCGCCTCGAAGCCCGACCGCATGATCGCGAAGTTCAGGACTCCCGTAGGCGGCGAGACCGTAAGCCTCTCTCTTGCGGCAGCTAAGAACGGCAGTGCAATCTACATCAACTGGGACGGCTCCGGTGCAGTGTTCGAGCCATACCAGCTCCGCACTCAGTATACTCTTTTCTCGGCCACCACGGTAGAGAACGCCGAAGTGACCGTCTGGACCTACGGTAATTCCACCGACGTGACCGTGTTCTCAATCGGCGGCGCGACCATGGAGAATTTCGACGGCTCGGGCCTCGACAAGTGCTTCTGTCTGACCCTCGCGGGCGCCGGCCTGGAGGACAATAACATTATCTTCCCGCCGAAGGAGAATATTACCGAACTCAACCTTGACGGCAACAAGCTGACGAAGTTTGATCTTTCGGAATTCCCGAACGTGTGGATGCTCTCGCTCGACAACAATAATCTCGAGACCCTCACAGCGAAGAATCAGCCGAACATCGTGCAGTTGAGCGCGGGCCACAACCGCCTCACTTCCGTTGACCTTGATCTCCCGAATCTTTCCATACTGTCGCTCGCCGACAACCGCCTCAAGGAATTAGACCTGTCGAAACTTCCCGGGCTCAATCAGCTCCAGCTGAGCTACAACAGTCTGAGCAGCATCGACCTCTCCGCCAATCCCAACATAGTAGGTCTCGCCATCGACCGCAACAACTTCACTTTCGCCACCCTCCCCGTGCCGAAGCAGGGCTGGGTATACCTCTATGCAAACCAGAATCCGGTTGAGGCGGAATGCGTCGACGGCAAGGTAGATCTCTCGTCGCAGGCAAAGGTCGGAACCACCGAGACGAAATACCAGTGGTTTATCGGTGTTCCCGAATTCGACGAGACCAACAATCTTGTCGGCGAGGAACTCGTGGCAGACGAGGAGTATACACTCGACAACGGCGTGACCACCTTTACCTTCGACCCCGAAGCCGAAGTGATGTGCGTGATGACCAACAGCGTGTTTGACAAGCTCTATCTCTACACCAACCTGCTCACCGTACAGCTCAGCGGAATTGAAAGCGTGATTGCCGACCTCGGAGCTACCGTAAGCTGCGAAAACGGCACCATAACCGTCAGCACCTCCGGTTCTGCCGATGGTACGCCCGTTAAGCTCTACACCGTCAGCGGCGCTCTTGCCGGATCCGCTGCCATCCATGGCGGCTCCGCCCGCATTGACGGAGTCGCAGCCGGCGCCTACGTGCTCTCCGTGGGCACAAAGGCCGTAAAGGTAGTGGTGAAATAACGTAATCCTGAAATAATCAGTCAGCCCGGAAGGTCGGTCGTGCCTTCCGGGCTGACGTTTTTTATCGCCTGCGGGCGAGGCCTGCAAAGCGGCGTAAGGCCGCTACATCTTCGCTTGTAAACGTCCGCCTCCGCGGCGCATGGCAGTCGATAAACAGCGCCATGGCACGGGTCATGAGTATGTCGTCGTGGCAGCCGCGCCGCGCGCTGTAGCCTCCGCCGGGAAGCTGCTCGTACTGCAGTAGTTCGTTGCAGGCATCGTTGTCGCGTTCAATGTAACTGCCGTCGCGCACTGCCGCTATGAGCTGCGAGATGATTGCCGATTTGGTCGACCGGTTCGTATGGAACCCCGGCCGGTCGTTGTCGCGCCGGTAGAGGTTGCGGTAACAGGTGCCGATAACGTCGAGCATGTAGCCTCCTTCGCCGTATTCCTCGCTTTCCAGACTGTTGCTCTCGATTACGAGCAGCCCGCGGCGGTAGTACTGCGCAATGGCGGCGGCTTTCCAGGCGAGCAGGTCGTGGTCGGTGTGTCCGCGCCACTGGGCCACCACCTCGGGGCGCCGCATGAGCGACTGCTCCAGATGGCGGTCGAGCACTGTTATCACCGACCAGTCTGCGCCCGACCAGCGGCCGCCTATGTCGACCGACACTATGTAGTCGTCGGCTCCCGCGCTTTCGCGCGGCTTGCACCATATGGTCATAGCGCCGCTGTCGGCCGGTACGAACCTCACCCTGTCCAAGGCAGCCGGTCCGTTCACCGCCGCGCCACAGATGTCGCCCTTCAGACCGGGCCTGCAGTCCTTGCGCAGACGCTCCACGTCGGCCGATGAAAACACTTCCGAGTCGGTGTGGGCAAACGCCTCGTCGTCCGAGCCGGGATATTCCGCCTTCATGGCGCGGTGCGACGGCATCTCACGCCGCTTTGTATGGTACCAGTTTATTGCCTCGAGCGTGCAACCCTCTTCCCATAGCCTGCGCTCATATCCGTCCATTTCAGCCCACAGAGCCGCGGGGTCGGCCACCGGCATGCGGTAAATCTCGATTTCGTGCCACGGCACGAACACCGCCGCCTTGTCGCTTTTGTCCTCGCGGGCACGCAGCCATTCCCGGTGGAAAAAGGTACCCACGCCGTTTGCCGTACTCTCCATCGCCACCATTGTAAGCGGTTCGAGCGAAATGCCCGAGCAGATGGCGCGGATAAAGTCTTCCGGGTCGCGCCGCGACGAGTCTTTCCAGAACGCCACTTCGCTCAGATGCGCCATAGAGCAGTTGTAGCCGCGGGTTGCCTCCTGCGCTTCGCACGACGCCAGCATCACCCTGCATCCGCGCCCCGGAATCACTCTTGAGTTCGACGAACGTTCAAACGGCCTGAATTCCGGCATCTCCTCCTCTTCCCAGTACTCGCGCGGATAGTTGGCGAGCAGTTTGGTGTACATGCCGCGGATTGTCGAGGCCGTTTCCTTTACGTGGGCGCAGATTATGGAGTTCCAGTTGCGGCGGTGGATTATCTGAATCCATGCGAAATACACCTGGATGAGCGTTGAGCCGCCCCACTGGCGCGCCTTGAGCATTATCAGGCGGATCGGCCGCCCCTCCAGGCGCTGTCGTTCTATTATGCCGAGCACACGCCGCTGCGGACGGTTGAGCACGAAAGGTACGTCGCCTCCGGTCAGCTTGTCGTGGATAACCACGCAGCGCGCCGCCCAGAATTCAAAATCGTAGCGGAAGCGCATCATTGTCATGGCATGTTCTCCCATTTTCGGGGAGAAGGCCGGGTCATCGGCCATCGCCGCGGGCAGATAAAGTAATTTCCCATCCACGCTTACAGGGCGGCGTTCGCCGCCGCAGCCTTCGCCGGTGATTGGGTTGTAGGGCGCCTGCTCCAGAGCGTTGCGCCGTGCGTTTTCTTCAAGTATTGTTTTCATAAAGGTTTTTTATTATGTAATTTATGCGGTGATTATTGCGAATTTTTCCAGGCGGGTGTCGGCGCCGGCATCGGCTTTCAGGGTCAGGTTGAGATAGCGGCGCCGCGGAGCGAGCATACGGGCGGTAAGCGGCGAGTTGATTTCGCCGTCGGCCCCGATTCCGATCAGCGGCAGGGCATGGGCGGCGCCCGCGCCGTTGTCGGCAGTCAGAGTCACCTTGCCGCGGAGCGATGAGGCGAAAATCCATACCGAAAGTGCTCTTACCTCCACCGGGGCGCCGCATTCTATCCTCGCGCGCCACTCTATTTCGCGCTCCGCTGCCGGATTCTCGACAGATGCATTGACGATTCCGCGTTCCTCCGTGGTGAGATACAGTCCCGGCGGCGCCGACAGCAGTGCTCTCACGGTAAGATCCGTGCGATTGCCCGTAATGCTGCCCTTTATGCCGGCAGTCCTGACGCTTCCGCTACCGGGGTCGATCAGCCATATTTCGCCGAACCGGCCGCACCATCCTACAAGAGAATCGCCGGTACCCGGCAGAAGGTCGGTGCACAGGCTTCCGCTTATCTTCACCAGGTCGTCTCCGGCCACCGCCACGACACCCGCAGGCGTCAGTGCCGCCCTCCCTTTGCCGCTTACACCGCGGCTGTCGATTATGGCAGCCGAAATACGGGAAGCTGAAACGGCAACGGCGCATATCCCTCCCGGGCCGAACGTGTAGAAACGTCCGCGGGCAAAATCCCAACCCGACGATGAGGTGCGCACCGACGGCGTGGCGGCCGCTATGCGTCCCGTGCCGGTGAGCACGGCGCCTGTGGCCTTCAGCGGCTCATCCGCCCGCGCCGCAGCCACTCCGTCGGCAAATGTCTCGACAGGCGTTTCCGCGGCAGGCATAACGAACGCGGGCAGTTCGGTGTCAGGCCCGATGGGACGCACACGCGGACTCAGATAATATGCGGCGTCCCCGTCGGGAGTGCTGCTCAGCGGCAGTGTCACCGATTTTTTCCCTATAATTACCGTTATTTCCGTTGCGGCGGGGTGGGGATACACAATGAGCGGCGAGAGTTTGAGCGAATTGAAATCGTGTTCGGTGAGGGAGGTCACTACAGCCGTGCCGTCCGAAAATTTCACCCGGCAGGCGGTAGGAACAGCCGCCGCGCCGCTGAAGTTGTGAACCACGGCGAGTTCACGTGCCTTGTAGCCGCTGAAACGCCGCGCTGTTATGTCGGCCCACACGATAGTGTCGCCCGACTGAGCCGCGACGCCGGCCGTAAATGAATGTGGCGCCGCAATGGCGCGCATCATGCCTGAAGCGTGGGCGGGAGCGCCGTCGCTGTCGGCCACGGCAATCTGTTTCTTTATCGGCAGAGGCGAAGCCGATGCGGCAGTGGTTCCCGAAGCCGCTGCCGGCATTGAACAGACCGTAGCACGCCGGGAGAAACTTCCGAGAGTCTTCATAAGCCGCGAATGAAACAGTGTGCCGCGTGCCGAAGGATCGGTGCTTGTGGAAACCCCGGGTGCCGTGAGATTGACCGTAAGATCCGACGATGACCGGGTGAACGTGGCTACGGCGCTCGCCGTGGCGCTCACGGGATGGATTTCGGGCGAGATCAGGAGATCTACCGTTCCTACCTCGTCGGGCCAGCCGGGCGCCTCTTCGGCCGGGAATCTTATGCCCACGCGGAAGGTGTTGACCGTCAGACGGGTGTCGGCGAGCGTGGAAAACCCGTCGCCCGACGCTCTGATTGCCAATTTTGCGGCCTGTATTCCCGAAGGGTCGGCTAAGAGCACCGGAGCCGAGGTATAGATTTCATTTCCGCTGTGGTCGCGCAGTCTCCACGCCGCCAGAACCGGCTGAACATGAGCCCCGGCTGCGGCCGCCCGTTCGCATACTCTGGAATAAGCATCGTTATAGGCTTCGGTGAGTTTCGCCGTGTCGGCGGCGCTGAGAGCCGAATCGGCGGTGGTGTAGCGCCCTGAAAGCTCTCGGGCAGTGAATTCCGCCGACACCGCTCCGGCCTCCTCCGCATAGAGAGCCGGAAATCCTGACGCACGCCCGCACTCTTTTGCTGTCCATTTTCCCGACGCCGGATCGAGGCGCAGGCGCAGAGCCACGCCAGCCATAACCATGAATCCGTCGGCTACGGCAAGAGCGCACTTCACGTCGGATGCCGCTTCTGCCACCATTGTTTCGGCTGCGGGCGAGCCGGCGTCCGCTACCCAAAGTTCTCTTCCGCGCAGAATCAGAATAATATTGCGGCCGCCAACCGGGCCTGAGGCAAGCGGAATGCCTCCTGCGGAACTCACTGCCGCCGGGTCGCCCACCGGTACGAGCGCCGTACCTGTCCGGTCGGGCCTGAGATTGGTGCAGACCTCCGCTGTAGTTTTAACTGCTGATTTTGAGATGGTTGTTTTCATTTGCGTATAAATTAAGATAAATTCATGCGCAAAATTACAACGCAACCGGCCCCGCACCATTGCGATAATGTCGCTTTTTTCAAATCGAGGTAAATCTTTTTGGACAGGGGAACAGGAGAAACAGGAGGTTTTGAGAACGGGAGCGGATTCTTCTGTCCCACAGCTTCGTTTCGCTCCGCAATGGGTTACAAAGACCTCGCGCCTCACGGCGCTTTTACACTTATATTCAGAACATTCTCATTGTTGGGATGCACACTATTGCGGATCAGGAAGTCCTCAGCGAGGATTTCGCGCGAAAAAGCGCCGGAGGCGCGAGGTCTCCCTAACCCATTGCGGAGCGAAGCGGAGCTGTGGGACAAC
>UROS01000099.1 GCA_900549445.1 uncultured Porphyromonadaceae bacterium | reverse complement strand
GGCAGCGTCAGATGTGTATAAGAGACAGGCCCATGGCGCGCATCACCTGATCGCTGACAAAGTTCTCGGAAGCAATCAGCTCTATGCCTTTGAGCTGGCGCTGATGCTCGCGCTCGATGATGTCGAAAATCACGTTGTCCTGTTTCATCTTCTTTACTTATATTATATATGTATATTGGAATTTCATTTTTTCTTTACCGAAAAGCCGAATCGGCCTATCGGGGCGCCCTGCTCGAAGTAGTGGCCGTGGCTGTAGTTCATCAGGCCGGCGGCGGAGAGGTCGAATGCGCCGGTTTCAGGTGAAATTAAGGCTTCGGCGGCGCGGACGTTGAGCACGTCGGCAATGAACATATCGTGGCTGCCGAGTTTAACTATTTCCTTCACGCGGCACTCTATGCAGAGGGGCGACTCGGCTATCGAGGGGCAAGCTACCTTTACGCCCGGGTCGGGGGTGAGACCCGTTTCTTTCCATTTGTCATAATCTCTGCCCGAGCGGACACCTACCCAGTCGGTGGCGCGCGCCATGGCTGCCGTGGTGAGGTTGATGGTAAACTCCATGTTTTCCTTTATCAGGCCGTAGGAGTAGCGCTCGGGGCGCACTGAGATGTAGCACATGGCGGGGTCGCTGCATATGGTGCCTGTCCACGCCACGGTGAGCATATTGCTCTTCTCCTGCGTTCCGCAGGTTACTATCACGGCGGGCAGAGGATATATCATCGTGCCGGGGCGCCAGTCGGTTTTCTTCATAGCTCGTGTCGGGTCAGACGATTGCCTCAGTGCTCTTCACTGTGTGGCCGCAGTAGTGGCAGCGGATTGTCACGTCGTTGCGGTCGACCACGGTGAAGCGCGAGGGCATCGGCTCGTTGTTGGTTATACACTTGGGGTTGTTGCAGGTGACGATTCCGACTATGTTGTCGGGGAGCGTCACCGGGAATTTCTCCACCACCTCATAGTCGCGGATGATGTTAACCACTGCCGACGGGGCGATCAGGGCTATGCGGTTGAGCGTGGCCTCGGGGAAAAACACGTCGGCTACCTTTATTATGCCCTTGCGGCCGAGCTTCTTGCTCTGAAGATTGTTGCCGATGGTCACGGAGGTGTCGAGTTCCTCTATTCCGAGGATACGGGCGGCCTTGAAAAGGGCTGCGGAGGGTATGTGGTCTATCACGGTGCCGTTTTGCAGGGCGGCCACGGCGAGTTCTTTCTTTTCCATAACGGGTTATGCTTCAATGCCGAGGGCACGGCAGATTATTGCCTGACGGGCGTAAAGACCGTTGCGGGCCTGTTCGAAATAATATGCTTTGGGATTGTCGTCGACATCCTGGCTGATTTCGTTCACTCGCGGCAGCGGGTGGAGTATGCGCAGATTCGGACGCGAATCGTCGAGCATGGAATTGTGGAGGTTGTAAAGATCCTTCACCCGCTCATATTCCATTATGTCGGTGAAGCGTTCGCGCTGCACGCGGGTCATGTAGATGATGTCGCTGGAATTAATCACCTCTGGCGAGAAGTCGCGGTGAACCGAGTAGCGGATGCCGTTCTTGTCGCAAAAATCGAGATATTCGCGTGGCATCTGCAGCTCCTCGCATGCCACGAAGCGGAACGTGGGGTTGAAATAGCGCATCGCCATGAGCAGGGAGTGGACGGTGCGGCCGTATTTCAGATCGCCGACCATAGTTATGGTGAGGTTATCGAGATGACCTTGGGTCTTATAGATGGAATAGAGGTCGAGCATAGTCTGCGAGGGGTGCTGGTTGGCTCCGTCGCCGGCGTTTATCACCGGAATATCCGTCACCTCCGAAGCGTAGCGCGCCGCCCCCTCGAGATAGTGACGCATCACTATGAGGTCAGCGTAGTTCGACACCATCTTTATCGTGTCTTTCAGCGTCTCACCCTTCGATGAGCTCGTTGTTCCGGCGTCGGAAAAACCGATCACCCGCCCGCCGAGGCGGTTTACTGCGGTTTCAAAACTTAGGCGTGTGCGGGTCGACGGCTCGAAAAAGAGTGTCGCCACCACTTTCCCTTTCAGAGTGTCGCGGTTGGGATTTTCCTCAAACCGGCGCGCCATTTCGAGTAGCCGCAGTATTTCATCGCGGCCTATGTCGGAAATGGATACAAGGCTGTTCTGGTTCATTGTGACTTGGTTTATCCGCTTGCAAAGTTATAAAATAATTGCTAAATTTGCGGCGTTAACCACAACTTATTTTTACAATGCTTAAGACTATCTTATCAATAGCCGGACGCCCCGGTCTCTTCCGTCTCGTAAACCGCGGAAACAACATGCTCATCGTTGAATCGCTCCAGACAGGCAAGCGCACTCCAGCCTATGCCCGCGACAAGGTCATTTCGCTCGGCGACATCACGATGTATGCAACCGACGACGATGTGCCTCTCTATACCGTGCTCGAAAGCCTCAAGGCTAAAAACGACGGCAAACCGGTTGATGTCAAGGCCATAGGCGGCGACAAGGAAATCCGCGCATATTTCGCCGAAGTGCTTCCGACCTTCGACGAGGAGCGCGTGCACACCTCCGACATCCGCAAGCTCCTCAGCTGGTACAACCAGCTCCTCGCCGCCGGAATCACCGACTTCGCTCCCGAAGAAGAAAAAGAAGCAGAAGAGAAACCGGCCGAAGAGGCTCCCGCCGCCGAATAACGCGGTTCACTCCCCTCTTTTGCCGCCATCATACGCCTGCGGGCGCCCGGAAATCATATTTCGGGCGCCCGCAGTGTTGATTATTGCCGCTAAGTAACTCTTGAAAATTAAGAGGTTGTTTAATAACAACCTCTTAATTTATTACTTAATTACGTCATTTGAACGTGACGGCGCGGTTGTAAATGAAGTTGGCTATCGTATAGATTACCATGCCGAGCAGCGTGGCCACTCCGTAGCCGCTCACCACTATCATGTCGAGGAAATTCCAGACCATGCCCCCCATCAGCTTGGTCAGCGCCCAGGTGGCCACAAACTGAAGCCCGTAGCAAAGCAGGAAGCCTAACAGAAAACGCACCGCCTCGCCACGATAGTTGGTCGACTCCGACTGAAACACCCATTTCTTGTTCCAGAGAAACGAATTTATCACACCGGCAACATAGCCCAATGCGTTTGAGACCCACATATTTACGCCGAAAATCGACTTACAGGCGAAAATCACTATCAGAGTCACCAACGTGTTCATCACTCCTACTATCACATAGCGGGCAAATTGCTTTATATCACCACTTTGCAGGTTGACTGACATGGCTGTCTTTCTCATTTAAGGTATTGAATTCAAAAATAGTTACTTTTCTGCATTACCGGGCGATCCCTCACCCTCGCCGTGAAGCACCGGCAGATGCCATCCGTAGCGTATGGCGCCTACACGGAGAGCTATGATTACCACCGCGCAGGCCGACTGCTGGAGTATCGACGAGCCGCCCATGGTCATTATGAGCCAATATACGATTCCGCCGGCCATACACGCCGTTGCGTAGATGTCCTTGCGGAAAAACAGTGGCTCCACGTTTATAAGTATGTCGCGCACCACCCCGCCGAACGAACCGGTGATGATGCCCATCACTATCGCAACCCACATCGGGTAGCCTGCCGCAACCGACTTCTGTATGCCTATCACCACGAAGAGAGCAAGGCCGATAGAGTCGAAGATAAACAGCGAGCGCGAACCGGAGGTGAGCACCTTGCTGAAGAGCACCACTATCATGAACGCCAGTCCCGTGATGGCGAGGTAGAGCCAGTTCTGCATCCAGAACACCGGAATGTCGAGAAGCACATCGCGCAGGGTGCCTCCGCCGATGGCGGTGACGAGCCCTACGGTGTAGGCTCCGAACCAGTCGAAATGCTTCGTGGCGGCAAGGCGGATTCCGCTTATGCCGAACGCGAGGGTTCCGAGAACTTCTATTATGAATATGAACGTGGAATCCATCTTATTTACCGGAGTCGGCACCCGTCTGGTAGTAGCGGCAGACGTCGGTGATACCGCAGTTCAGGCAGTCGGGACGCCGCGCCTTGCATACGTAGCGTCCGTGAAGGATGAGCCAGTGGTGGAAACGCGGAATCAGTTCCTCAGGGATATTTTTAACCAGCGTTTTTTCGGTAGCGAGCGGAGTCTTGCTTCCGGTTGTCAGCCCTATGCGCTCGCTTACGCGGAACACGTGGGTATCGACCGCCATTGCCGATTTTCCGTAAACTACCGCCAGAATCACGTTGGCCGTCTTGCGCCCCACCCCGGGAATCGACATAAGCTGATCGATGTCGGAAGGAACCTCCCCTCCGAAATCATCCACGAGCTTACGCGCCATGCCTGCCAGCGAGCGGCTCTTGTTGTTGGGATAGGAACACGACTTTATGTAAGGGAAAATCTCCTCCGCAGTTGCCGCCGCCATCGCCTCGGGCGTAGGAAACGCCTCGAAAAGCGCAGGTGTGATCATATTGACCCTCTTATCGGTACACTGCGCCGACAGGATTACCGCCACCAGCAGCTGATACGGATTATCGTACTTCAGCTCTGTGGAAGCTTCGGGCATCTCCCGGCCGAACCATTCGGCCACGCGCCGATAGCGCTCCTTTACTGTGATACGCGGTGCCATAATCTGGAAGATTTATCAATGGGCCGATTTGAATTCTTCGAGGAAGCGGACGTCGTTTTCCGAGAACATTCTGAGGTCTTTTACCTGATATTTCAGGTTGGTGATTCGCTCTATGCCCATGCCCAGCGCGAAGCCGGAATAAACCTCCGGGTCGATGCCGCACGCGCGCAGCACGTTGGGATCAACCATGCCGCATCCGAGAATCTCAACCCATCCGGTGTGCTTGCAGAACGAGCATCCCTTGCCGCCGCAGAGGTTGCACGATATGTCCATCTCAGCCGACGGTTCGGTAAACGGGAAATAGCTCGGACGAAGACGGATTTTGGTGTCGTTTCCGAACATTTCACGGGCAAAGTAAAGAAGCGTCTGGCGCAGGTCGGCGAACGACACGTTCTTGTCCACATACAGCGCCTCAACCTGATGGAAGAAGCAGTGGGCGCGGGCGGAAATCGCCTCGTTGCGGTATACGCGGCCGGGACAGATGATGCGAATAGGGGGCTGCGTGTGCTCCATCACACGGCTCTGCACCGACGAGGTGTGGGTGCGCAGAAGCACGTCGGGAGTACGGTTTATAAAGAAGGTATCCTGCATGTCGCGCGCGGGATGGTCGGCGGCAAAGTTGAGCGACGAGAAAACGTGCCAGTCGTCCTCTATCTCCGGACCCTCGGCAACCGTAAAACCCAGACGGGAGAATATCGACACGATTTCTTCCCTTACGAGCGAAAGCGGATGGCGGGTGCCGAGCGGCATGGGAGCCGCACTGCGGCTCAGATCGAGGTCATCGGCGCCGTTATCAGCCGCAGCAAGAGCCTCGCGCAGGGAGTTGATACGCTCAGTGGCAAGAGTCTTCAGCTCATTGAGAGCCTGTCCTACCGTGCGCTTCTGGTCGGCAGGCACGTTGCGGAAATCGTTGAACAGCAGCGACACCTCCCCTTTTTTGCTCAGATACTTTATGCGGAGAGCCTCGACCTCCTCTGCGCTCGACGCCGTGAGGGCGGAAATACGCTCCTTAAGTTCGTTTATCTTATCTATCATGACAGTTGATTGATCTATTGAGGTGCAAATTTACGAATTTTTTTTGAATCACAGTGCAAGACGGTAGATAGCGGCGGTCTCTGCGGCTGTGAGGGGATAATATCCGCCGATTGTGGCGCCTTTGTCCTCATGGAGCTTGACCACGAGCAGGTCAATGTCAGGATTTTCGATTCCGAGTTCCGCAAAACTTACCGGCAGTCCCAGAGAGCCGAAAAATGCCTTGAGGGCAGAAATGCCCTCGAAGGCCGCAGATCTGTCGTCGTGGTTCTCCACGCCGAAAACCCTGCGCGCCATCTGCGCCACCTTGCCGGGATTATGGTCGGCCATGAATGTCATCCAGGCGGGCAGAATTACCGCAAGTCCTGCCCCGTGGGTCACACCGTAAACGGAACTTATCTCATGCTCCATCGCGTGGCTTGCCCAGTCTTCCTCGCGTCCCGTGCCGCAGATACCGTTGTGGGCAAGGGTGCCGCACCACATTATATTAGCGCGCGCACCATAGTTCTGAGGGTCGGCCATCACCTTGGGCGCTTCCTCGATTATGGCCTTGAGAACCCCTTCCGAAACCCGGTCGGTGATCTCAACATCAGGGGTGTTGGTAAAATATCGTTCAAAAATGTGCGCCATCATGTCCGCCACACCGCTCGCGGTCTGATAGTGAGGCAGGGTGAACGTCAGCTCCGGGTTCATGAGGGCGAACCGCGGGCGCAGCGCTACCTCGGTGCGGATGCTGATCTTATGGAGGCCGTCGAGTTTTGTAATCACGGAGTTGCCCGAACCTTCACTGCCTGCCGCGGGAATAGTAAGCACAACCCCGACGGGGAGCGCCGTCTCTATTTTACGCTTACCGCAATAAAAGTCCCAGAAATCACCGGCGTAGGGAGTTCCGGCGGCAATAGCTTTCGCGGTATCGATAGCGCTTCCGCCCCCGACGGCGAGGAGTCCCTCGAGGCCATTTTCGCGCATAATGCCGATGCCTTCGTAAACGCGGTCGTCGGTGGGATTCGGCTGGATGCCGCCCAGCTCACAATATGCGACTCCGGCCTCATCGAGCGATTTCTTTACCCTTGCGAGCAGACCTGATTTCACCACGGAACCTTTACCGTATACTATGAGAACTCTCTTGCCCACCATCGAGGCCGTGAGTTCGCCTGCCTGAGTCTCGACCCCGCGGCCGAACACGTATTTTGTCGGGCTGAAAAAAGTGAAGTTGTTCATATCAGAATAATTCGTTTGCTATGCAAAGATAAGAATAAAAGACACAAAATAAATAAAAAAAGAATCGTTTCACAACGACTCTTTTTCCTTAAACCTTTATCTTAATCTAATACTATGAAAAACACACGTGCAAATGTAGGACTTATTTTTGAATTACGTACTATGTCAGTGCATCAATTAACATTATTTCACACGTATTATCGACGTTCATCCCCCAAATAACGACGTTTATCCCCGTTTTTTTGAACAATTGAGCCTATAAGCGATAGAAAAACGTCTGTTATTAAGAATTCTTAAAGTATTTTGTTATCTTTGCCGATATGAATTGTATAGACAATGTAGACATAAAGCATCTTTTCGTAAGCGATCTCGATGGTACCCTGCTCGGCACCGACAGCGAGGTGAGCGAAGAAAGCGCCGAAATCATATCCGGCCTCAGCCGCCGGGGCGCACTGATAACCGTGGCCACCGCCCGGACTCCGGCCACAGTCGAGCCTCTGCTTCGCCGCACCTTCACCTCGATTCCGGCTATTGTGATGACCGGAGCCGCGCTGTGGGATCGCGAGCGTCAGGCTTATACTGATACCATAATGGTGGATCCGGCCATTATTCCGGACATCATTCAGATGTACGCCGCTGCAGGAGTCAGTCCATTCCACTATCAGATTCCGTCCGATGGAAGTGTGATGCGTGTATACCATTCCTCCGATCTCACTCGCTGCGAGCGCAGGTTCGTTGACGACCGCCTCCACCTGAAGCTGAAGAAATTCGTATTCACGTCTGCCGGACAGCCGGCTCTGCCCTACCCCGACACGGTGCTGATTTTCGCAATGGGTCCGCATGAAAAGCTCGCTCCCGTAGCCGACAAGCTGAGCCGTGAGCCCCGCTGCTCCTTTTCGTTTTACAACGATATTTTCAACCGCGACCTCTCTTATATCGAGATTTTCGGTGCGGGAGTGTCGAAAGCCTCCGCTATCTCACGGCTCGCCCGAAAACTCGGAGCAGAAAAAATTACCGTGTATGGCGACAACCTCAACGATCTTCCTATGATGCGGATAGCCGACGAAAGCGTAGCGGTGGCAAACGCAGTTGACGAAGTTCGCCGTATTGCCGACCGGACAATCGGGCCCAATTCCGAATCATCCGTGGCGCGCGACATCCTTCATACGATTGAATCGGCGTAAAAACATCGGCGTGGTACCTTTTGTTATACATATTATATAATTTATATAGTCAATTCTAAAACTTTCCGACATGAACTCCCGACGCCCCTCGCTTCCGGTAAGAATATACCGGTTCTACGCCGATGGTTTCCGCTCCATGACGATAGGAAGGAAGCTTTGGGCGCTGATTATCATCAAGCTGTTCATTCTCTTCTTCATATTCCGGCTCTTCTTCTTTCCCAATCTGCTCAAACGCGATTACGACAACGACCGCGACCGCGCCGCGGCAGTGAGAAGCTCCTTGCTCCGACAACACGTTACAATCTATTTAGAGGTTGTTTAAAAACAAATGTGAAAGCCGGAGTCCATTCTCCCGAGGTGAGTTTCGGGATGAATTGAAGGAGTAATGCTGTAGCATTATGACTGAAATTCAGCGCGAAAGGCACCCGGGAGAATGGATGCGAAAAAACATTTTTCTCAACCTCAAAAAGATATTTTGTATGTTTATATTCGTAAATAAAAGTTACCTTA
>UROS01000098.1 GCA_900549445.1 uncultured Porphyromonadaceae bacterium | reverse complement strand
GTTATCCGGTCGGAAGAATATTTGTAGACAATGTCGACGTAGCCTCGGCGCCACAGTGCGAAATCTCAAGTTCGTTTATCCGCTCCGGTCTGGCCCGCGGCAAAGACATGAACTTTTTCCTTCCTCCGGGCGTATATGATTACATACGCAAAAATCATCTCTACGAACGGAAAAACCAGTAACGATATGGCTCTATCACCAAATACTCTCGCATTCATAGCGCTGGCAAACGAATATTGCCAGGCCCTCGAAAACGCCCGTGAATCCTCGCGGGAGGATTTTATCAGCACGATGCTCCGCCAGTTGCCGCGGATTTATATTTCGGCGAGCGATCTGACCACTGACCCGACTCTCGCCTACGAGTATGAAGAGCCGTATCTCGAAAGTCTGCTCGAAGAAGATTATTATGAATCAATACGCCGCAGCATTGAAAATCTCATGGGTCCCGACGACACCTATCTTGAGGTGTTTGAAGACGACATGAAATATTCCGACACTCCTATAGCCGCATCGGTGGCCGAAAGCCTATGCGACATATTCCAGGTACTCTACAACTTTATCGGAATGGTTAAAGATGCCCCCGACGAATATCTTGACAACGCCGTGATAGCAGTAAAATCTGAATTCGAGGGATATTGGTCGCAGTTTGTGTGCAACGTATTGCGAGCCCTCAACCACATCCGCTACAACATACGCGAAACCAACGACTGATCCAACCTGCGGGTTTATTCCGGTGGTGAAAAAAGGCCCGAAGCTGTTGCAGATAAACGGCATTTTGATTAATTTTGTGTGCAAAATTCGTAAGAACATGAATCGTAAGATTTTCATCACTGCCGTTGTTTCCACTCTGCTCTCGGCCGCAGTAAGTTCATGCAGTCATCTTTCGGCTGAAGCAAAAAAAATAGCCGGCAACTACTATATTCCGGAGATTTCTGAAAAAGAGCCCCTGATGGAGCTGAATTCCGACGGCAAATGCCTGATCCGCGCTATCCGCCCGGGCGTCCTCTCTTATACAGTCGAGGGCAAATGGGATGTCCGAAACGATTCTGTAGTAGTAGTGCTTGAACCTTCGACTCTGCAATTCGAAGGCGACAGTCTGCTTATTGGAGAAATACCCACACGCGCCTCGCGCCGTATAGTGAAGTTCGACGACATAAACCTCGAACTTGAAAACGACGGCGTACATTATATCTACCACCGCAGAAACAACATCTGATTGCATGAAAAAACTTATTACTGCCTTTTTTACAGCCATTTTCACTCTTACTATAGCCTGCGGCTGCTCCGACAAGGCAACCGAGGCCGCCAACCGTCTTGCCGAGGCGCAGGACGCCATAGCTGTCAACGACGTCGACGCTGCTATTCATATACTCCACAACCTCAACGATCTGAAGGATGAGAAAGGACTTACCGTGTCGCAGCTCGGACGCATGTCTATTCTCTACATGCAGCTCACCGACCGTACTGACGACAGCGACAACGTGGACTACGCCGTAAACTGCTACCGGGAGGCTTTTGCCCTCAACCCTGACTCTGCCCGCGCTTTCTATTCCTCGCTTCCACGCGAGGACGACAAATACGTGATGATGCTCGCCGGTATCTCCGGCAACATCGACAATCCGCCGTCACTCGAAGATGCCGAGGAGCCCGACTCGATACCGGCAGACTCATTCCCCGTAGTTTTCTGATTATGGACTGGAAAGAACAACTTGCAGCACTTGGCACAACTCTGCCGGAGGGCGACGACATCACCGCCGTGCCAACCGAAGAAAACAATACGAAAAAAGACCGGAAAAAGCCGGTTCTTGAGATTATTCTCGAACGCAAGGGAAGAGCAGGAAAAACTGCCACCATCATAGCCGGTTTCACCTGCTCTGATGAAGAAGTTGCCTCCGTCGCCGCAACTCTCAAGCAGAAACTGGGAACCGGAGGATCCGCACGCGGTGCTGAAATTCTGATCCAGGGCGACCGTCGCGCCGATGTCAGGAAAGTGCTCGGTTCGCTCGGCTACACCCGCATAAAGGGAATGTGATTCTACCTCTTGTCTTTCTCCGACTATGCTTACAATCCACAAGGCTTCCGCCGGCTCAGGCAAAACCTTTACTCTCGCACGCGAATACATAAAACTCATCCTCGGCCTCAAAAACAACGAAACCGGAGAATACCGTCTGCGCCGAGGCGACAACGACGGCTTCCGCTCGGTACTTGCCATCACTTTTACCAACAAGGCCACTGAGGAGATGAAAAACCGCATTATCAAGGAACTCGCCCTCCTTTCCGACACCCGCTCGGAAAGTGCGCACCGCGAGGAACTGATGAAGATACTCCACTGTGGCGCCGGCGATCTGGCCGAGGCATCCGGACGCGCTCTGCGGAATATGCTGTTCAACTACAACGGTTTTCACGTAAGCACCATCGATGCCTTTTTCCAACTCATACTCAAAGCTTTTGCCCACGAAGCCGACCTCAACGGCAACTATAATCTCGAACTCGACAATAATTATGTGGTGGCCTGCTCCGTGGCGGCGATGTATGAGAAACTCAACAACGAACACCCCGACAGCGACATAATCTCACTCGAGGCGTGGCTTAAAAGCTACATGCGCCAGCTTATTGCGTCGGGACATTCATTCAACATACTCAACCGCGACATAAGTGTCTACAACAATTTCATAAAATTCATCTGCGATGCCTCGGGTGAGTCGTTTGTCATGAACTACGAACGCATAATGGCATACCTCGAGGATCGGAGTCTGCTCACCGAATTCGGCAACCGTCTGAACGACGAACTGAAGAACAACGGACTGGAAGATGCCGCAGTTGAAGCATGCCAGACGGCACTCAAGGCAATAGGAGATATCGAATACGATTATGCAATGCGCGGCAACGGCAAGACGAAAACTGCTGTGAACGCCAATCTGACATCGTTATTCCGCAAATGGACTGAAAAAGCAAATGAGCGCCGCTCGAGTCCGTCCGCTACCTGCCTGAATGTTTACGAAAACATCGACAAGGCCTATACCTCCGGCGGACAAGAGTTCCGCACCACAGGCTCAGACGCCACTATCCATGCCGCTACGGATGCCTTAATCAGGTGCTACACCGTAAATCATCCGATACGGAAAGCTCTCGACAATATCTATACTCTCGGACTTCTATCCCACGTAATGCCTTCCGTAGAGGAGTACCGGCAGCAGCACGAAGCGATTCTGCTGTCAGACACAAACTCGATTCTCCACGGCATAATCGGCAACTGCGAGACACCGTTTGTCTACGAAAAAATCGGCGAGATGTTCAACCATTTCCTGATCGACGAATTTCAGGACACGTCCCATATGCAGTGGATCAACTTGCGGCCGCTTATCGACGAAAGCCTCTCGAAAGGCAACGACAACCTGCTCATCGGCGACGTAAAGCAGAGTATTTACCGTTTCCGCGGCAGCGACCCGTCGATTCTCGGCAAAGTGGCCGAGGGCTTCAGGAGTCTCGGTGCAGACGAGTGCATTGTGCGCGGGACTGTTCCGGGAGAGAATACAAACTGGCGCAGTTCCGCCGACGTGGTGATGTTCAACAATATGTTTTTCAAACAGATGGCAAAGACAATGGGATTCGCTGACCATGAATATGCCGGTGTAGAGCAACTCATTCCTGAAAAACACAAGACCAAACGCGGCTACGTGAAATTTTCCCTGGTCAGCACCGGCTCAAAGAATACCGAAGCTGAATTAAAGGCGCAGGTGCTCGATTCGCTCGCCGACGAAGTGGCAAGGCAGCTCCGCATTGGCTACCGTCCGGCGGATATTGCAGTGATTGTCAGGTCTGCGGCCGAGGGTGTAAGTGTGATCAACCGGTTGCTTGATGACAAACGTTTCCCCGACCTGCGGATAGTGTCGGATCAATCGCTTCTCGTATCGCAGAACCGTTCTGTAAGACTCATCATCAGCGTACTTCGCTACATATCCACCAACGCCATCAGCAATATATCCGCCCGTTACGGCACCGGGAAGGGCGAGGATGCCGCGCCCGACAGGTCGAGCCGCCGCGCGCTCGCCCTTCTGCTTAACCGATTCGAGTATTTTCTGAAAAAATACCGCGAAAACAGCGACAATATCACCGACATAAGTTCCTCAGCGCTCACACAGGCGCTGTACTCCGACGAGGAAATAACAGATATGGCAATCCGTGTCACCGATATGGACTGCCTTAACCTCCCCTCGATCGTAGAGAACATAATCGGCACCTATCTGCCCGAATCGGCTCTGCAGGCCGACAATATTTTCATCTCTGCGCTCCAGGACATGGTTCTGGATTACTGCGACACCGGAAACAGCGACCTTACCGGCTTTCTGCGCTGGTGGGACGAATCCGGTGTGAAGCAGTCGGTAGCCGGAGGTGTTGACCCGGGTGCAATCAACGTGATAACGGTTCACAAGTCGAAAGGACTGGAATACAAGTGCGTGCACGTGCCGTTCGCATCCTACAAGCTGAAAATCAACAAAGACCTCCAGTGGTTCGACACGAGCCGCATGTTTCCGGGCTTCGACCCTGCGATCGTGCCGCCGATGATGGTGATGAAATGTACGGAAGACCTCCGTGATACCGCCCTGAAAGATCAGTACGACGCCTACTTCCGCGACGCGCTCCTCGATGAGTTCAACGTGCTCTACGTGGCGCTCACCCGCGCCGTCGACGAGCTGATCGTCACCGCGGCCGCCAAATTGCCGGACGGGAAAGCCAGGACTTCCGACGACAAAATTTCTTCGCTGGGAAACTTCATATGCAGCTCGCTCAACAAGTGCTCCGGACTCGAGACGACCGACGGAAGAACTTTCACACTCGGCATCCGCCGCGAGGATTCCGCGACTGCCGGCACTGAAAAAGAAACGTCGCGCGGTAAACCGGATGAGCACCCGCGACGCGACATAAAACCGTCGGAAAACTTAGCGATGCCACCGTACCGCACCTTCCGGCGAACCGACCTATGGAGCGGCACCCGGGTGGATCTGCGCAAAGACTTCGGAGAAGCACGCGACCACGGCACGATAATGCACGGCATTATGTCGAAAATCCGCACTGCCGCCGACGTTGACACCGCTGTGCGCCGCGCCGTACGCGCCGGCCTCATCCCTGCTGCAAAAGAGAAAGCCACCGCCGACGAAATCCGCGGTTACGTTACCTCCGAGCCTGCGCGACGCTGGTTCGAGGGATTCACCCGCCTGCTCGCCGAGCGTCCCATCCTCATCCCCGCTGACTCCCGCCATCCCAACGGCACGAGCCTGCGCCCCGACCGAGTGGTATGGACCGCCGACGGCCGTATCGAAATCATCGACTATAAATTCGGCGAGGAAGACAACCGCTATCTCAGCGACATGAAGACATACAAGCGCCTCATCTCCGCCAACTTCCCAGACACCCCGGTGAGCGGATTCATATGGTACGCTCCGCTCGGTAAAATCGTTGAGGTATAGCCGGGGAGCAGGAGTATGTTATATAACAGTTAAGCGGGAACAGGCGGAACGGCGTATTTTTTGTAAATTTGCTTGTCATTATCACTAATCTATTGCCATCATGAACCGATACTTTTCTGCAGCGGCTCTGCTGCTGTTGGCGTCGTCGGTTTCGGCACAGACCTTCAGGGAATGGAAAGACCCTGAAGTAAACGCCGTAAACCGCGCGCCTATGCGGGCCGCCTCATTCGCCTACGCCAAAGGAGAAGCCGCCCTCGCCGGCCTCGACCGTAAAAATTCAGCCAATTATCTGAGCCTTAACGGCACCTGGAAATTCAATTGGGTAAATGATGCCTCGCAGCGTCCCACCGACTTTTTCAAACCGGGCTTCAACGACAAGGGCTGGGACAACATTCAGGTTCCCGGAATGTGGGAACTCAACGGCTACGGCGACCCTCTGTACGTGAACACCGGCTACCCCTGGCGCAACATCGCCGAGAGCAACCCTCCTGTAGTGCCGGAATCCCAGAACCACGTCGGAACTTACCGCCGCGAAATCATGGTGCCGGCATCGTGGAAAGGGAAAGAAATCTTCGCCCACTTCGGCTCAGTCACCTCCAATATCTATCTCTGGGTCAACGGCAAGTTCGTCGGCTACAGCGAGGACAGCAAGCTGGAGGCTGAATTCAACCTCACGCCCTACATAGTGCCCGGCCGCGAGAATCTGATCTGTTTTCAGGTATTCCGCTGGTGCGACGGATCGTATCTCGAGGATCAGGACTTTTTCCGTCTGAGCGGTGTGGCGCGCGACAGTTACCTCTTCGCCCGTAACAAGCAGCGAATAGCCGATCTGCGCGTTACTCCGGATCTTGAAAACGATTATACCGACGGCGTGCTCAACGTCGACCTGACCCTTACCGGAAAGGCCCCGGTAACACTCTCGCTCGCCGACGCCGAGGGCCGCGAAGTAGCCACCACCAGGGCAAACGGCAGCGGGCGGCTTGCCATCCGTGTCCCCTCCCCCCGCAAATGGAGCGCCGAGACTCCCTATCTCTACCGCCTGACAGCGGCTATCGACGGCACCGACGAAGTTGTGCCCGTCAACGTCGGTTTCCGTAAAATCGAGATGAAAAACAGTCAGATTCTCGTCAACGGTAAGCCGGTGCTGTTCAAAGGCGTCAACCGCCACGAACTCGACCCCGACGGCGGCTATGTGGTGTCGGCCGAGCGAATGCTCCAGGACATAAAACTGATGAAGAAGCTCAACGTCAACGCAGTGCGCACCTGCCACTATCCCGACGATGAACTCTGGTATGACCTCTGCGACAAATACGGTATATATATGGTGGCGGAAGCCAATCTCGAGAGCCACGGAATGGGCTACGGCGACAAGACTCTCGCCAAGAACAAAGACTACGCTCTCGCCCACCTGGAGCGCAACCGCCGCAACGTGGAGCGCAATTTCAACCATCCCGCCGTAATCTTCTGGAGCCTCGGCAACGAAGCCGGCTACGGCCCCAACTTCGAGGCCGCCTACAAATGGATAAAGAACGAAGATCCGAGCCGCCCGGTACAGTACGAGCAGGCCGGCCAGACGGGCATGACCGACGTGTTCTGCCCCATGTATTACGACTACGCCGGCATGGAGAAATTCGCCAGCAGTCCCGGCGCACCCATTCCGCTCATTCAGTGCGAATATGCCCACGCAATGGGCAACTCCGAAGGCGGCTTCAAGGAGTACTGGGATCTCATCCGCAAGTATCCCACTCTTCAGGGTGGCTTCATCTGGGACTTCGTTGACCAGGGAATCCGCAAAACCGGCAGCAACGGCAAGGAAATCTACGGCTACGGAGGCGATTTTGACCGCAACGACCCGAGCGACGGCAATTTCTGCGCCAACGGCATCGTAAGCCCCGACCGCCGGCCCAACCCCCACGCCGACGAGGTGGCATATTTCTATCAGAACGTCTGGACTACCCCGGCCGGCAGCAACCGCTTCAACGTTCAGAACGAATACTTTTTCCGCGACCTCAGTGACCTCACCCTCGACTGGACGCTGCTCCACGACGGCATACCCGTCCGCTCAGGCTCAATCGACGATCTCAACGTGGCTCCGCAGTCAACCGGCACCGTTGAAATCCCCTACGGCGAAATAACCGGCTCGGGCGAATGGCTGCTCAACATCAGCTACCGTCTGCACAACGAACTCGGACTTCTTCCTGCAGGCCACGTGGAAGCACGCTCCCAGATTGCCCTCACCTCCCCCGCGCTCACCCTCCCGGCTCTCGCCGGCGCGGCCGCGCCCGTGGTTTCAGAATCTCACCGCAACTTCATCAGCGTATCCGGCGATAATTTCACCATAGAATTCAGCAAACAGACCGGCCTGATGAACCGCTACGAGGCCAACGGACACGAGCTTATCAACGAGGATGGCGCCCTGCGTCCCAACTTCTGGCGCGCACCCACCGACAACGACTACGGCAGCAACTCGCAGAAACTCTTCGCAGCGTGGAAAAATCCCGAAATGAAGCTCACCGGACTCACCGCCGTGACCGATGGCGGTATCGTGACGGTAAAGGCCGGCTACGACATGCCCGGCGTAAAGGCTCAACTCTCCATGACATATGAAATCGACGGCACGGGATGCGTGAAAGTGACCGAAGCCATGACCACCGACAAAAACGCCAAGGTAAGCGAAATGTTCCGCTTCGGAATGGAAATGCCCATGCCCGCCGCCTACGACCGCATCAGTTACTACGGCCGCGGCCCCATCGAGAACTACTCCGACCGCAACCACTCAACTTTCCTCGGCATCTACAACCAGACCGTGGCCGAGCAGTTCTTCCCCTACATCCGTCCGCAGGAAACCGGCACGAAAACCGACATCCGCTACTGGAAGCAGCTCGACAGCGCCGGCAACGGGCTCGAGGTGATTGCCGAAGCCCCCTTCTCGGCTTCCGCCCTGAATTACTCCATCGAAAGCCTCGACAACGGCCCGGAGAAGACCAACAGCCACTCGCCCGAAGTCGAACCTGCCGGCTACGTCAACCTCATCATCGACAAGGCTCAGACAGGACTTGCCTGCGTCAACTCCTGGGGCGCGAAACCGCTCCCGCAGTACCGCGTACCCTACGAGGACCGCTCATTTACCTTCATGCTCATTCCGGTAAGCCATCAGCTCGACTGACACCGGCTTCCCTGCCTGTCTCTTATACACAT
>UROS01000097.1 GCA_900549445.1 uncultured Porphyromonadaceae bacterium | reverse complement strand
AGCTCATATCAGTAGTGGCAAAGGCAGCCTAAATCTTCAGATTTTGTGTATAAAAGAGAGACTGCCTAACTTTGGTTGTTAGACAGTCTCCTTAGGGATTTAATCTCGAGCCGCGAGTGGGACTCGAACCCACGACCTTTTCGTTACGAATGAAATGCTCTACCGACTGAGCTATTGCGGCTTTTGTATGCGCCGATTTACCGACACGATACCCGGTTTTTGTTTTGACAGTGCAAAGATACTAAAATTTTATCGTTTGTTTGCTAAATGTAAACAATATTTTTGCTTTGTCGAAGTTGAATTTTGCCATGACAGGTTCTGTAACGTAAGGAGAGATGGTGTTAACCTGTTGGGAGTATTGATAATAAGAGTAGTAATAGTAATAACTGCTTGTCTGGTTGTTGTTGTAGAACGATACCAGCACGGGGGTCAATACAAATTCTACATCTTCATCTTCGATGGTTTCTTTTTCGATGAGGTCGAGGATGTAGCTGCGCATTCCGGAGAAATAGTAGCTGTGGGTGGCTAAGTCGTACTGAGCGTAGAATGAGTTTATGTTGTCGGTAAGCTGGGACTTTGCAAAAAATTCATCTTTTTTCGACTTCTTTACCATAAGGATGTAGGGGGGGACGGTAATACCGTAGCTGTTTTCTATTTCCTCAGCCGGGATGCGGAAAGTAAGTGAGTTTACAAGAGAGAGAGAGCCGCTTTGCTCTTTATAGGTCTTTACAATTTCGCGGCCGGGAAAAGTGAACTCAATATCGTAGCCGGTAGGAGCGACCATAATGGATGATCCTTGGGCGGCGAGTGTCTTAAGTTTCTGCGCCATTGTGTACGATATGTTGTTGTTCGTGATAATTTCAGGTGTCACGCCCATATATGCGCCGGTGAGGTAAAGCGTGGTGTCGCGTTCGGTTCCCGGTATAGGGGTGACGGCACGGTAGTGGACGTTAACTATGTTGCTGAGAATCCTGGCTATGCGGCCTGAGCCGAAGGTGGTGGCGATGTACATGCCGGGATACCAGTCGGCAAACGACTGGGGAGTCTCAAACGTGGCAGGACTTGTTTTGAATTTATTGAACAGTTTTACTCCGAATTCCTTCGGCAGGTCGATGCTTATCTCTTTGTAGATGTTTCCGCTACCGTCGGTTCCTACTCCTTTCTGACCGTCGATAAGGGCTGAGTAGACAGTGCTGCCTATCGGTTCAGGATTGTAATAGCCTGCGGGATTGAAGTCGCTGAAGATAGGCGATGTGAGCTGACGGTTGAGTTCGTATGCAGCTACACCCATCGGGACAACAGAGTCGCCAATGAATCCTCCCGCGCTCATTCGCATTACTAATTTTACGGAGTCGATATACTCGGCTTTAACATCGGTGGTATCGAGTGTAGCGGCCGGCATGAACTGGGTTACGATGCTTGAGCTGATGGAGCCGTAGTCTTTGGCGTCGAGTTTTCCAAGCAGCTGAAGCACTGTGCGCGACTGTACTTTGCTGTTGTCTACTGATCGGCCTGAAACAGTAAATGTTGAGTCCATCACAATTGCGACTTCGTTTTCAATCAGTGAGCCGCCGGCGTTTGATGTCTCGTCTTCGCATGCCGAGAAAGAGGCGGAGAGCGCGAGAAGAGCTATGGATGGAATTATCAGATTATTTCTCATTGTAATGGAGGAATGGATTGCTTTATTCGCCAAGGATGGAGTGATAGAACTCGGCGTAGTCGTCGGCACGGCTGTCCTCGCCGTTGAAGCGCAGGAAAGGTTTGCCTGTTGCGACTGCGTAGTCGGTCAGTTCAGACGGGATTCCATCGGTGGCCTCGATAATGGCGTCGGAATGGTCAATTGCAAGCTTGTTGAGCTTCATCCAGTCGGCTGGTTCGGTTCCGAGAGAAGTGAGGGCTTCGTCGGGGAAGCCTGTCATTTTGAGTTTTTCAACGAATCTCGGGTCGAGTGTGCCGTTGAAATTTTCCTTATGAATGGCGTATACAATCTTTGAGTTTACGAAAAGGGGATTGTCCTGATACTTGAAGCGGAGATAAAGAGGAGCGAGGGCGGAAACCCATCCGGACACGTGGACAATAGCAGGCTGCCAGCGAAGTTTCTGTACGGTCTCAATAACGCCGTTTACGAAGAACATTATCCGCTCGTCGTTGTCGTCGGGGGTGAGGTCGGTTTCGAGACCTTTTTCGGGGAGAGGCTGGAAATAGTCGTCGTTGTCTATAAAGTACACCTGCATTCTCGATTGCTGAAGTGTGGCCACCTTGATAATCAACGGATGGTCTGCATCATCAATCGAAAGGTTCATGCCCGAAAGGCGGATTACCTCATGAAGCTGGTTGCGACGTTCGTTGATGCATCCGTATTTAGGCATGAAAGTTCTCACTTCAAAATGCTTGCCCTGAATTCCCTGAGGCACGTCGCGCCCGAGTATCGACATGGGTGTTTCGGGAAGATAAGGGTTGATTTCCTGCGAGATGTAAAGTACTTTATTGTTCTCCATCAAGAATGGTATATCTGTTAGTTATGAATGTATCTGCAAAGTTACGGATTTTTTTTCAATAAATAAGCGGTTTTGTCCAAAATAACGAGAATCGACAGAAATGAGCCGGCAAAAAATCGGCCGGCGCGTTTTCCATTTTACGGGATAAACACGCCGGCCGGCGAATGGGTCGGAAGTCAGATGTCGGAGTAATCAGCCTCCGAAATTGTCGTAATGAATCGATGTCGGGTCAACTCCGAGGTCGTCGAGCATTTTGTTGACTGCTGCGCTCATCGGGCCGGGGCCGCACATGTAGTATTCGATGTCCTCCGGTGCGGGATGATCCTTGAGGTAGTTGTTGTAAATTACCTGATGAACGAATCCTGGAGTATACTTTACGCCTGCGGCATCGGCTGCCGGATCCGGGCGGTCGAGCGCGAGGTGGAACCGGAAGTTCGGGAAGTCTTTCTCAAGCTGCAGGAAGTCGTTGAGGTAGAATACTTCGTTGAGGGCACGGGCGCCGTAGAAATAGTTCATTACGCGGTCGGTTGTGTGAAGCGTTTTGGTCATCCACATAATCTGGGCGCGCAGGGGAGCCATTCCGGCGCCGCCTCCAATCCACATCATCTCGGCTTTTGAGTCGACGATAGGGTGGAAGTCTCCGTAAGGGCCGCTCATTATCACCTTGTCGCCCGGCTTGAGGGAGAATATGTAGCTTGATGCGATGCCAGGCATCACGTCCTGGAAGCCCACCTGAGGTTTAGGTTTGAATGGAGGAGTGGCTATTCTCACTGTCAGCATGATACGGTCGCCCTCTTCCGGGTAGTTTGCCATTGAGTAGGCGCGCACTGTCGTCTCGGTATTTTTGCATTTGAGACCGAACAGGCCGAATTTTTGCCATGCAGGCAGATATTCGTCGCCGATCGATGCTTTGTCGATGTCCTTGTCATAGTCCATCGAGTATTCGGGGATGCGTATCTGGGCGTATGAGCCGGGTATGAAGTCCATGTGGGCGCCTTTGGGAAGAGCTACGATGAATTCCTTTATGAACGTGGCAACGTTGTTGTTGGAAATCACCTCGCATTCCCATTCTTTTACGTCGAGCGCCGAAGCAGGGATGCCCACGCTGATGTCTTCCTTTACCTTTACCTGACAGCCCAGACGCCAGTGGTCCTGCTGCTGTTTGCGCGAGAAATGCACTTTTTCAGTGGGGAGAATATCGCCTCCGCCCTCGAAGACCTCGCATTTGCACTGTCCGCAGCTGCCTTTGCCGCCGCAGGCCGACGACAGGAAAATGTTGTTGTCGGCAAATGTCGATAGAAGCGTCTTGCCCGAATCGGCTTCAATTACCTTATCGTTGTTGATGGTGATTTTAACCTTGCCCGAATGAACGAGGTATTTTTTTGCGGTGAGCAGCACAGCCACAAGCAGCAGCGTGATTATCAGGAAGATTCCCACGCCGGCAAGCACGGTGAGCTCTCCGGTCGATGCGCATATAATGTTCAGTAGTGTCATTGCTGTCATATTTTAATTCCGAGGAAACTCATAAAGGCAATGCCCATGAGGGCCGTGATGATAAACGTGATGCCTACGCCGCGAAGGGGGCGGGGAATGTTGGAATAAACCGCCAGACGCTCGCGTATGGCCGCGATGGCCACGATAGCGAGAAGCCAGCCGATACCCCAGCCGGCGCCTGCGCACGCTGCGGTCCATACGCTGCCGAATCCGCGCTGCTGCATGAAGAGCGAGCCGCCGAGAATGGCGCAGTTCACTGCTATGAGGGGCAGGAAGATGCCGAGCGACGAATATAGAGCGGGACTATATTTCTCAACCGCCATCTCGACAAGCTGAGTCATCGACGCGATTACGGCTATGAACATTATAAGCGACAGGAAGCTGAGGTCTACGGCCGCAAAGTCAGGCCCGAGCCATGCGAGAGCTCCGGGCTGGAGCACGTAGGTGTTGAGCAGGTAGTTGATCGGCAGCGTTATGCAGAGCATAAACGTTACGGCAATTCCGAGTCCGAACGCCGTCTTTACGTTTTTAGAGACGGCGATGAATGAACACATGCCCAGGAAGTAGGCAAATATCATGTTGTCGACAAAGATCGACCGGATGAACAGATTCAGATTTTCCATTTTGTGAATTCTTTTTCAGTATGAATTAATCTTCCTGCAGATCTTTGTTTACACTACGGTGAACCCAGATAATGCACGCCACGACTATGAGAGCCATCGGCGGAAGAATCATGAGGCCGTTGTTGACATAACCGGCGTCGTAAAACGACTGCGGCAGCACGTGGTATCCGAGCAGGGTGCCGCATCCGAGCAATTCGCGGAAGAATCCTACGATTACGAGAATTACGGTGTAGCCTATTCCGTTGCCTACACCGTCGAGGAAGGATGGCCACGGCTTATTGCCCATGGCAAATGCTTCGAGACGGCCCATGAGAATGCAGTTGGTGATGATTAGGCCGATGAACACCGACAGCTGTTTGCTCGCGTCGTAGGCAAACGCTTTCAGCAGCTGGTCGACGATTACAACAAGTCCCGCCACGACTACAAGTTGCACGATAATACGGATGTTGGTCGGAATGGTGTTGCGGAGAAGTGATATTATCACATTGGCGAACGCGAGGACGGCTATCACTGAGATACCCATCACTATTGCCGGTTCGAGTTTGGCTGTGACGGCGAGCACGGAGCAAATGCCGAGCACCTGCACAACCACGGGGTTGTTTTTCGAGAACGGGTTGAAGAACACGTCTCGGTTTTTTATTTTTTCAGCCATTTTAAAGGCGGTTTTTAGTGGTTTGACAGATGGTTAGTTTTCGTTTGCGAGCGATTTGAGGAAGTTCTTGTAGGGCGAAAGGCAGTTGTCGAGCATGGCGCCCACACCTTTTGAGGTGATGGTGCCTCCCGAAATGCCGTCTACATAATCCTCACCGTCAATCGGTTTCTGGCCGGCTTTGACAACGGCCACGGGCTTGAACCGTCCGTCCTTGAACACGTTTTTGCCCTTGAACTGGTCGCTGAAAGCCGGTTTCTCTATTTCGGCGCCGAGACCGGGAGTCTCGCCCTGATGAGCGAAATATGCGCCGTAGATAGTCGAACCGTTCGAGTCGAAAGCCACATAGCCCCAGATGGGTCCCCAGAGGCCTGCTCCGTAAACCGGGAGGATATATTTTACTGCGCCGTCGGCAGTCCGGGCCTCAAACACCGGCAGTTCGCGTTTGTCGGCACTGAGTTTGCTCTGATCTGCTACATTGACGGTGAATGCGTCGGCTCCTTCTACTTTTTCGCCTTCTGAGTTTACGACGAAACTCGAAGTGATAAACTTATTGTATGTCTCCACCACGTTGGCTCCCTTTTCTGGCGATATTAGAGCGGCTGCAAGAATCTGACGCATTTTGTCGGCGTCGATGTTCTCCTGTTGCTTCGGTTTGAGCGCCAGTGAGGTAAGTGCCAGAGCCGCCCCTACGATCACAACCATTACGATGATGTAGATGACGGTATATGAATTGCTTTGCTTGTTCATAACTTAATATCGGATGTTATGCCTCGCTCCTTGCACGGCGCAGGCGGCGGTTGATGTTTGCTTGAACCACACAGTAGTCGATGAGCGGTGCGAATGCATTCATGAGAAGCACTGCGAGCATCGCGCCCTCCGGGTAGCCGGTGTTGTAAACTCTGATAAGGATGGCGATTACACCTACGAGGAAGCCGTAGATATACTTGCCTGTACCGGTGCGTGCCGCCGTCACGGGGTCGGTCGCCATGAATACGGCAGCAAAAGCAAAGCCTCCGTAAAGAAGCTGATCGATGGGCGACATGAATGATGCCGGATAAGCGGGAGTTTCAAATACGTTTGCTATCCAGCCCATGAGAAGTCCGCCTGCGATTACGGAAAGCATTATGCGCCAGGATGCTATGCCGGTCCAAAGAAGAATTATCGCTCCGATGAGAATGCAAAGAGTCGACGTTTCGCCAAAAGAACCCGGAATGAGTCCGAGGAAAGCGTCCCAGGTCGTAATCGGGTCACCGACTATGTTGAGTGGCTGTTCGCCGGCTGCGGAAGTGGCTATCTGTCCGAGAGGAGTCGCTCCCGAAATGCCGTCGGCAAACGTAACGTTGTTGCCTATGCCGAGAATCGGTTTCGTTGAAACGAATACGTTGTCGCCGCTCATCTGGGCGGGATATGCGAAGAACAGGAAAGCGCGGGTTACGAGAGCCACGTTAAATATATTGTAGCCTGTTCCGCCGAATACCTCCTTAACGAAAATAACCGAGAAGGCGGTGGCCACAGCGAGCATCCAGAGCGGAGTCTCTATAGGGCAGATAAGGGGAACGAGAATACCTGTCACGAGGAATCCTTCCTGAATCTCCTCGCGGCGCCATTGCGCTACGATAAACTCTATGCCCAGTCCAACCACGTAGGTCACAACTATTCTGGGTAGAATTGCGAGAAATCCGTAGAGCATTATTTCCCAGAAAGGGAAACTTTGCGCGCCTGCTCCGAGCCAGTTCTGGTAGCCGGTGTTGTACATGCCGAAAAGAAGACACGGCATAAGCGCAAGAACCACGATAATCATCACTCGCTTCGAGTCGAGGCTGTCGTGGATATTCACTCCCGACGTCGATGTCGTGTTCGGGGTGAAAAGAAATGTCTCAAAGCCGTCAAACACGCTGCGGAATGCATGGAGCTTTCCGCCGGGTTCAAAATTCGGCTTGACACGGTTTAAATAATTTCTTAAAGCTTTCACTATTGGATTGTATGAAGAAGTGACTTATTGCGGTTCAAATCTCATTGCGAAGATAGTCCAGACCTTCCCTTACCATTTTCTGAAGTTCGAGTTTGGACGGATCCACATATTCTGCGAGCGCGAAATCCTCGGGTGCAACCTCATAGATGCCGAGCTGTTCCATCTGGTCGATGTCGCGTGACCGGATTGCCTTGATGAGATATTCGGGAAGTATGTCCATGGGGAAAACCTTATCGTATTCCCCCGACATTATCATACCCCGTCGGCCGCCCTGAATACGAGCGTCGGGCGAAAACGCTTTGTGGAGGAAATGTCCGATAAACGAACGGCTCGTGCTCATCTTGTTTGCACTCAGCGATGCCCAGCCCATGAATTCGTCGGCATCGTCGCCTTCCGGTATCACGGTTATCTGTCGGTAGGGATAACGCAGAAATCCGTCGCTGCCTACCGGAATGCCGGTAAGAACGTTGCCGGAGATTATGCGGTGGTTGCGGCCGTCTTCATTTATATTCCCTTTCAGAATCGGGTCAACAGCCTCTCCGATTACCGTTCTGACCAGGCAGGGTCGCGTAACTTCAGAACCGGTGACGGCTATTGTGACGCTGAAGTCGACTTTTCCGGTCATCATCAGCTCTCCGATCTTTATGAGTGTGGCAATGTCAAGAGTCCAGATGACCTCACCCTTGTTTACTGGTTTTATATTGGCAGCCTGGACGCCGGCGTTTCCTGACGGATGCAGACGGTTGAACTCAATCATTTCGGCTCCTTCGATGTCGGCCATCTGAGAGTCTTTCCCTATACCTATATATATAGTGCCTTTCGTCAGGAGTTTCAGAGCTTTTACTCCGGCTGCGATTTCAGCGGTCTTGCCGGCAGCAAGTTTCTCCGGATCGTAGGCGAGGGGAGCGGTATCCATGGCCGTGACGAAAATATCGCGGGGCTCATCGTCGGCCTGAGGTATTATGTCATAGGGCCGGCGACGCATCATCGCCCACAGTCCACTTTCCATAAGCAGGGTTTTTACCGACGATGCGTCCGGCAGACCTGCTGTCTCAAACTGCACGGCGTCGCCTGACGACGCTTCGATGACTATTCTTTCAATCTTGCGCCTGGCACCGCGAACAATCGCGCTTACCTTGCCGGCTACAGGGCTGACCAGTTTTATCTTCTCGCACTGCTTGTCGTGCAGCAACGGAGATCCGGCCTCGACTGAATCACCTTCGGCCACTTCTGGCTTCGGAGCGAATCCGGGATAATCGTCGGGTACCACTGCGACAAGCGACGGTGCGACCTGCGTCACTCCGTCACCCTCGATACCGCCCTTGAGATTAAGGTTCAATCCCTTTCGGAGGTTTATCGTTTTTCTCATTTTTTGATAGTACTTGTTTTGCTTGTGCAAAGTTACCCACTTTTTTTGGTATATCTTTAGTGAAACGATAGAATT
>UROS01000096.1 GCA_900549445.1 uncultured Porphyromonadaceae bacterium | reverse complement strand
GGCAGCGTCAGATGTGTATAAGAGACAGCTCGTGGACTACGGTGGCTTTGTGTGGGAAGTCGATGAATTCCACGGACGGCTCGAAGGTCTTGTCGTGGCTGAAATCGAGCTTCCGTCGGAAACCACACAGTTCGCACTGCCGCCATTCGCCGGCGAGGATGTAACGGGAAATCCGGCCTATTATAACTCAACTCTCGCCGGACTCAGATAACCTCCAGATCGGCTTCGAGGCGCTGCCGCACAACTTCGTAGATGGTGATTCCGGCCGCAACAGAGACGTTGAGCGAGCCGATTTTCCCGAACATCGGAATAGAAACTTTCACGTCGGCCTGACGCAGGACTTCGGGGGTGATACCTGTATCTTCGGCTCCGAGCACGAGCGCCACGGGGCCGGTGTATTCGGCTTTCGTATAGTTTATGTCGGCCTTTTCGCTCACGGCAACAACCTGATAGCCGTTGTCTTTAAGGAATTTTACCGCCCACGAGGTAGAGTCGACCCTTGCTACAGGGATATGGTGCAGTGCTCCGGCGGAGGTCTTGATGGCATCTCCGCTTACGCCGACACTTCCGTGGGTGGGTATGACGATGGCATCCACACCCGCGCATTCGCAAGTGCGGGCAATCGCTCCGAAATTCCGCACGTCGGTTATGCCGTCGAGAACCACAATGAAAGGAAGTATACCTGCCTCGTAAAGTTCCGGCACGAGATAATCGAGGCGATGGTAGGTGACCGCTGACATCAGAGCGAGCACACCCTGATGGTTTTTGCGGGTAATGCGGTTTATCCGCTCCACGGGCACACGCTGCATCACCACTCTCGCCGCCCTTGCTTTTGCTACGAGTTCTGAGGCGAGATCGCCCTGAATTTCTTTCGATATGAAAATCTTATCAATTTCCTTGCCGGCGTCGATAGCCTCGATAACGGCTCTGAGTCCGAATATATAATCGCTTGGTTCCATTTATGATCTGATTTATTTTTGCAGTGATTCGTTAAGGAGAGCGCGTGCATTTGCCATGGCGGCGTCGCCTACGTGATCGCCGCCGAGCATGGCGGCAAGGGCTTCAACCCGCTGTTCGGTGGTAAGCAGAGCAATGCGGGTATGGGTGGCGTCCTCGTCATCCTCCTTATATACTTTATAATGACTTTCTCCTTTTGCGGCCACCTGAGGCAGATGGGTAATCGCAGTTACCTGAATATTGCGGGCGATGTCGCGCATCATTGCACCCATGCGGTTTGCCACGTCGCCCGACACTCCGGTGTCAATTTCATCGAAAATTATCGAGGGCAGTTGCATCTTCGAGGCGATGATTGACTTTATAGAGAGCATCAGACGCGAAATCTCGCCGCCCGAGGCCGTGTCGCCTACAGGCATCGGCGGCTGGTTCTTGTTGAACGCAAACATGAAGTTTACGATGTCGATTCCGGTGGGCGACATGTCGGTCTGCTCCACACGAATGTCGCACTGCAGATTCTTCATACCGAGGGGCATGGCGATTTCACGGAGTTTTTCACCGAATTTCAGCGCTTCGGCCTTGCGCGCTTCCGAGATTTCGGCTGCGGTTTCGCGGGCCAGAGCTCGGGCCCTGCGGGCATCGCGTTCGAGTTCGGCCACGGTTTCGTCCGACGTGTCGAGGTCGGCGAGGCGCGCGCGCAGCTGATCGCGCAGCGATATGAGATCGTCGGAATTATCAACGTGGTGCTTTCTGCAGAGAGTATAGATTGCGTTGAGCCGGTCTTCGATTTCGGTCAGGGCATATCCGTCGGCGGAGAGGTTTTCGTTTATCTCCGATAGGGTTGATGCTATATCGTTGATTTCGATTTTTACCGATTCAAGTCGCGAAGGAATGTCGTCGGCCTCGTTCAGCACCGAGCCAAGATCGGAACAGCAGTCGATGGCTCGGCTGACGAGCGACTCTGCGTTGTCGTCACCCTCACTCAGCGAGTCGGTAATTTCGGAAAGAGCGTTTTTTATGGCTGCGAGATTCGCCTGAACATCGCGCTCCTTTTCAAGTTCATCCTGCTCGCCCGGAATGAGGTTGAGTTCCTCTATCTGTTCGAGCTGATAGCGGGTGAACTCCTCATCCTCGCGGCTCTTTTCAATGCGGAGTTTCATGGCCTTGAGTGCGCGGGCAGCCTCGCGGAAAGCATTGTAACGGACTGTAAAGCGTTCGAGGCGTTCGGCATTTCCGGCAAGGGTGTCGATTACCTGAAGCTGGAAATCCGGTCGGGCAAGGAGCTGGTTCTGGTGCTGCGAGTGAATGTCGACGAGCTGCAGGGCTACTGCCTGAAGTTTGTTGAGCGGCACGGGGGAGTCGTTGATAAAAGCCCTTGATCTGCCGGTGGGAGAGATCTCACGGCGGAGAATGCAGTGGCTGTCGTCCCATTCAATGTCGGCGTTCAGGCAGTATTCGCGCAGATCAGGATAATTGTCCACGGAGAAAACCGCTTCGATAACCGATTTGGCATCGTGGTTTCTGACAACCCGCGAGTCGCTTCTGCCGCCTAAGATCAGCGACAGAGCGCCAAGAATAATCGACTTTCCGGCGCCGGTCTCGCCAGTGATTACGTTGAATCCCGGATGAAACGAGATGTCGACGGTATCAATCAGGGCGTAGTTGGAGATATGGAGTGATTCAAGCATTCGGGTTATTTGTTTTCATCGCCTTTCTTTATTTTTTCAAGGCGTTGTTGTTCGGTAGGATAGAGAGGGGAAAGAATCTCGAAGGCGTGATCGCGCTCCTCGGGCAGGCCTTTCGAGTAGATGTTGACGAGTTCGTCGAGTTTCGAGTCCTTGAAAAGCGACAGGGCTACGCTCATAGGAGCGACCTTTGAAATGTCTGTTAGTGTTTCGAGGGCTTTTGTTATGTTGGATCTTCCTTTGTCGGGCGCAACCGACATCTGGTCGAGTCCCTGCAGATGGTAGCTGTAGGTGAGATCGCGCATGGCCGAGGTGGCCGGGTCGGTGTAGGCGCTCAGGAGCGCCGAACGGTTTTTGGTGTCCTCGAAAGCTTTCCATCCGGTTTCGCCCGACGACTGGGCCAGATGCACGATGGTTTCGAGCCGGTCGAAGTAGGGGTCGCCGCCTTTGGGCGCGAAACTGTCGAAGTCCATTGCGAGGATGAAGTAGGCGTAGAAGTTCAGGATTGCCGTGAGGTTGCTTTCCATGGTGGTCTCGGAATAGATAAGCGGCTCGTTTTCACGGTACGTGAACTCTATGTTGTTGTCCTTGAAGTTAATGAGGGTGGTGGTATACGAACTGTTGTAGACCGGTCGGATTGACTGTATCTGCAGGTCGCCTTTCATCAGGCCTTCGCCGTCGTCATATTCCTTTATGGTGAAGAAGAGCGTGCACTCTATTTTCTCGTTTGGCGAGAACTGTGCGTCGGTCCACTTGCGGGTATTGATGTATTCCGACATGGCTTCCTGAAGCGTCTGAAACACCTGTTTGTTTGTCCCCTCAATCTGCTGCGAGTTTATCTCCACCTTGCAGTTCAGTTCTTGAGCCGCAAGCGGAAGCATACAGAATAGGGCGGAAACAAATGAAAAAAAATATCTGATCATAGGAGGGGAGATGCTGTGTGGAAATTACGGTTTTTTGACAGACATAATCGCGTTGAGAATATCGTCGGCTACCTCGGCCTTGGATTTCAGCGGGAAATCGGTACGGTTGCCCGGGCGGGTGATAATCGACACCTTGTTGGTGTCGGTGCCGAAGCCTGCTCCTGAGTCGCGCAGTGAGTTCAGCACTATCAGGTCGAGATTCTTACGCTCGAGTTTCTCGCAGGCATTGCCGAATTCATGGTCTGTCTCGAGGGCGAAACCGGCGAGAATCTGACCGGGACGCTTTCCTTTCCCAAGCGAGGCGGCTATGTCGGGATTTTTAACGAGTCTGATAGAGGGCACCTCGTCGTGCTCCCGCTTGATTTTGCTTTCGGCTGCTTCTGCCGGGGCATAGTCCGCAACAGCTGCGCACATTATCGCTATGTCGCTGTCGGGAAACGCCCGGAGGCATGCATCAAGCATCTGGCGTGCGGATTCAACCTTTACAACTGTTATGGACGGATTCTCTGTCGTCAGTGCCACGGGGCCGCTTACGAGTGTGACTTCAGCACCGCGCCGCGCGGCGGCCTCGGCCAAAGCATAGCCCATTTTCCCAGAAGAATAATTCCCGATGAATCTTACCGGATCGATTTTCTCGTAGGTGGGCCCGGCGGTAATCATCACACGCTTGCCTTTCATGTCGCCTTTGGAGGCAAAATACTGCTGGAGAACAGCGAATATTTTTTCAGGCTCTTCCATGCGGCCTTTCCCTATGAGCCCGCTGGCGAGTTCTCCGTCTTCCGGCTCTATGATGATGTTGCCATACGAACGGAGCAGCCCGATATTATGCCGGGTGGAGGGGTGCTTCATCATGTCGAGATCCATAGCCGGGGCGACAAACACCTGCGACTTTGCCGAGAGATAGGTGGTTATGAGCATATTGTCGGCAATCCCGTTGGCCATTTTGGCAATCGACGAGGCGGTGGCCGGAGCAATGACCATGCAGTCGGCCCAGAGTCCGAGATCAACGTGCGAATGCCATTCTCCGGTATTGGCGGTGAAAAACTCGCTGATCACCGGCTTATGGCTGAGGGCGGAAAGCGTCACGGGCGTTATGAATTCTTTTCCAGCCGGAGTTATGACAACCTGAACTTCGGCTCCCGCCTTTATGAGGAGCCGAAGAAGCGTAACCGATTTGTAGGCGGCGATGCCGCCGCAAATTCCGAGAATTATGTGCTTGCCTTTAAGCATCCTTGAGCCTGAGTTTGATTTTGGTGAAGGCGTCTTTGGTGTTCTGTGGAAAATCGCCCTGAAGAATCCAGCTGTAATAGCCCGGGTCGGAACGAAGAACCTCTTCGGCCAGCTTTCCCTTGTATTTTCCGAAATTAATCACCTCCTGACGCTTGTCGTTGTATATCAGCCGGCCCATGAGGTCGACATTGCGGTTCTGCGAGGAGAAATCGCTGAGAGCGTCGATGTCGTTGGACAGATCTGAATATCGGTCGAGCTGCGCTTTGAGCACCTCGTAGGTGGCGCGGGTATCCGCGTTGGCCGAGTGTGCGCCTTCCAAATCCTTGTCGCAGTAAAAGCGATATGCGGCTACAAGCGTGCGCTGCTCTTTTTTGTGGAAAATAGTCTGCACGTCGATAAACCGTGGCTTTGTGAAGTCGAATTTCACTCCGGCGCGCTGAAACTCCTGGTCGAGCATCGGAATGTCCAAGCGGTTGGAGTTGAAGCCTGCTATGTCGCATCCGGTGAATATCCGTGCAAGATCCTTGGCCACCATTTTGAAGGTCGGAGCGTCGGCAACGTCGGCATCGGAAATATGATGTATCTCCGTAGCCTCCGCCGGAATCGGTATTCCGGGGTTGATTCTGCGGGTTTTTTCTATCTCTTCGCCGGAAGGCATCACCTTTATAAGGGATATTTCCACGATGCGATCCTGGGTGACGTTCGTGCCGGTCGTTTCGAGGTCGAAAAAAATAATCGGCCGTTTAAGATTAAGCTGCATCTTTGTCGGAAGATTAGAATTCAGCCACGTTCATCGGCATGAGGAGCATGGTGAGTTTCGAGTCGGGACGGTCTTCGGTGGGTACGATTACCGCAGGACGCGAAGGGTCGGCGAGTTTGAACAGTATATGGTCTGTCCAGAGGATTCCGGTAAGGTCGGCGAGGTAGAAGGAGCTGAACCCGATCACCATATCGGAGCCGTTGAATTCGCAGTCGAGGGTTTCCACGCCTGAAGTGTTGTATTCGTTGTCCGATGCCTTGATGGTCATTTTGTCCGGTTCGAGTTTGAATTTGAGCAGACCGTGGCCTTCGTCAACGAAGAGGCTCACACGGCGGCATGCGTTGCTGAACATCTGGCGGTCAACATCGAGAGTATAAGGGTTGTTGGTAGGAATTACGCGGTTGTAGTCGGGGAAGCGGCCTTTGACGAGACGGCTGTCGAAAGTGAAAGTATCTGTTTCAAAAGTCACACCCTGTTCCGGATCAAGCGAAATGCGTACAATCTCATCTTTGCCGAACACGCTTTTGAACACGTTGGTCGACTTGTTGGGGAGAATGAACGACGATTCGATTCCGGGAGCAATGCTGGTATCCTCGTATTTTACGAGCTTGTGGGTATCGGTGGCTACGAAAATGAGGCTGTCGGGCTTGATGTCCCAGTACACGCCCATCATCTGCGGCCGCAGGGGATCAGTGCCGGCTGCAAACGATGTCGACTCGAGGGCGCGGAGCAGGTTGGCGCCGGGAACGGAAAACTCCATGGCGGAGGATTCCTGATTGCGGCGGATGCGGGGATATTCGCTGCCGTTTATGCCCATGAACTTGTAGGAGCCGTTGGGGTGTGACATCTCGATTTCCATAGTCGACTCGTCGACCGAGAAAGTGAGTTCCTGCTCGGGCATCACGCGGAGAAGATCTACGATTCGGCGTGCGTCGATGCAGACCTCGCCTTCGCCCTCCACGTCGATGATGGGAATTCGCGCGCAGAGCGTGTTCTCGCCGTCACACGCGGCTATGGTAAGCGTTTCGCCCTCGATGGTAAAGAGAAAATTGTTGAGAATAACGAGAGCATTCTTTGCATTGATGATTTTGCTAACCGACGAAGCGTAGCTGTTGAGCGTTTTGCTCGGTACTGAAAATTTCATATATGATATTTTTTATAGTCAAATAATAAAAACCGACCGGCGGTATTGGGCGCCGCTACAGGCGGCACCAGGAGCCTTAGGATTGAACTACAAAGATAGCAATAAATCGTTGAATCGCCAAGAGATCGGACAGTGGGAAATGAAAAAAAGTGTGCCGTTCACTTTACCCTGTCGGGGTTTCTGGCTATGAATTCTTTCCATGACTTGGGGCCGGCTGTCGGCTGCGGACGGGAGGATTCGTAGAAATGGCATACAGCCGCACCGAGTGCGTCGGTGGCGTCAAGCTCGATATCCTCAAGCCTGTCAGCGCTGATGTTGAGTGTGCGGCGCAGCATTTCGCGCACCTGCTCCTTTGATGCCGCACCGTTGCCCGTAATGGCCATTTTTATTTTACGGGGTTCGTATTCGTGGATGGGAACATCGCGAGCAAGAGCTGCTGCAATCGCAACTCCCTGTGCACGCCCCAGTTTAAGCATAGACTGCACGTTTTTGCCGAAAAACGGAGCTTCTATAGCCATCTCGTCAGGCAGATACTGCTCCACAAGCTGGAGTACTCTGCTGTAGATGCGCGAGAGCCTCAGATAGTGGCTTTCAAATTTGCTGAGTTTGATTACACCGAGGGCTACGAGCAACGGCTTTTTCGCCTTGACGCCAAGAATGCCGTACCCCATCACGTTTGTGCCGGGGTCAATGCCGATGATTATCTTATCGAACTGCGCGAGCGGAGAGGCTGAGGCTGACTGTTCCATTATTCTACAGGCAATTCTTCCATCAGAGTGGTGAAAAATACCATGCGGTCGCCGAAATTCGACGAGAGTTCCCGGCGAAGACGGTCGCCTTCACCGTCGTGCCACTGAGAGGCGGCTGTAGACGAGTCGGCTTTAAGCTGAACGGCAAACCCGTCTGCCCCTTCTGCCACCTGCACCATCAGCCGGGAAATGGAGGGAGTGTGGAGCAGTCCGGATGCGAGCGCCGACGGCAGATACCGGCTTCGGACCCAGCCGAGAAATTCTTCGGTCAGCGCTGAGTCGAGATGGAAAGTAGTATTCAGAATTATGGACATATTTGTTTAGGTTATTTGAAGTTACGTTCCTCGCGCCGCCGGTTGAGAAAGCGTGGAATGAATTTAAGATGACGCCAGAGAGTAGGGAGTACACCGTAGTATCGGCACATTATCCGGAAGCGTTCGATAAGCGACTTGCGGCGGTTGGCGGTGGTTACCCCCTCGAAGAGGTAATCCACAATGTCGGCGTCGACATATTCGTTGCGTTTGCTGCGCTGCAGACAGCGTATGCACCAGTCGTAGTCGGCCGAATAACGGTAGGAGGTATTGAAACTGTCGGTGAGTTTGCGGAGCACCACGAAAGCCTGATGGCACACAACCATCCCATCGGCGAAGCTTGCGAGAGTCAGTTTTTCGGGAGCGCGCAGATGACGGCTGCCGAGTACCCGGCGGGAGGAATCGACTATACGGGTCTGACCGTAAACAATGCCGGGATAGTCGTTGTCCATTATGGCACGGGCGAGCAGATCGAGAGTATCGGGCGACGTGAGGGAGTCGCCCGCGTTGAGAAACATCACGTAGTCGCCCTGCGCGAGACCGAGCCCTTTGTTCATGGCGTCGTAGAGACCTTTGTCCCGCTCGGAAAATTATTCTGGCACCCGGCAGAGCCGCACTGCGGCAGAGCTCAACGGTTGAATCCGATGAGCCGCCATCAACAAGGATATGCTCGTAAAGCCTGCATGTCTGCCGCGACAGGCTTTCAAGGGTGGCGGGGAGAGTCTTCTCCGCATTGTAAGTTACGGTGATTATGGAGAAAAGCGGTGCCATAAGGTTGATGTTGAGGTTTCAGAGTGCGTTGAGACATTCTCTATCTACAAAATTACGCATTTTTCCGGAATTCTCCAAAAGACTCTGCCGCGAACAAATTTGTGTCCCTCCGTCCGTGGAGCAATGTCATTGTAAAAAATCGGTTAGAAGACAGCGCGACATAAGCCCCAATCCAGAATG
>UROS01000095.1 GCA_900549445.1 uncultured Porphyromonadaceae bacterium | reverse complement strand
CCTCTCTATTCGTCGGCAGCGTCAGATGTGTATAAGAGACAGGAATAGAGCTCAACGACGACGGTAGTGTTAAACTCGATTCCTATGGCGCTCCGGTAGTAAACGCATCGGTACCTTATATGGTCGCATATTACAATGCTTATATGTCGCGCCGACCTGTAGACATCACATTTTCCGACGGTAAAAGTTACGAGCCTGTAGGCGTCTACATCAATCTTAACAGTTATGCTTACTACAATTTGGAAGAAGGCAACCCATTTTCGCGCGAGTTTACCAACAACGACAAATTCACTCTCACTATCCATGGCATCGCCCCGGATGAATCGGAGAAAACTATTGAAGTATCGCTCGCTTCGTATAAAAACGGTTGCCTTACAATTAACCGTGGATGGATGTATGTGGATCTCACTTCGCTCGGCACCGTCAATGAAATCTATTTTACTATGGACAGTACTGACACGGGAAATTACGGTATGAACACACCGGGCTATTTTTGCCTCGACAAATTGCAGGTTAAACCTGCCGGACAATCGTCGGTTGCCAACCTGACAGCTACCGGTTGCAATATCTCCTACAACCGTTCTTCCCATATTGTCAGTGTGGAGGGAGCTGAATTTGCTGCTGTTTATAATACAGAGGGTTACCTTGTGATGTCTTCCGATCAGAGTTCCTTCTCACTTGCATCACTTCCCGCCGGCATATATATTGTAAAAGCAGGCGATGCAAAAATCAAAATCGCAAGATAAAAAAGAAACTGACACACAACTCTTTTCTGCCCAATAGCGCACGGACGAATTCGCGCGCGGCCGCTGCCGGGAACCGGCAGCGGTTTTTTTGTCCACACGTTAAAAAAGCCACGATAAAATAATATGTTGTACCAGAAAATCGAGCGGTAGTTTTTGCGGGAGTGAAATAAAATCGCTAACTTTGTGGTCGCAAAAGCAACCAAGGTAGGTCCGGTAGCTCAGCTGGATAGAGCAACTGCCTTCTAAGCAGTCGGTCACGCGTTCGAATCGCGTCCGGATCACAGAATGTTCAAAAATTATAAGAGCCTCCCGACAGGAGGCTCTTATTGGAATCAATCGGGCTATAATTGTAACATCTAACCAAATCAATAAACCAATAATGAAATCAGCAAAAAGTTTAATCTTTGCATGTGCATTTGCACTCGTCGCTTCTTTTTCTGCAAGCGCTCAGTTTAATCTGAAAAAAGCTATCGGCGGGGCACAGAAGGCTGTTCAGGCTTTTACGCTTACCGACGAGCAAATGGCTGCCTACGTGAAGGAATCCGTTGACTGGATGGATAAAAATAACCCTGTACTACCCGCCGACGATCCCTATACTCAGAGACTGACCAAACTAACCGAAGGAATTACGGATGCTGATGGTATTCCGTTGAATTTTAAGGTCTATAATGTGATTGACGTAAACGCATTCGCCTGTCCCGACGGAAGTGTGCGCGTTTTTTCCTCACTCATGGATCTTTTAAACGACGATGAACTTCTCGGTGTAATCGGCCACGAAATCGGCCATGTCATTAAGCGCCACTCCAAAAATGCCTTTAAAAACGAGTTGCTTACCGGAGCTGCAAAAGATGCCATCGCCTCAGCCAACGGCACGGCAGCAGCTCTGACCGAGTCGCAGCTCGGCAATCTCAGCCAGTCGCTCATTAATGCTAAATTCTCCCAGAAACAGGAAAAGGAAGCCGACAACTGCGGCTATGATTTTCTCGTCTCGAAAGGCAAAAATCCGTGGGGAATGGTGATGTCGTTTGAAAAACTCCAGTCGCTTGAAGGTGATTCTTCCCAAAAACAGAGCTATATTACTAAAATGTTCTCCTCTCATCCGGAGACAAAAGCACGTATTGAGGCTATGTCGAAACGTTGCGAAAAAGACGGCTATACCCGTCCCGAAGCGAAATAATCTGTTTTGGAAAGCATAAAAAACGGCCGCAATTTGCCCGGATGCAGATTGCGGCCGTTTGATTTTTACGTTACCGCTCGGCACGCATGGGATTTGTGAGAAAATCGTTGTAGGCGAGGCGGATGCCGTCGGGCAGCTCAGTTCTGTAGGTCCATCCGAGAGCGGTGGCCTTGCTAACATCAAGGAGTTTGCGGGGGGTGCCGTTCGGCTTTGTTATGTCCCATTCTATCTTGCCCCCGTAACCTACTATTGATGCTACAATCTCCGTAAGTTCTTTGATTGTCAGTTCTTTGCCCGTACCCGCGTTTACGGTTTCATTTCCTGAATAGTTATTCATTAAAAATACACACAGATTTGCGAGATCGTCAACATAGAGAAACTCGCGTAGCGGCGAGCCGTCGCCCCAGCAGGTGACGCTCTCCGCTCCGCTCACTTTCGCCTCATGGAAACGGCGGATAAGGGCCGGAAGCACGTGAGAGTGTTCCGGATGGTAGTTGTCGTTAGGGCCATAGAGATTGGTTGGCATCACCGAGATATAGTCAGTGCCATACTGGCGGTTGAGAAACTCGCAGTATTTCAGACCGGAGATTTTGGCAAGTGCGTATGCTTCGTTGGTCTTTTCAAGTTCAGAGGTGAGCAGGCATGTTTCCTTCATGGGCTGGGGAGCCATGCGGGGATATATGCACGATGAGCCGAGAAACTCAAGCTTGCGGCAGCCGTTGCGCCACGCGGCGTTGATAACATTCATCTCCAGCATCATGTTGTCGTACATGAAATCTGCGAGTGCCGACTGGTTGGCTATGATGCCTCCGACCTTTGCTGCGGCGAGGAAAACGTATTCCGGCCGTTCGGTGGCGAAAAAGTCGTTGACAGCCTGCTGGTTGATCAGATCGAGTTCGCGGTGGGTGCGGGTTATGATGTTGGTGTAGCCCTGTCGCTGCAACTCACGTACGATGGCAGAACCCACCATACCGCGATGTCCGGCAACGTAGATTTTAGCATTCTTTTCCATAATGTTTCAAAGTTATAGTTTAGAATCCGCGGCGGCGGATTTTGACGGGAATCATCTCCTTGCTGCGTGAACAGCCGTCGGGAAGCACCAGCGCCAGATGGCCTCCGCCGCCGGCTCCGAGCATTTTCCATGCGAGCGCCGTGTCTTTGTATCGGTCTATGTATTCCTGAACTCCCGGTTGCATCATGGCCGGAAACATTGCCACCTGCGCAGCAAACGAATCGGTGAAAGAACGGGCGAATTCCGGTAGATCGCGTGTCATTATGGCGTCCCAGCAACGCGATGCGGCCGAGGTGAGAGCAGCTACTTTTTCAGGTGTAACGTCTTTTCCTTCCACCACCGAGCACCCTTCACGGCGTGGAAACATCGGCACGAGAACTATATGGGATTCCAGCCAGGAGAGAATCAGCTCGTCGTGGCACGATTCAATGCGTTCGGGCCAGTAACGGCCATTGTAATAATGGCGCGTCAGCCCCGACATGCAGATGCCGATGGCGTCCTGGGCGCCGGAAACGTGTCCCTTGTTCTCCGGATCGTTCTCGAAGCAAAACAGCAGGCGGGCGAGCATCTCCTCATCGTAGTCGGGCAGTTCGTATGGCCAGATTTTCCGGGCGGCGTTACGTGTGGAGGTCGACATTCCGCCACGTTCCATAAACTCTACCGTCGGTTCGATTGATGCCGTCAGCGCCCATCCCGCTCCGAACTGCGACACGTAGGGCTGGTCAATCCATGTCCCTGCAATGTCTATGCGATAGGGGAGATGTGATTTTACCTCCCGGCGCAGCGACGTGGTTGACCTTGCGGTCAGTCCCTCGTCCGGAATCCGTTCGAGTACCACGTACTCCATGCCACGCTCACGGCAGAGTTTTTCTTTTTCAGGTGTCGCGCCGTCGGAATTCACCACAAAGATGTCGGGTTTGACTATATCAAGTGTCTCGAGGAAATCAAGCATGCCGCTCCCCGGGTTGATAAAAGCGTCGGTAACGTAACGGATTGCCTTGACCATATAGAGCCGCTCCTTTTCGGAATATACAGTGCGACGATTTTTGAGTTCCTGTATTGTTCTGTCGGAGCCTATGCCAACATAGAGGTCTCCATACTGTGATGCCTCGCGGAAAAATGCCACATGCCCGGAATGCAGCATATCGTAGCAACCCGAAACGAATACTTTCTTTGCCATTACTTAAACGTTTTGCATAGTTCCAGCGCCGCACCCATCGCGGCATCCATATTGTAGTATTCCCAGTCGGCGAACCGTCCCGTAAGAAAGAAATTTCTTGCTGATAAAACGCTTTTCAGTGATTTTATCATTTTTCGCGTGGAGGAATCCTGAACAGGATAGGTATATCTGTTGTAATGATGAGTGATATAGCGCGGATTCAGCGGGATCTTCGCGAGATTCTTTTTTATGTCGGCTTCCGAAATTTCATCGGTAAATTCTACCGTGGCAGTCATTTTGCCTTCGGCGTTGTTCGTCGGCGAAAAATTACCGGTACAGATTATGCGGTGCGATTCATGATCTCTGGAAGGGAGATATATCCAGCTGTAAGGATTGTTTTCTATTTCGCAGAACACGGATGTTGTGCCGTGATATTCAAGTGCATCTATCTGCGGGGTGTAGTTTGATATTTCCGCCCCTTTCAATACGGAAGGAAGATCCTTCAGGTTGCCGCAGAAGATTACGGTGTCGAATTCTTCGCCGCATACTTTCCAGTGTTCTCCATCCTTCTCGATGGATTTGACGTCGGCTTCATAGCGTATGTCGAGTCCCTTGGCGAGAGTGTCGGCTATCAGCTGCGAACCGCCATGTTTTTCGTACCAGAAGGTGCTGTGGACAAATTGCTTTTCCTTGACGTGGTTTATGTTGTTGTAAATCATCTCCGCCACGGTAGGCATAGGCAATTTCCCCTCGAGCCAGGATAGTGGAACATGTCTGAGGTCACGGCGCCAGACCTTTTCGTTGTAGGGCTGAAAATACATTCTATAAAGAGTAGAGCCGAATCTGTGCTTAAGGAATTCCTCGAAGTTAGATGGCTGGAACTGGCTGTCTGCGGCTATCTCAACAAGGTCATTGATAAAGGATTTCTGTACCTCTGTGCCGAACAAGTATACGTGGTTTTCTATGGGATAAGGAATTTCGAGGCCATCGTTCATGAAAACCACTGAGTTGCGGTCGGTCAGACGCCAGTCCGATTTATTGAATATATTCCAGAACCAGTCGAGCACGTTCTGATTACGGGTGTTGAACACGTGTCCTCCGCAAATGTGGAAAAGCGACCCTTCAATCCTCCGGCATCTGATCAGACCTCCGGGCGTCGACTCTTTCTCAAAAACCGTAACTTTGTTTCTGTCTTTAAGCTCTCGCGCGCAGGTCAGACCGGATACTCCGGCTCCTATCACTGCTATTTTTTTCATTTGAGTTCTTTTATGATATTCGACAATTCGTTTGCCCTTACCGAAGTATAATGTTTCCTCAGATAAGCGGCAAACTTCTCGGAATCAGGTGTGGCCGAAAGCGCATGGTTCATTTCTGTTTCGAACTGGTCGTAGGACTCGATGCTCGGGCACCACGACCCGAGTTCATAGTAACGGGTGTCGGGATTGTCTGTGTACTGCAATATAGGAATACACCCGGCCGACAACATTTCGAGAAAACGCGGTGTCACCTGATTGAATTTGCCGGCTTTTTCTTTAGCGTTTCGCCCGGGAGTACCGTAAAAAGCAACTTTAGCCATCTTTAGAATTCTGAAATATTCCTGACGCGACGGCGCATCGGATCTCGACACGATATTGCCTTTGAGGTCTAAATAATCGAAGTTGTTACCTCTGATCTTTCGGCTTATCACCGTCGTCTCCGGATGTTTCTTAAGATATTGCTCGAGGAAAGAGGCGAGAGCCGGATTCGGTCGACCTGCCAGTACAATGTCGTAGCGCTTTTCTTCAAATACTTTTGGATCGAATCCGTAGTTGTCGGGAAGCGACAGCGCAAGATGCCGGATATTCAACGGGCATCCGCTTTTCTTAAGCAGGTCATAGACCTCCATGCTCGACACGAGTACCAGCGGATATCCTTTGTAGGCCCGGTAAAAGCGGTCGTAATCTCCCTCGTCGAGGAAAAAATCAATCAGCCACGGCACTGTGTTGTAATGATTCCTGAAATCATTATTTTGTCTCGGTAGCATATCGAATCTTATCCTGACATCGCTGCTGCCCGTAGGGTGGCATGGCGCAATGTTCAGAAACCCGATTTTCTGAGTTGCACGCAGCAAATCGTTCTCGAATTTTGAACGGTATGACAGTCGGGCGTCGCCGAGTTTCTCAGTCAGCACGTCTTCCCACTCATACACAATATCATAAAAGGGGCTTTTTTCAAACCCTCGGGCGGTTTCAATCAGAATTCTCATAGTTAAAGGAACCTTTTTTACAAAGCATTCTATTTTGTTAACGGTTTGGGGTGGTGTAATATTACGCCGAGTGTATATGACAGCACCACTGCGAAACAGATAACGGGTACTATGAATGAGATTCCGATGCCGAACCGATCCGAAACCCAGGCCTGAACCGGCGTTATTACGGCCCCTCCGAGTATTGCCATGATTAGCCCGGCTGCAGCGAGTTTCATCCTCTCAGGGGCGACGCCCTCGAGTGCGATGCCGTAGATGGTCGGGAACATCAGCGACATACATGCCGAAACGGCTACAAGAAAGACGATTGAAGTCTCGCCGTTGGTGAAAATTACTCCTGCCGTACACATAATCGCCGCTATCGCCGCGACGGCAAGAAGTCTGACAGGCTTTATGTAACCCATGAGCCAGGTGAACAGGAAGCGGAAAAGGGTGAATGCGATTATCGACCATAGAAAAACAGTCGAAGCGTCGGCCTCTTTCACCCCGAGTCTGTCCATTGCGAGGCGGATGGTGAAGGACCATACCCCCGTCTGCACACCCACGTAGAAAAACTGCGCCACTACTCCGTAGCGCCAACGCCGGTTGCGGAACAGCGCCCGGAAGGTCGACTTGAGGTTGCTGTTGTGAGAATCGCTGCCGTCAGGCATCCTCACGAAAAGAATGCCTGCAAGCAGAACCAGAAGCACCGCACCAATAAGAATATATACCCCGGATATGGCACTGAGTTCATGGCTCTGCATCACCTCTAACTCCGCGGAATCCATGGCTGCCCGGGTGGCTGCATCGGCATCGTGGAGCTCCGAAAGAATGAAATGGCGGCTGATTAATATGCCTGCTACGGCCCCGACCGGATTGAGCGACTGGGCTATGTTGAGCCGCCGAGTCGCCGTAGCGGCGGGCCCCATGGAGAGCACACAGGGATTGGCCGTGGTCTCGAGTACCGCGCATCCCGCTGCCATTATATAGATGGCGAAAAGAAAAAATCCATAGGATGCGCATTGTCCTGCCGGATAAAACAGCATGGTGCCGGAAGCGTATAATGCCAGCCCCAGGATTATGCCGGACTTATAAGTGTGACGGCTGATGAAAATCGATGCCGGAAGCGCAACGCAGAAATAAGCGCCGTAGAAAGCCGACTGAACGAGCGACGTCTGGAGATCTGACATCGACATTATTCGCCGGAAAGCTGCCAGAAGAGTATCGTTCATATTGTTCGCCATCCCCCAGAGGAGGAACAGCGACGACACGATGGCGAATGCCGCTGCGTTAAGCCGACGCGGTGTGTGTGAAATCGGGGCAGCCACTATTTCACGATGCCTTTTTCGAGGTATTCGGCGAGATTCATCTTCACCTGCTCTCCGGCGCGCTCAACGGCTACCTTTGCCATGTCGGCGTCGACCATCAGGTTCACGAGCTGCTCGAACGACGTCTTTTTCTGCGGATCCCAGCCGAGCTGCTCCTTCGCCTTGGTGGGATCGCCCCATAAGTTCACTACGTCGGTTGGACGGTAGAAGTCGGGCGACACCTCTATCAGCACCTTCCCCGTCTTCACGTCAATGCCCTTTTCGTCGGCTCCCTCACCCTCGAAGCGCAGCTCGATGCCCGCGCGGCGGAACGCCAGCAGACAGAACTCGCGCACCGAGTGCTGCTCGCCCGTAGCGATTACATAGTCATCGGGCTGCGGCTGCTGGAGAATGAGCCACATACACTCCACATAGTCGCGCGCATAGCCCCAGTCGCGGAGACTCGAGAGGTTCCCGAGGTAAAGCTTCTCTTGCTTGCCCTGCGATATTCGGGCCGCGGCAAGGGTGATCTTACGGGTTACGAAAGTCTCACCGCGGCGCTCGCTCTCGTGGTTGAAAAGAATTCCCGAGCAGCAGAACATATTGTACGCCTCGCGGTATTCCTTCACTATCCAGAACCCGTAGAGCTTGGCCACGGCATAGGGCGAATAGGGGTGGAACGGCGTTTTTTCGTTTTGCGGCACTTCCTCAACCTTGCCGTAGAGTTCCGAGGTCGACGCCTGGTATATGCGGCACGTGGAGGTCAGCCCGCACTGCCTGACGGCCTCAAGGATGCGCAGCACGCCCGTAGTGTCTACGTCGGCAGTGAATTCCGGAGCATCGAAACTCACCTGCACGTGGCTTTGCGCCGCCAGATTGTATATTTCATCGGGGCGCACTTTGCCCACCACCTGCAGCAGCGACATCGAATCGCCTAAGTCTGCATAATGGAGATGGAAATTCCTATGACCCTCGAGGTGAGCTATACGCTCGCGGAAATCGACGCTCGAGCGCCGTATGGTACCATGGACATCGTAGCCCTTTTCAAGCAGAAACTCGGCGAGAAACGACCCGTCCTGACCCGTGACGCCTGTGATTAATGCGGTTTTCATATAATTCAATCCTAAAAAACGGCGTCTCAGATTCAGACCCGAGCG
>UROS01000094.1 GCA_900549445.1 uncultured Porphyromonadaceae bacterium | reverse complement strand
GACTGCGGTTCGAGGCAGAAAATTTCTATGAGCGCCCCGCTGCCGTCGTCGCCCTTGCGGAACCGCAGACGGGCATTGATTACCCTCGTGTTGTTATACACGAGAATCGAGTCGGCTGGAAGAAGTTCCGGAAGTTCGTAAAACCGCCGGGTAGCCAGTTCGCCGTCCGGACTGCGGTAAAGCAGCAGACATTTGTCGCGCTCAGCCAGAGGATAGCGCGCTATGCGTCCGTCAGGGAGAGGATAATCGTATTCTTCAATTCTGATATCCTGAACCATAGAATGGATTATAAGAGGTTGTTTAGTCACTTGATACGGCGCAGAGCGGCTATGGCCTCGACCGGGTCGGGTGCTTTAAACACGTAGCTCCCGGCCACGAGGATGTCGGCCCCGGCCTCAACGAGTGCCGGCGCGGTCTCCATATTGACACCACCGTCGATTTCAACAACAGCCTGCGATCCGCTGTCGGATATAAGTTGCTTGAGCCGGCGCACCTTATCAATGGTGCGGGTTATGAATTTCTGGCCTCCGAAACCCGGATTTACGCTCATGAGAAGCACCATGTCGAGCTCGCCGATGATCTCGGAAAGCATTTCCACCGGGGTTGCCGGATTGAGAGTGACCGCAGCCCGCATTCCGGCATTTTTTATACGGTTCACAACCCTGTCGAGATGAATGCATGCTTCCTGATGCACGTTCATCACCGCTGCGCCGGAATCACGCACCATGTCGACATACCGCCCCGGATCCGTCACCATCATGTGCACGTCGAGCGGCTTCTCGGCAATTTTGGAAATAGACGAGATAATCGGGAAACCGATTGAGATATTGGGGACGAACAGACCGTCCATCACGTCGATATGAAACATCGACGCTTCGCTGCGGTTGACCATTTCAACGGCACGGTCGAGGCGCGTAAAGTCGGCAGCAAGGAGCGAGGGAGCTACTTCAATCATCGTCGTTAAGGATGCTTTTTACGGTTGATAATTATTCTTTTAAGGTTGCTTTTCGCGGTTTGAACACATTCCAGAGAATAATGCATACGCAGACTACACCGATGGCCGCACCGGCATAGGTCAGATAGTCGTTATATTGCTCCACGGTGGCAAAGAGGCTGTCGAGAGGCACTGTCTTGCCCAGCCAGTAGCCGAGACCGCCGAGAACCGCATTCCAGATCAGAGCGCCGAGACCGGTGAAAATCACGAATTTAAATATATTCATCCGGGCAAGACCCGCAGGTATTGATATAAGCTGGCGCACAGCCGGAATAAGTCTGCCGATAAAAGTGGAAATAGCGCCGTGGCGGTCGAAATAACTCTCTGCCTTCATTACCTTAGCCTCATCGATCAGACAGGCATGGCCGAACTTGGAATTGGCGAAAGCATATACGATGGGACGGCCTATCCACATTGCGAGATAATAGTTGACGAGTGCGCCTACGATTGCTCCGGCGGTGGCGACGAGAACAACCACAAAGACGTTCATATCGCCCTTCGTGCAGGCAAGATATGCTGCGGGCGGTACTACCACTTCCGACGGAAACGGTATAAACGAGCTCTCGACTGCCATAAGAAGGAAAACCAGAAGGTAACTCGCATTGTCAACAACCCACTGGAAAATCGAGGAGGCGTCGATAATGGACAATGGAATGAAATCAAGCATTTTCTGAAAAGTTTTAATTTATTCGTAAAAACGGCCGGACTTTCGGTTGTACTGGCCAAATATATTAAACGCCCGGCAAATGTTAAAAATTACGCATTAACCATATTTTTTCAAAACCGCTCGTCCTTTTCTGTCTGCGAGGAATGGTGACTCGTCCCGACATGGCGCCGTTTCAGCAGCTTGCGGTCGCAGTCTGTGTCTGTTTCCACATTGCCGCAGCAAGCGCAGCGGAAATAATAACGGTAATGGTCGTACTGTACCCGGTCGTGGTAGTGATCGTCGCGGTAATCGGTAGTGGTCGTGGTGCGGCGGTTACGGTTGCTGTCGCGATAGGTGCCGTCGGAATAATGAGTGCGTGTCCATGTATCCTCGGTCTCCGTCCTCGACCCTACCTCGGTTGACTCGGTGTTGTTCTCTTCGCACACGTCGGTAGACAGATGCTCGGTGTGGTCAAGATACATTGTGTCGATATTCCGGCACTTCAGACAACGCCAGTGAGGAATTCCGCCGAAATGCAACGACGTCAGTTTATAGAGCACTATCACCGCCGGAATTATCAGCAGCGCGAAGAGCGCGTAGGCACCCCAGATTACGAGAGCCACGTACCAGTAGTAGACCGTGACGACCGAAACGGCACCAACTATAAAACAGAACAGCCTGTCGCCCACATGGAAGAATATCTTCGGAAAATAGAGCAGCCACCAGAGCAGATACATGATCAGGCATCCTCCGCCGAATATCCATATAAGTCCGAAAATGCCGTCGACTATCATTATAACCCAGTTCATGAACGTGTCGAATCCCGATGATTTTACATCATTCCTTTCGGGAGCATAAATATGGGAACGGATAAGCCACGACGTCAACGGCATGTCAGCGATCTCTGCCGCCAGAGGCAGAAAACTCAGCGCATAGCCGTTTCTATACCTTATATCCTCAAACTCGGCTCCGACAGCAGTGCCGTCGGGACTGAATACTACCGCCGGGGCATACATATGACCGTCTGCCGTGTCGAGCACGTCGGTATAGAGGCTCATCACGGTCTGCCCCTTTCCATTGACCGCCCGGCAGCGCACCGGGCCGAAGCGGCGCTCCACTTCCTCGATTGTCATTCCCTGTATTTTCTTCTCGAAAGTCGGCTTGGAAATCACGTGCATTCTGGCACTGCTTTCTATTGAATAATCCTGCCAGTCGGGCAGCGCCGGGCGGAAACTCGACGCCACGAGGCTCTTCACGTCGGTTCCGTCGGCCATACGCCCCTCGAAGTCCGTCAGATGGCGTCCGTCCTTATAATCCGTATATACGGCTTTCTTAATCCACACGGTATCTCCCTTGCAGTCGCCGAACTGAGGAATGACGGGGATGTCGAGGTCGCTTGCGATCATCGTGCCGCGTGTACCGTCGGCAGTGACCACATGATAGCGCATAAAAATACTGTTTCCGCTGTATCCTGTCACTGTCACCGTATCGCCCTTGGCTACCGGCGTTGAAATCTTTTCATCCCCGAATTCCGATTTCACTACTGTAGCAGCCGGAACCACCGCCCGGTATTCTGCCGACGACGACGAGCGCACGAACAGTGCTCCCGCGAGTACAGAAATGAGAATCAGTGCAAAAACGAGAAACTGCAGGTTTTTAAACTTGGAAATCATAAAAATCAGTGGAGGGTATTTTTTCGTTTATTTTTGCAAAATTAATCTTTTTATCGGAAATAGACTGTCTGTCAAACAAAAATATCCCGCAGCGCACTTAAAATTCCACCGAAACGCCGCTACATTTTGTGGTTCAGTCTATTTTTCTTATCTTTGCGCCAAAATTCTCACACTATAACTTTTATGATAAACGCTCAAGACATCAAGAACGGCACCTGCATCCGTATGGACGGCCGTCTTTATTTCTGCGTGGAGTTCCTCCATGTAAAGCCCGGAAAAGGCAACACTTTCATGCGCACAAAGCTTAAGGACGTGGTCGACGGCCGTGTGCTCGAACGCCGCTTCAACATCGGTGAAAAACTCGAGGACGTCCGCGTGGAGCGCCGTCCCTACCAGTACCTCTATGCCGACGGTGGCGACGACATTTTCATGAACAACGAAACCTACGAGCAGATTCCGATCAACAAGGAACTCGTTACCGGCGCTGCATTTATGAAGGAAGGCGACACCGTGGAGGTTGTGAGCGACGCTTCGACCGACACTGTGCTTTTCGCTGAAATGCCTATCCGCACTGTCCTGAAAATCACCTATACCGAACCCGGACTCAAGGGCGATACCGCCACCAACACCCTCAAACCCGCTACAGTTGAGACCGGTGCTGAAGTTCGCGTGCCGCTTTTCGTAAACGAAGGCGAATACATCGAAATCGATACCCGCGACGGTTCTTACGTCAGCCGCGTAAAAGCCTGATCTGACCTTTTACAAACGTCAGAATGATATAACCGTCAGGCAGATTCCTTAATTCAGGAATCTGCCTGACGGTTTGTTTCAGCTGAGCCGCTGGTGGCCTCCGCCGTTCACGAAGAGCACCTGACCGCTTACCCAGGCCGACATGGGAGAGGCAAAATAAAGCACCGCCAGAGCAATGTCGGTAACCTCGCCGAGGCGCCTTATGGGTGTATGCTCCAGCATTTTCGCTTCTATACGATCCGTAAGGATTGAATTGAGGGCGGCAGTGCGTGTGGCACCGGGTCCTACATTATTAATACGTATGCCCAATGGTCCATAGTCGAATGCCAGATTCGCAGTAAGATGGTTGAGCGCCGCCTTCGACGATGCGTAGACCGACATCGAAGCATCTTTGTCGACCGAACTTATGGAAGTGATATTGACTATGCTTCCGTAGCCTGACTTCTCCATGTAGGGAGCCGAAAGCCTGCTCAGTTCCCAGGGAGCGAAAACATTGATCGCATATATCCGCTCAACGTAGCCGCGGTCGATTTTAAACGGGTTTTCGCGGCCTCCACCGCCGATTCCCGCATTGTTAACGAGAATATTGACCGTGCCGAAAGCCTTCACTGTCTTATCTATCAGATTCTTAAGATCCGCCTCGCAGGCTACATTGCACTCCACGGCGATTGCATTACCGCCGAGTGCGCTGATTTCATCGGCCACACTGCGGGCCTTTTCGAGCGAAAGATCGCTCACCGCAACCGATGCGCCTGAGACGGCAAGCGCCAGGGCGCATCCGCGGCCTATGCCGTCGCCGGCCCCTGTCACGACCGCGACCTTTCCGGAAAGGTCGAGAACATCATTAAGATTCCCGGAACCGATATTGTCTATATGAAACATAGTTATAAATGTGAACAACTCAATAACCTGCAAAAGTTCCATAAAGTTCACGAAGAGTGAAAATCTTTCGGGGCGGATGTTTTTCTTCGCCCTGAATTACCGTTAAGAGCAAGATTTTTCGTATTTTTGCAAATCAATACAAAATTTCAGCTGTTTATGAGCGACCAGAGATATATTCTTCGCGGCGTTTCGGCATCAAAAGAGGATGTTCACAACGCCATCAAAAACGTCGACAAGGGCATTTTCCCCCACGCTTTCTGTAAAATTATCCCTGATATTCTCGGCGGCGACCCCGAGTACTGCAACATCATGCATGCCGACGGCGCCGGCACGAAGTCCTCGCTGGCCTACGCATACTGGAAAGAAACCGGTGACCTCAGCGTCTGGAAAGGAATAGCCCAGGACGCACTGATAATGAACACCGACGACCTGCTCTGCGTAGGCGCCACGGACAACATTCTCGTGTCGTCGACAATCGGGCGCAACAAGCACCTGATTCCCGGCGAGGTAATCTCCGCCATCATCAACGGCACCGAAGAACTTCTCGCCACCTTGCGCGAAATGGGCATAAGCATATACTCGACCGGCGGCGAAACCGCCGATGTGGGCGACCTCGTCAGAACCATTATCGTTGACTCGACCGTAACCTGCCGCATGCGCCGCGACCAGGTGGTGGACAACGCCAACATCAAGGGGGGCGATATGATTGTAGGCCTATCCTCGTCGGGTCAGGCCACTTACGAGAAATCCTACAACGGCGGCATGGGCAGCAACGGCCTCACCTCCGCCCGCCACGATGTTTTTGCCAAATATCTCGCTGAAAAATATCCCGAGACATTCGATGCGGCTGTGCCCGAAGAGCTCGTTTACTCCGGCTCCATGCGCCTGACCGACCCAGTGGAGGGGACTCCGGTCACCGCCGGACAGCTCGTGCTCTCCCCCACCCGCACTTACGCTCCCGTAATCAAGCGCCTGCTCGACGAGATGCGTCCCGCCATACACGGCATGATACACTGCACCGGCGGCGCACAGACAAAGGTAATGCATTTCGTGGAAAACAAACACGTGATAAAAGACAACCTTTTCCCCATACCGCCGCTGTTCGCACTCATAGCCCGCGAGAGCGGAACCGACTGGGCCGAAATGTATAAGGTGTTCAACATGGGACACCGCATGGAAATCTACGTGAGTCCTAAGGATGCCGACAAGGTCATAGCCATATCCGAAAGTTTCGGCATCGACGCCAGAGTGGTAGGACGGGTAGAAGACGCACCGGCCAACAAGCTCACTATCAGGAGCGAGGCCGGAGTGTTTGAATACTGATAACCATATCTCTCCGATGCGTAAACCGGCGATAGCCATTGCGGCGGCTGCGCTGCTCGGCCTCTGGGGCTGCGGCGGCAACAAGGGCGGACAGGCTGACGGTGAAAACACCGACAGCATACACCCGTTGCCCGACACGCTGCGCGTGGTGACGCTCTACAGTCCGGAATCGTATTTCATCTATCGCGAAATGCAGATGGGATATGACTACGAACTCGTGTCGGGACTCGCAGCAGACCGCGGCATGGTGCTCGACCTGACGGTTGCGCCGGGACTCGCCTCGGCAGTGGAGATGCTCGATTCAGGGAAAGTGGATCTGATAGCGTATCCGGTGCCTGTGACGGCTGAATACCGCGAACACGTGGTGCCGTGCGGGCCGGAAAACATCACTTCGCAGGTTCTCGTGCAGCCGCGCGCCGGAAAGGACGGCAAGCGGATAAGCGACGTGACCGAACTCGTGGGACGCGACGTCTACGTGGAGCGCGACTCCAAATATGAGGCGCGGCTGCGCAACCTCAACGACGAGACAGGAGGCGGCATCAACATCCACACCGTAGACCGCGACACCCTGATAGCCGAAGACCTCATAGCCATGGTAAGCAGCGGCGAGATACCGCTCACGGTGGTTGACAGCGACATAGCCCGCATCAACAAAACCTATTACAACGACCTCGACATCACTCTCGAAGTGAGCTTTCCGCAGCGTTCGCGCTGGGCAATAAGCCCGGACCGCCAATGGCTTGCCGACAGCATCGACACCTGGCTGAAAAACGACAGGCAGCGCGGCGGACAGGCCATGCTGCTGAAACGGTATTTCGAGATGAGCAAAAACGAAGCCCTGCGTCGCCCGGCAATCGACTTCAAAAGCGGAAAGATTTCGCCTTTCGACAATCTCTTCCGTCACTATGCCGGTGAAATAGGCTGGGACTGGCGCCTGATCGCCGCGCAAGGATATGCGGAAAGCAGGTTCGACTCTACTCTCGTTTCGTGGGCGGGAGCACGGGGCATAATGCAGATAATGCCCTCCACGGCAAGAGCCTATAAGGCAGAAGGGAGATTATCGGACAACACGGTGTCGGTTCAGACCGCATGCCGCATAATCCGCGATCTCGACAAATCGCTACAGTCGCGGGTAAAAGATCCGGCTGAACGACGCAAGTTCGTGGTTGCGGCCTACAATTCGGGAATCGCCCACGTTTACGACGCCATAGCTCTCGCTGAAAAATACGGTCTTAATCCGCAGGTATGGTCGGGCAACGTTGAAAAAGCGATTCTGATGAAATCAAAGCCCGAGTACTACAACGACCCCGTGTGCAAATACGGCTATTTCCGCGGCAGGCAGACATACGAATACGTAAATCAGGTTTTCGGATTCTACGACCACGCAAAGAAATCGATAAAGCTATAATTAACCCTAACACAAAAAATCAGTATGAGAAAGAAAAGTTTCACCGTAGCGCTGATAATAGCGCTTGCAGCATCGCTGACCACGACGTCGTGCATAGGCAGTTTCGCACTCTTCAACAAGCTCCGCACCTGGAACGAAGGTGTCAGCAACAAGTTTGTAAACGAGCTTGTATTCATCGGATTCTGGATTCTTCCGGTATATGAGGTTTCGCTTCTTGCCGACGTTCTCGTAATCAACTCTATTGAATTCTGGAGCGGCAGCAACCCGATGGCCTCGGGCAAGAAAGTAATCGAAGGCAAAGACGGCCGCTATCTCGTGGAATGCGACGGCAAAGGCTACACCATCACCAGCGAGAACGACAAATCGACCGTGCGCCTTGACTTCGACGAAGAAAACCAGACCTGGAGCGTGGCACTTCCCGGCGGCGAAAGCTACGAACTCCTGACATTCATCGACGACACCCACGTATCAATGCCGGCAGCCGACGGCAGCCGTCAGGTTGTGGAACTCTCCAACGAAGGTGTTCTCGCCTACCGCGAATCGGTATCCGCAGCTCTCTGGGCAGCACGATGAACCTGTTCGACAGACTTATAAGGATAGTGCCCGACTGGCAGCCAACGGTTGTGGTGTCGGTCACTATCCTTTACCTTACACTTTTTCCTCAGCCGCTCGGCGACGACGAAATAGAACTTTTCGAAGGCGCCGACAAGGTGGTGCATGCCATAATGTTCGGCACGCTTACCGCCGCGATGATTTTTGACCGCTGGCATGAGGGCAGACCGCTCACCCGGAAAGGTGCGCTGTGGTGTGCGGCTGTCGCCATAGCAGCAGGAGGCCTTATAGAACTGCTGCAGGGAGCTATGGGAATGGGAAGAGGCTGCGACACAGCGGATTTTGCAGCCGATGCCGCAGGAGCTTTCATAGGAGCGCTGCTGTGCCGCGGATGGACTAAACGGGGTCTACGTCGTAGTAAAGGATAATGCCGCTGAGCACCCTGATGCCCACAAGTTCCACATACACGTCGCGGAGGAGTTCACGGATTTTGGTTATCGAGGCGCCGGCCTCAATCTTAATCATTATACGCCGTATATACAGAGATTTCACACTGTCTCTT
>UROS01000093.1 GCA_900549445.1 uncultured Porphyromonadaceae bacterium | reverse complement strand
GTCAGATGTGTATAAGAGACAGGCCTCTGACAATCGACACCGGCAACCGCCGCCAGATAGTGATAATAGGCGCCAACGGCTCGGGCAAAACCCGCTTTGCATCCCGTCTTGCCTCGGATCTGGGCGAGCGCGCGTTCCGCGTCTCGGCTCTGAAAGCGCTCTACGGGGCTTCCGACGACAGTGCGCCAGTCAACAGACTCTACAACGAAAAGGTTAAGACGACCGGAATTCTCCGCACCGACATCTCAGGCGAGTTCGACCGCCTCATAGCCCTTCTGCTCAACGAAGAAATTCTCACCCACCTCGAGACTAAATACCAGCACGACGGCAGTAAGGAACCCGAAACACGTCTCGACCGGGTGATAGCGATGTGGCAGCAGATTTTCCCCTCCAACAAGATTCTTATCGAAAGCGGCCGGATGCTTTTCGACCGCAACGACAGCACCGCCGCCTACTCCCCTGCCCGACTCAGCGACGGCGAGCGCGCCGTAATCTACTATCTCGGGGCAGTGCTCCTCGCACCGGCCGGTTCCGTCATATTCGTGGATACCCCCGGCATTTTCCTCCACCGCAACTCAATCCAGTCGCTGTGGAACCTCATAGAGCAGATGCGCGACGACTGTCTGTTTGTCTACACCACCCACGACCTGACTTTCGCTTCGACCCGAGCCGACGCCATGACCATCTGGGTGAAGAACTACGACGCCGAGAAAAAAGAGTGGGACTACGACGAACTCGACCAGCACGGCGCCCTCTCTGAGGAGCTTTATCTCGCCATATTGGGCGCCCGCAAACCGGTGCTCTTCATCGAGGGCGACGGCGTGAATTCGTTCGACGCCAAACTTTACCCTCTTATTTTCAAGGACTACACCGTTGCATCCATAGGCGGATGCAACCAGGTGATAGAAGCGGTGAGGTCGTTCAACAGTCTCAGTTCATTCCATAGCCTCGATGCCCGCGGCATAGTTGACCGCGACCGCCGCGATCCCGGCGAAGTCAGCTATCTGCAGCGAAAAAAGATCTATGTCCCCACGGTGGCCGAAATCGAGAATATGTTCATGCTCGAAGAGGTGATAAGAGCCGTGGCCGCCCACAACGGGCGCGACGAAAACAAGGCGTTTGCCAAGGTGAAAAAGTCTCTTCTCAAACTCTTCGACGCCGACCTGCGCCAGCAGGCCCTCCAGCACACCCGCCACAAGGTAAAAAAGACCCTCGAACACCGCATCGACGGCCGCTTCGCTAACATCAACAAACTCGAAGAGCACATCAACGACCTCTGCCAGGCCATAAATCCCCGCGGACTCTACGAAGATTTCTGCCGCCGGTTCCGGCGCTACATCGCCGAGGGCGACTACGCCTCAATTCTTATGGTCTACAACCGCAAGTCGATGATCACGGAGAGCCGCGTGGGCGAAGCCTGCGGCGTACGCTGCTCCGACAAAGACTCATATATCCGCGCCATACTCTCCATACTGCGGCAGGACGGCCGCGGCGCCGACCGCATACGCCGGGCCGTTGAACGCTGTATCGGATTCAGCGCGGATCAATCCGACAACAAAATCGAACTTATTGAAAATGAATGAGAAAGAAATAACCGACAACATACGCTTACGTCTCGGCATAGCTGAGCTGAACCAGATGCAGACCGTGATGGCCGCCACAGGGCCGAAAGGCACCGTGATGCTGCTCGCCCCTACAGGATCGGGCAAAACCGTGGCGTTCACCATCCCGCTGCTCAAATCCATAGGGAAACCCTGCGGCAAGGTGCAGGCCGTGGTAATGGCGCCGTCGCGCGAACTCGTGCTTCAGATTGCCGACGTAATCCGCCCGGTGGCCGCGGGCTACAAGACCACCGCCCTCTACGGAGGCCACCCCATGCAGGAAGAGGTAAACTCTCTGAGCGTGACCCCCGACATAATCGTTGCCACCCCCGGCCGTCTGCTTGACCATCTGAAGCGCGGTCAGATCGACCTCTCGGCGGTGACCGCGCTTGTGCTCGACGAGTACGACAAATCGCTCGAACTCGGATTTGCCGACGAAATGCGCAGGATTGTGAAACGCCTCACGGCCATGAGATTCCTCATCGTCACCTCCGCCACCCGTCTCGCCGAAAACCCCGACTGGCTTCCCCTGCAGTCTCCGCTCGTAGTAGACTTCCGGCAGGCATCGGAGGCTCCACGCGACCGCATGCAGGTGGTTCGCGTGGAAAGTCCGGTCCGCGACAAGATCCAGACACTCGCCGACCTGCTTGAATCGCTCCCCGACGGCCGCGCAATCGTGTTCGCCAACCACCGCGAGAGCGCGGAGCGCATTTTCAGCGCCATGCGTGCCGACGGGCTCCCCGTCGGGCTCTACCACGGCGGACTTGAGCAGAAGGATCGCGAAAACGCAATCGAGATGCTCAACAACGGCACCACCCCCATTCTGATATCCACCGACCTCGGCTCGCGCGGACTCGATATTTCAGGCGGCGTCGATGCCGTAGTTCACTACCATCTGCCGCTGTCGGCCGAAGCGTGGACTCACCGCAACGGCCGCACCGCGAGGGTTGATGCCTCGGGTACCGTCTACGTCATCACCGCCGAGGGGGAAAATATTCCCGACTACGTGGAATGGGACCGCGACTACTATCCTTCAGGCAAAAACACGAATCCTATAAAACCAACCGCCGCCACGCTTTATTTCAACGTCGGCAAAAAGGAAAAAATCTCGCGCGGCGACATCGTGGGCTATCTCATAGCCAAAGGCGGCCTCGACGCCGGCGAAATCGGGCGCATTTCCCTTCGCGACCACTGTGCCTTAGTGGCGGTTCCGCCCGCCAAAGCCAGAGAAGTGACAGCCGCGCTCGCCTCACAGAAAATTAAAAACACCCGTGTGAAAGTAACCATACTCCAACCATGAAACCATTCAACGACCAGAACTTTCTACTACAATCGGAAACCGCCCGGACTCTCTACCACGAGCAGGCGGAGAATCTTCCAATCATAGACTACCACTGCCACCTCGACCCGAAAATGATAGCCGACGACCATCGGTTCAGTTCCATCACGGAGCTGTGGCTCGGCGGCGACCACTATAAATGGCGTGCGCTCCGCACCAACGGTGTCGACGAGCGCTATATAACCGGAAAGGACACCTCCGACTGGGAAAAATTCGAAAAGTGGGCCGAAACAGTGCCATACACTTTCCGCAATCCCCTCTACCACTGGACTCACCTTGAGCTGAAAACGGCTTTCGGCATTACCGACCTGCTGAATCCGCTCACCGCCCGGAAAATTTTCGACGAGTGCAACGACCGGCTCCGCAACGACCCCGAAATGACTGCCCGCGGGCTCATGCGCCGCTACAAAGTGGAGGCAGTCTGCACCACGGACGACCCCGTAGACTCCCTGCAGTATCACAAAGCCATCGCCGACAGCGGCTTTGAGATAAAGGTGCTCCCCACCTGGCGCCCCGACAAGGCCATGGCGGTTGAAAATCCCGAAGCATTCAGAGCCTACGTGGGAAAACTCGCCGAAGCAGCCGACATGGAAATCGGATCACTGCGGCAGATGATCGAGGCTCTGGAACGCCGCCACGACTATTTCGGCAAAATGGGCTGCCGCCTGAGCGACCACGGCATTGAGGAATTCTATGCCGACAATTTCACCGAAGCGGAGGTTAACAGCGCCTTTGAGAAAGTAATGGCTGGCAAACGGCTCGAGTCTGACGAAATCCGCAAGTTCAAGAGCTTCATGATGCTCGCTTTCGGATGCATGGACGCCGACTCAGACTGGGCCCAGCAGTTCCATTACGGCACAATCCGCAACGCCAACTCGCTCATGATGCAGCGCATAGGCCCCGACACCGGCTTCGACTCCATAGGCGAGTTCGCGACGGCCAAGTCGATGGCGCGCTACCTCGACCGCCTGAATTCCTCCGGTAAGCTCGCGCGCACGATCCTTTATAATCTGAATCCCTCCGCCAACGAAGTGATCGCCACTATGATCGGAAATTTCCAGGACGGCACCGTGCCCGGCAAAATCCAGTTCGGTTCCGGATGGTGGTTCAACGACCAGATCGACGGCATGCTCCGGCAAATGAACGCCCTCTCCCTCCTCGGACTGCTGAGCCGCTTCGTGGGCATGCTCACCGACTCCCGGTCCTTCGTAAGCTATCCGCGCCACGAATATTTCCGCCGCACGCTCTGCAACATGATCGGCAGCGACATAGAGGCCGGCCTGCTCCCCTACTCCGGCTACGAGAAGGAGCGCATCGACGGCATGGTGCGCGACATTTGCTATTACAACGCCAAAAATTACTTCAAATTCTGATTCACGATGGCAAATTCCGCTGCCGCGGCGCCAATAGCCGCCGCTTCCGTCCGCACTAATTTCAGGTGGGTCATCTGTTCGCTCCTGTTCTTCGCCACCACGGTAAACTACCTCGACCGTCAGGTGCTCTCCCTCACGTGGAAAGACTTCATAGCCCCCGAATTCCACTGGACCGACTCGGACTATGGAACAATCACCGGCTTTTTCTCTTTTTTCTACGCTGCCGTGAGCCTCTTCGCCGGCAAGATTATCGACAAACTCGGATCGCGCAAGGGATACCTTCTGGCCATATTCGTATGGTCGCTCGCCGCGTGCCTCCACGCCGGATGCGGATGGCTCACCATGAAAATCGAAGGCGTTGAGTCGGTTGCCGCCCTCACGGCGGTGAAGCAAGGATCGGCCCTTGCCCTCTCGATTGCCACCGTTTCCGTATGGCTATTCCTTGCATGCCGCGGACTTCTGGCGCTCGGCGAGGCCGGCAACTTCCCCGCCGCAATAAAGGTCACGGCGCAGTACTTCCCGAAGATGGACCGCGCGTTCTCTACCGCAGTGTTCAACTCCGGAGCCTCCATCGGCGCGCTCGCCGCGCCTCTGTGCATACCCCTGCTCGCCCGTCTCTGGGGCTGGGAGATGGCCTTTATTATTATAGGAGCGCTCGGCTTCGTGTGGATGGGTTTCTGGAATTCGCTCTATACGCCCCCCGAGGACTCACGCTACGTAAACAGCGCCGAACTCGCCTACATCCGACAGGACGAAGCCGGCGAATCCGAATCGGAGATAAAAAAAGAAGAAACAAAGACCATTTCTTTCTGGCGATGCTTCACTTTCCGCCAGACCTGGGCGTTTTTCCTCGGCAAAGCGCTCACCGACGGCGTATGGTGGTTCTTCCTATTCTGGGCGCCGGCATATTTCTCCGACCAGTTCGGATATGCGTCATACACCCCCATGGGGCAGGCTCTCATCTTCGTGCTATACCTCATCGTGACGGTGCTCTCAATCGGCGGCGGCTACCTCCCGAAAATATTCGTGGAAAAGCATGGCATGAATCCCTATGAAGGCCGCATGCGCGCCATGCTTATATTCGCTTTCGTGCCTCTGTTCGCTCTGTTCGCCCAGCCGCTCGGGGTATATTCCGCATGGTGGCCTGCCATAATAATCGGCCTCGCCGGAGCCGCCCATCAGGCGTGGAGCGCAAACCTCTACTCTACTATCGGCGATATGTTTCCCACCTCTACGGTGGCTACCATTGTAGGTATCGGCACCATGGCCGGCGGCATAACCTCGAGCATAATCAGCAAAAGCGCCGGAGTGCTCTTCGACTATGGAGCCGCCATGGGCGATTCCTTCACCTTCATCGGATTCGCGGGCAAGCCTGCCGCCTATATGATTGTATTCAGCATCTGCGCCGTATCCTACATACTCGCCTGGTGCGCAATCAAGCTCCTCGTGCCCCGCTATAAGAAAATCGAGGTGTAAGCAAGGAAAGTTTTCAGAAAACAACATTATCGCAATGGTTCCGGGGAATTCCTGCATTATCTTTGCAGGACATCCCCCGGAACTTTGCCATATATACCCGTGATGATTATGCCGGGTTTGCGGCATCAATCGTGGCATTGCTTATTTTGTGGCATAAATTTGCGTAAATGTCGCAATAATCGGTCCCATGCAGTGTTGCGAGGCAGCCGGGGAATGGCTAATTTTGCCGTATCACGTAACCTATCATACGCTTTTATGAAATTATCACGTTTTTTGCCCGCACTGGCTCTGCTTCTGTCACCGTTATTTCTGTCTGCCGCCAAGTGGCTGCCCTCCGGAGGTGCCGCGCAGTCAGGCATTCGTACCCTCGCCTGCACCTACGACGGCTCCAGCCTCCGCTCGCTGTCCGAAACGGATTCCACCGGTTCCGGATGGAGCGTACGTGTGGAGAAAACCGACACCGCGGGCGGTGAACTGCTGAGATTCGTGTTCACAGCGCTGGCCGACATGGAGCAGAGCGGCGTGGCGGTAGCTTTCGACCGGGCGCAATGGAGCTCCGACAACTACGTGATGATTCCGGCGAGCGTATACAACGGCAACCGCCAGCGCATTGTAAACCGTCAGTATGCCACGGGCCTCGACCCGAGCGACTACGACCGCCGCGATCTGGCACTGACGTCGAATCCCATTCCGCAGCTGTCGCCGGAATTCGGAGCGGAGTCGCTGCTCGAGGTGAGCGTATGCAATGCCGCCACACCGGCTATCACCTTTTTCGACCGACGCGCGCGCCGCGGGGTGATTCTGCTCACCGATCAGGGCACCGGCCGCGGCGGTGAAGTGACAGACCATGCTCTTATAGTAGAAGAGAGTTCCGACCGCTCGTTAGTGTCGTTTGTGATTAGCGCTCCGGGCGTAAGGGCAAAGAAACCGGAATTCATAGGGTTTACCGACAGCCCCGACCGCGGTTTAAGCGTGAAAAAGGGCGATAAAATCGCAATCAGTGTACTCAGACTGGAGTTTGAGTGTCCCGACGTGGCTCATCTGCTCGACCGGTTCATGAGCGTGCGCAAGCACCTGGTAAGAGGACGCGAGCCGCGCAACCTCGTGCCCATGAGTGAGATGAAGAGAATAATGAACGCCGACATAGATCTTCGCTATTATCAGAAAGACAGCGTGGAGTTCTACCGTCCCGAGGCAGCCGACTGGATGTCGTTCGGCTGGATCGGCGGTCTCATCAACACTTACCCGATGCTTGCTCTCGCCGACAGGGAACATTTGCGCCGGGTAAGCCGCACGTTTGATTTCGCCCTTCCCCGAGGAAAAGGCGAAAGCGGATATTACCACGACATACTCCTGCCCGACGGCAGCGTGATGAACCGCGACGCTGCTGCCGTGGTTCCGGGAGTCGCCGTGACTCGGCGCAACGCCGACGTGCTCTACTGGATGGTGAAGCAGTTCGGGCTGATGAAGAACCTCGGGCTTGCCGACAGCATAAAACCCCGGTGGGAAGCGGAAGTGAAAAAACTCGCCGACGCTTTCGTAAGAACATGGAAAAATGAAGGCACCTGGGGCAATTATCTCCACCCCGAAAGCGGCCGGGTGGCTGTTTTCAACACCACCGGAGGCGCCATGGCACCCGGAGGCCTCGCCCTCGCCTCGGTATATTTCAACGAGCCGGAATATCTTGAAATCGCACGTGAGGGAGCGCGGCAGCTCTATGGGATGTTTGCCATCACAGGCTTCACCTCGGGCGGCTGCGGCGACATTCTCCAGAACGCCGACTCCGAGACGGCCGCCGGACTCATGACGTCGCTTATCACCCTCTTCGAAACCACCGGCGAAGAGCAATATCTGCGTCAGGCGCAGGATCTTGCCAATCTTTGCGCCACGTGGACAGTTTCGTTTGACTACGATCTGCCCGACGATACCCCCCTCGCGCAGCTCGGTGCGGTTCTGACAGGTGCGGTATGGGCAAGCACGCAGAACAAGCACGGCGCCCCCGGATTCTGCACGCAGTCGGGCGACGCACTGTTCAAAATCTACCGCGCAACCGGCGACGCGCGTTATGCCGAACTGCTGCACGACATCATCCACGCCCACGCGGAGGGCATACAACCCAACGGAAAGATTACGGAACGCCTGACCTACTGCGACGCCGACCGTCGCGGTTCAAGAGCCGACGGATGGGAGACCGGATGGAACGAGACCAACGGCGCCCTCATGGCGTTGGAAATTCCGGGCATCTACGTTGTGACAGACCTCCCCGGGCAGATGTACGTGTTCGACCACGTCGAAGCTTCCATCGCGGAGGACAACGACCGGCGCATGGTGCTGAAAATCCACAATCCGACGGAATTCCCCGCCGAAGTGACCGTCCTCGCCGAAGACTCAGAGTCGGCGCGACGTCCGCTGGGCGACAACGCCTTCCCCTCCTGGACCCGCAAGGTTACGGTAAAGCCCGGCAAAACGGTGAAATACACCATCCGCAAATAACGCCGCCTATTCGCCTATGGCGGTGGCGACGATGTGGCGGGCGCCGCCGTAGTTGCGGAACTCGCAGAGGTAGATGCCCTGCCACGTGCCGAGGTTGAGCCGACACCCGGTGATGGGTATGGTGAGCGAAGCGCCTACAATCACGCTTTTGGCATGGGCGGGCATGTCATCAGGGCCTTCGAGCGTATGAAAGTAATAGGGTGCGTTTTCAGGCACGAGTTTGTTGAAAACCGTGGCGAGGTCGTGGCGCACGTCCGGGTCGGCGTTCTCGTTTAGCGCGAGTGCCGCCGAAGTGTGTTTGATGAGCAGGTTGAGTATGCCGCACTTCGGCAGCGCGGGGAGCGCCGACATGATTTCAGCCGTCACGAGATGAACGCCCCGGTTCTGCGGGTGCAGGGTTATTTCTTTCTGAACAATCATTTCCGCCAGAGTTGAGGATAGTTTGTAATTATACCGTCCACGTTCAGGTGCGGTGTCTCCGAAGGTGCTCCGACTGTCCATATCTTCACCTCCTTGCCGTGGGCGTGGAT
>UROS01000092.1 GCA_900549445.1 uncultured Porphyromonadaceae bacterium | reverse complement strand
TCGTGGGCTCGGAGATGTGTATAAGAGACAGGCGTCGACAGGTGCCGGCGTCTTCTTTCCGCCCCGGGTCTTATCCCTGACGAGCATGGCATGGTATTGCTCCACTCTGCCGGCCCCTGCAAAGGTGCGGGTATAATAGTCGGCGCTAAGGTCACTGATAATCACACCCCGGCTCGCCGAGGAATGAATCATCTTTCCGTCGCCGATATACATTCCTACGTGCGACACGCGGTCGCTGCCCTTTGTTGTGGCGAAAAACAGGAGGTCGCCCGGCACGAGGTCTTTTTTCTTCACGGGAGTGCAATAGTCGCTTTGGGCGCGTGAGTTGCGCGGTATCTTTATCTGCAGGGCGTCGGCGTAGACGCGGAGCATGAGGGCGGAGCAGTCGATTCCCTTGCGGTCGTTTCCGCCGTAGAGATAAGGTGTGCCGAGCCATCCGTTGGCCTCTTTGAGCAGCGATTTTGACTGCGGAGCCAGCGACGCCGAGATTCTCACTTCCTGAACATCTGACACAGCTTTGCCCCCCGGTTTAGCCTTATATGCCGAAGCCGAGTTGCGCGACGAGCCGCACGCGGTAAGGATTGCCGCTGCGAGCATAAATATCCAGAGTCTGCCGAATGCAGCCGTTATGTTCCGAGAAGCCATCATTTCGCAAAGTTATGAATATTTGTTGAAAAATGTATATTCCCGCCGGGCGAAAATTGGCTTATATTTGTCTATTTTTTGTCATATTAAGAATTGGCGGCCTGCGGTGAGATGCAACAAAGCGGACGAAATCGTTCAAATTTTGGAATTTTTCGTTCAAAAAGGCAAAACGCAGCAAACTCAATTTGCAATTCAGGTTTCGATTAGTTAAATTTGCAATGCTCAAAAGCCAATTACCTATTTCTAATATTAAAATATCAGTCTATGAAAATCGAGAAATCTAAAGCAGCTTCGCCAAAAGGGGAAGTGACTCTCTATACCCTCGAAAACAAGCAAGGAGCGCAGGTGGTGCTTTCGTCGCTCGGAGCGGCAATCTGCAGGATCGACGTGCCTGACCGCGACGGCAAAATGGCCGACGTGGTGCTCGGCTACAAGAATCCCGCCGACTACATAGCCGACGGCCCTTGTATGGGCAAGGTGCCCGGCCGCTTCGCCAACCGCATATGCCGCGGCAAGTTCACGCTCGACGGCAAGACCTATTCACTTGCAATCAACAATGGCCCCAACGCCCTCCACGGCGGCCCCGAAGGCTTCCAGAATCAGATATGGGAATCGCAGGAAAAGGATGGCGGCGTTCTTTTTACATATATGGCTAAGGATGGGGAAGAGGGCTATCCGGGCAATATGACCGTGAACGCTTTCTACACCTGGAGCGACGACGACAGACTGACTCTGCGCCTCACAGCCGAAACCGACGCCAAAACGATAGTAAATCTTACGAACCACGTATATTTCAATCTCAACGGCGAGAATTCAGGCACGGTGCTCGACCACAGACTGAAACTCAACGCCTCGCGCTATCTTCCCACCGACGAGACGCAGATACCCACCGGCGAACTGGCTCCCGTGGCAGGCACTCCGATGGACTTTGTTGAATTCAAGGCCATAGGCGCTGATATCAGAGCCGACTTCATGCCTCTGAAAATAGGAAAGGGCTACGACCACTGCTGGGTTGCCGACAACTATGAAAAAGGCAAACTCCGTGAGATCGCTCAGCTCGTGTCGGAAAAGACGGGACGCCGTCTCACCGTGGAAACCACTCAGCCCGGAGTGCAGGTCTATACGGGCAACTGGCTCGCCGGCTGCCCCGAAAGCATTTCGGGCGGCGCTTACAACGATTACGACGGTGTGGCACTCGAATGCCAGAATTTCCCCGACGCTCCCAACCATCCCGAATTTCCGACGGCAGTTCTCATGCCCGGTGAGAAATTCGACGAGACAATCGTTTTCAGCTTCGACACAATCTGATTACCAAACGACAATCATTTAATCTTTTAAGAAATACAAGAATATATGAAACCTACATTATTTGTACTTGCAGCCGGAATGGGCAGCCGTTACGGAGGTCTGAAACAGCTCGATCCGTTAGGCCCCCAGGGTCAGACAATCATGGACTATTCCATCTACGATGCCATACAGTCCGGTTTTGGAAAGGTAGTATTCGTAATCCGCAAAGATTTTGAGAAGGATTTCCGCGAAAAAATCCTGTCGAAATATGAGGGACATATCCCTGTTGAGGTTGTGTTTCAGTCAACCGACAAACTCCCTGAAGGGTTCACCTGTCCGGCAGACCGCACCAAGCCGTGGGGCACGAACCACGCCGTGCTCATGGGCAAGGATGTAATCAAGGAGCCGTTTGCCGTGATAAACGCCGACGACTTCTACGGACGCGACGCTTTCCGCGTGATTGCTGAAGACCTCATGCGTCCCCGCGACCGTAAGGGCGATTATTCGATGGTGGGTTTCCGTGTGGGCAACACCATGACCGAGAACGGTTCGGTTGCGCGCGGTGTCTGCACCACCTCGCCCGAAGGTCACCTCACCGGAGTTGTGGAGCGCACCGCTATCTCTTACGATAAGGACGGCAAGATTGTGTTTACCGACGAAAACGGCGAAGTGCAGACTCTCGAACCCAACACTCCCGTTTCGATGAATCTCTGGGGCTTTACTCCCGACTATTTCGAGTACAGCGACCGCGAATTCAAGAAATTCCTCGAGAAAGACATCAACACCCCCAAGGCTGAGTTCTTCATCCCGCTCTGCATCGACACCCTCATCCGCAACGGCGAGGCAACGGTGAAAGTGCTCGACACTGACTCGCGCTGGTTCGGCGTAACCTACGCCGCCGACCGTCCCGGAGTAGTGGCAAAATTCGCCGAACTCCACGCCAACGGCACTTATCCCGAAAAAATGTTTTAACAATACCATAGAAGAATAATAAAACCATGGAACTTAAAGAAAAAGTACAGAAGGAATTCGCCGCTCATTTCGGAGGCGAAGGAACGGTATATGCATCGGCAGGCCGTATCAATCTCATCGGCGAGCACACCGACTACAATGGCGGCTACGTGTTTCCCGGTGCCATCGATAAGGTAATTATGGCAGAGATTCGCGAAAACGGAACCGAGACCGTGCGCGTGTATTCAATCGACATCAACGAAACCGCTGAGTTCGGCCTCAAGGAAGAAGACGCACCCTCGCAGCAGTGGGCACGCTATATCTTCGGCGTATGCCGTGAGACCATCAAGCGCGGCGGAGTGGTGAAGGGCTTCGACGCCGTTTTTGCAGGCAATGTCCCCCTCGGCGCCGGTCTTTCGTCGTCGGCCGCTCTCGAGAGCTGCTTTGCTTTCGCTCTCAATGATATGTTCAACGGCAACACTATCAGCAAGTTTGACCTTGCCAAGATCGGACAGTCGACCGAACATAACTATTGCGGCGTGAACTGCGGTATCATGGATCAGTTCGCTTCCGTATTCGGCAAGAAGGATCATCTTATCCGCCTCGACTGTCGTTCGCTCGAGTTCGAATACTTCCCCATCAAACTTACCGACCATAAACTCGTGCTCGTTGACTCTCGGGTAAAGCATGAACTTGTGGACTCTCCTTACAACAAGCGCCGCCAGTCGTGTGAGAACGTGGCCAAGCGTCTCGGTGTGGAGACTCTCCGCGACGCCGACATGGACATGCTCAATTCCATTAAGGGTGACATTTCCGCCGAAGACTACTTCCGCGCAAAATTCGTGCTTGAGGAAAAGGATCGCGTGCTCGGCGTGTGCGATGCTCTCGAGAAGGGCGACATACAGACCGTAGGGCGTCTGATGTACGAGACCCATGAGGGTCTGTCGAAAGATTATGAGGTTTCGTGTGAGGAACTCGACTATCTCAACGACATCGCCAAGGAGTGCGGCGTAACGGGTTCGCGCATAATGGGCGGCGGCTTCGGCGGCTGCACCATCAACCTCGTGCCCAACGTGATCTACAACAAGTTCATCGATACCGTAAAAGCCAAATTCAACGAAAAATACGGACATGAACCCAAAATCTACGACGTTGTGGTAAGCGACGGCGCCCGCAAGATTTCGGAATAAAGATTCCTTACCATAAAGACAGCGGCTGCGGAAACGTTCAGGTTCCGCAGCCGCTTTTTTATTTATTTTATGTTGAGGGTGACGGTGTTGAAGGCCTGGGCGTGGAGCGTGCGCCAGCCGAACGGCTGGCTTTTTACGGTGCCGTCGCGAAGGCGGACTTCTATGGTGGCGTCGCCGGGGGTAGTCTGGGGAATTATCATCATCGTGTCGCTGTCGGATATTTCGCCGTTGGGGCCTATGGTTAGGCTGTAGTCGGCTTTCTGGGAGTTCTCCCCGTTGAGGTTGTAGAAGTGCCAGTTATTCCACGACGGATAGTACAGCCCTTCGGCATAAATTCCTTTGAGAGTCACTGATTCCACGACTTTGGGGTCGATGCCGTTGATTCTGAACTTCACGGCGCGTCGAATATGGTTGAACCAGAGCTGCACGCGGGTGTCGGTGCCTCCGTGGTTTACCTTGCGGAGATCTATGGCAAACAGTATGTCGGTCTGTTTCCCGGGGTCGGTAGGGCAGTAATAGTAGAAATATACTTTGGTTATGTCTGTTTCCCAGCCGTTGCTTATGCTGAAATTGTCGACGTCGGCAGGCGTGTAGGCCATGAACGACAGAGCCCGCGGCTCTTCGGGCCAGTAGTATGGCTTGCGGGTCATCCAGTCGCCGTTTCCGACGGGGTAGACCAGTTCTCCCGGTATGTAGATGTTGGTGGGGGTATTGTCTGTATACTGATATGCGAAGAGTCGCAGCGATTCTATATCGGACTCATGGATTACGGTGGCGCGTGAGTCGCCCGTCATCGCCGCAAAACGTATCGGGGCACCGGTGCGGGGTACCGGCGGTTCCCCGGCCGGATCGCCGGAACAACCGGCCAGCGTTACGGCGGCTGCCAGAAGGACAAGATGTTTTTTCAAGCGTTTCATAAGTCGGTGTCGATGTTACTGTCCCACATGTACGATTCGTGGACGGTGAAGATGATGGGGGAGAGCTTTCCCCCGTCGCCCAACACATTGCCGGGGGTCAGACGGGCTATGAATTCGTAGGTGTAGCCTGGCTTGAAGTCAACTTCGGGCATTTCGGCGGTGATGGTGTGGAGTTCGGAAAACACGTGTCCCTCCGTGCCGGTTTCGTTCGGATTGAAGAATACCTGAGTCTGAATGGCGATTTTTGTCTGCGGCAGGCTCACCGGAATGAGGAAGCGGTCGGGACTTGTTACAGGCATATCGGTGCGTGCCAGTCCGCCCGGAATATTGAGCCACGACGTTGTGTAGTCCTTCTGTTGCCAGCGCGGTTCCGGTTTGTTGAGATCGATGGTTGCCTTTCCGCAGATTTCCTGAAGCTGGATAAGGCTGACGTTGATGAGATAGTGGGAGTTTTTCAGGTCGTTGAATATCACGAATCTCACTTTCGACAGCAGATGGCGGAACACCAGCTCGACGGGTGGCATTGCAGAGAGTGCGGAGGGGGTGTCGATTCTGCCCGAAAAGGCGTAGATGAGGTCAGCGTCGCCGTATTGCTTCCGGAAATCGAACTCGAGGGTTCCTCCGCCGTAATATGGGGCTCCGCTGTCGGTTGTCGGGGTGAATGTCCATCCCGATTCTTCGTCGGCAGGAGCTATGCCCGAGAAATAGTAGGAATGGGAGGGGTACCAGTATTCCGGACGTGCGGTGACCCATTTGTCGCCGCTGCGGCTCACGAGGGCGCCGTTGAAGAGCGGTGATGGAGGGTTGTCGACGAATCCGAACACCCGGAATTCCTGCAGATTGCCTGTGGTGAGTTCCGAGCGGGTGCCGCGTTCTACGAAAATGTCGGTGAATTCAACCGGCAGCGACGGCCGTCCCGACGTGCGGGGCTCGTCGGAAGCGCACCCCGCGGTCAGGACGGTCATCAGTACCGGCAGCAGGATTTTATTTGTTGCCGAGGTCAATTTCGATATCATCGTCATCTTCCCAGTCGTTTACAGCCTGAACCGTGAATTCAATCGGGGTGAGTTGCTGGTCGGGATTTATGTTCCCGGGACTGAGGACAGCCTTGAAGTTGTAGCTGCGGCCCATGAGGAGTGCGGTGGCGGGGAGAGTCACGACGTGTTTGTACTCAGCAAGCGCCGTCGGGCCGTTGAACACTCTTACGGTAAAGCCAAGCTGGTAGCGGATGCCGGCGTCGCTCGGAATCACGAACACGCCCTCAGTGGCATTCGATTTCTGATACTGAATCTTTTCGCTTCCGGCGGGATCAAGCATTTCGGTCTGAAGAGTGGTGGTTTCGGGGGTGTAGGCGTTGCCTGCGCCAAGTTCCCAGACGGGGGTGGCCTGAGTCATGTCTATCGTACCGGTTGTAGGCGAGCCGATGAACCTGACATCCTCGATTTCGAGCTGGGTGGTTGCGGTCATCTGATTTACGAATTCGGCGCGGATCTGCGAAAGAAGATGATCGAAGGTAAACGAGACTTTCGCGGGGACTCCTTCGCCGGAATAAACCTGCGGGCCGACGAAATCGTAGACGAGGTCGGATTCGCCCTGCGCCACGTTGTTGTTGAATCCGATTGTGCCGGCTCCGGTGTAGGAGTCAGCCGCAGTGGTGACGGGCGTGAAGTACCATCCGCTGTTATTATCCACCGGGGCGATGGCGGTGAAATAATAATTTTTTGCAGGATACCAGTATTCGAGGCCGTTGTAGCGCCATTCGCCGCCTTCTTTGGTAACCTCCTTGCCGTCGAAAACTACCGAGGCGGGGTTCTCGACGAAGCCCCACACCTGGAATTTATCAAGGCTGGCGACTGTCACGGCGTCGCGCTGGCCTACCGACTTGTTTACGTAAGCGTTGCCGAAATCAATACGGTCTTTGGTGTCGCCTGGACGGTAATAGTTGTTATCGTCATCATTGCTGCATGCCGTCGAGGCGGCAGCGAGGGCGATGAGCCCTAAATAAACAAATTTTTTCATATGCGTTTTTATATAGGTTTAGTTTCTGTCAGAAATCAATTATGATATCCTCGTTTTCACCCCAGTCCGACACATCTACGTCGAACGACCCTCCGGAAGTCGGCGGACGGCTCTCTTCGTCGGTAATCGCTATGTTGCCCGCCATCACCACGCCGCCCTGAGGCTGTACGGAAATCTGGGCGCTGACGTCGATCTGGCGAGTCACGGTGTTGCCGTTGTCGAGCATGAGTTCCAAGGTGATTATATAACGCCCTGTTACAGGCGGATGTTCACCGTTTTCGCGGTAATCGGGCACCCCGAATGATTTTACCACGGCGTTGATTCCGCCGTCGTCGGGAGTGCAGTCGTAGAGTATGGTGGCTTTGTCGGGAAGGGTGGTGCGGGTGTACATGTTGACGCTGCGCGCCATTCCGGAAAGCGTCCCGCGCACCAGACTTATGTGTTCGGCGCCGTGGCTCACTGTTGTCCGTATCAGATACGTGTAGACAAGAGGATGAAGCTCTACCTCGATATTTTTCAGAGAGGATTCAAAGGGGGAGCTTGCGGCGAAAAGCATGTCGGGCTCCGACACGGTGGGCTCGTCGGATGAGAAGGTGGAGCGGAGGCGCCGGCGGGTCGAGGCGGTGATTCCGGTAAAGTCGGCGACGTTGGAAAAGACTATATATTCGGTGTCGTTGTTGTAGAACATGATGTCTGTGGTGCCTCCCGGGATGTCGCTGTCGCCTCCTTCGGGCGGCAGGTTGAAGCGGTAGGGAGCCACGTCGGCGGCGTAGCAGAGCATTCTCAGCCCCTGCGGAATCTGCGGCCGGAGCGAATTGTAGGAAATGCCGAGCGAGTCGGGCCAGTGGTCACGCCATCCGGCACGGGGCGTCACCGGGATTTCCCATTCGGTGTTGTAAGTGGCGTCGATGCGCACTTTTTGCCATCCTTCCTCCTCGCTGCAGTCGCCCTCGTATTCGTAGATACATGAGCTCAAGGCAGAAATGCATAGAACGCAGACAGCCGTCCGGGATAAAATATGTGTGCGCCTTTCTCTCATAAACGTATATATACAAAATAACCCTCCGCAGCCGATAATGTTTACTGTGGAGGGTTGTTTGTATGGGGGAAACGTTGCGCGTCAGCTGTAGAGTTTCTCGCGGGCTGCGAGCACTCGCTCGTCGGTTATATAGTCGTCGTAGTCCATGAGCTTGTCGATTATGCCGCCGGGAGTCAGCTCTATTATGCGGTTGCATACGGTCTGTATGAACTCGTGGTCGTGGCTCGAGAGGAGGATGTTGCCTCTGAAGGCCTGAAGCGTGTTGTTGAAAGCCTGAATCGATTCGAGGTCGAGGTGGTTGGTGGGAGAGTCGAGCACGAGGGTGTTGGCGTTGGTCATCATCATCCGCGCTATCATGCACCTCATTTTCTCGCCGCCGGAGAGGACGGAGGCTTTTTTGAGCACTTCCTCGCCCGAGAATAGCATTTTGCCGAGGAATCCCTTGAGGTAGATCTCGCTGTTGTCGTTGCTGAACTGTCCGAGCCAGTCGACGAGTGTGAGGTCGGTATTGAAGAACGCGGAATTGTCGAGGGGAAGATACGCGGAGGTGATGGTCTGTCCCCATTCGAAAGTGCCGGAGTCGGGTTTGCGGTTTCCGGTGATGATCTCAAAGAGGGCTGTCATGGCACGGGGGTCGTGGGAGAGGAATGCAATCTTGTCGCCTTTCTCCACCTGGAAATTCACGTCCTTGAACAGCACTTCGCCGTCGACGCTGGCGCTGAGACCTTTCACTTCGAGAATCTTGTTGCCCGGCTCGCGCTCGGGGGTGAAGATTATGCCGGGATAGCGGCGCGAGGAGGGCTGGATTTCCTCTACGTTGAGTTTTTCGAGCATCTTCTTGCGCGAAGTGGTC
>UROS01000091.1 GCA_900549445.1 uncultured Porphyromonadaceae bacterium | reverse complement strand
CCGTTGCAGGCCGCGGCGGCCGCTCCTGCGTTGCCGACTTCGACAAGGACGGTTATCTCGACTTCTTCTTCAGCGGTTGGTCCGACAATGGCGGCGGTCCCATCGTAAGCCAGTTTATCAATCAGCTTGGCTGGTCCGACGAGATTTTCGATGCTCCCGCAGGTCGTGAAATTATCCAGAACCAGGACGGTCAGGAAGGCGAATGGCTCGAACGCACCAACACTCACTTCCGCGACTTTGACGGCGACGGCACTCTCGACGTTTCCTTCGAAGGCAAAGGCGACTACTTCTTCTACTTCGGTCAGCCCGACGGAACATTCATGCGCTCTGCTTCCGACTTCAACGGCCGTGGCTATAACTGCCGCGACGGCGTAGGCGCTTACGGCGACCTTACCGGCAACGGTCTCTGCGACTTCTTCCAGGTAGGCTACATCTGGACAAAAGTTACCCAGGGCTATCTCTGGGGCCGCAACCTCTACTTCAACAAGACCGATGTCGAAGTTCCCGCTCCCGCAGTTCCCACCGAAGTTGCAGCTACTCTTGCCGACGGCAAGCTCACTGTTACCTGGAAAGATGTTGAGGATGCCGACGAGTACACCTGCGCTTACAATATCGTAGTAAAGAAACCCAACGGCGAAATATTCTCCATCATCCCCGCCGACCTCGAGACCGGCGCTGTCCGCATCGCCGACGGCAAGGAAGCCTGCATCCGTCCTACGGTTGAGTCCTACACCATGGACGCTCCCGCAAACGGCGAATACACCGTGGGCGTACAGGCTGTAAGCCTCTACAACGAACGCTACTCTCAGTTCGCCACCACCAAAGTAGGTGAGTCAGCTATCGAGAACATCGTAGCAAACAGCCACAACCTCAAGGTTGAGATTGCAGGCGACGACGTAACCGTCGTAACCGACCGGACCGAACCCGTGAAGATTGTCAACATCCTCGGCCAGACCGTTGCTGAAGGCATGACCAACCAGCCCGTCAATGTTTCCGCTACCGGTGTCCTTGTAGTTCTCACCGCCGACAAGAAAGTAAAGATCGCAAAGTAAAAAAGATATTCAGGTTTTAGGTTAAAAACAACAGTTTCCAAAGGCTACGTTTTGATAGCTACATTGGCGGCGTCCCACCCGGGCGCCGCCTTTTTTACCCGCTCCCCATCCGGGAACGGTCCGGCATATAGGCGCAGCCAAAGCCTGCGTCCGCTAACCCTCGAAATTTATCATTTTTGCCACCTCATTCGTTTATTTTTGGCCTCTATTTTGCTAAAATCGAGCCTATTTCCGCATTTGTATCATTTTTTGGACAGTTTTTGATTGCCCCTATTGTTGCGCCGAACTAATTTTGTAATGCCATAACAGCATTTTTACAACGTTAAATCATCTCATATAATACCGGAATGAAACGCAGTCTTCTTCTGATTTCCATGGCAACCGCGGCCCTCATGGCCGGTGCCTCACAATGGGACAACGGCCAGTGGTCAGTTGTGCTCGATAACAACGTTCTCGACATAAAACATGGCGGCGAGATTCTCTTCCACGATGTTTTCGCTTCCGTTACCTACAATCTCGCCGGCGAGGATACCGAATACACCATCAAGTCTAATTCAGGCATGACACCCGCCGAGGCGCAGACCGACATATCCGACGAATTCGGCTCCGGCATCAGCTACACCCTCTCATACTCCGACGGACACGCTGTGATGACCCACCGGTTCAACTTCTACGACTCGCACCCTTATTTCATAGTTAACGTAGAGCTTAAATCTGCCGACGGAACCGCCCGCGTAGAGTCGCGCCACATGGAGCCGTTCTCCGCCGCCCGCTCATCCTATCCCTGCGGCAGCTCCAACACCAACATGCGCTCTCTCCAGATTCTCGCCGACAATGAGACCTGGGATCCCATGCGTTCCTACCGCTTCGGCTCAACCTCCAAGACTTCGAGCGAGGTCACCGCTATCTTCGATGCCGAAACCCGGCGCGGCGTGGTAGTCGGCTCCGTTGACCACGACAAGTGGAAGAGCGGCATTCAGCTCGACACCAAGACCGGCGGACGTCTCGCCTCCATGCAGGTGCTCTCAGGCTGGACAGACCCCGTGCTCACCAAAGACGTGCTGCCCCACGGAAAAGTGAAAGGTGAGACCGTATCCTCCTCCCGCTTCATGGTAGGCGTATTCGACGACTGGCGCGACGGCCTCGACACCTTCGCCGAAGCCAACACTCTCGTTCAGCCCCGCCGCGTTTGGAAAGGCGGAACTCCCGTGGGCTGGAATTCCTGGGGCAACATGATGAACCATATCAATTACGACGGCGTACTCGAGACCGCCCGCTTCATCCAGGAGCAGCTCCGCCCCCTCGGCTTCTACGGCAAGGACGGCAAGATTGCCATAAGCCTCGACTCGTTCAACGACAACGTCGGATCTTCCAATCTCTCATATCTCGGCAACAAATTATTCGCCGAAGGAAAAGTGCAGGTAGGCAAGAACGAATATATCGACGGCTGGAACATGTCGCTCGGAATGTACGGCGGAATGGTGGTCTGGGACTGGACACTCGGCTCCAAGATTCCCGGAACCGGCCTCGGAGGAACCCGCGACTACTACTGGAACGACGTCCTCCTGAAGGTCAACGGCGAAAAATTCTACTACAACGGCGAGGGCGCTAAAGCGCTCGCCTGCGACCCGACGCATCCCGCCTGGCGCGCCAACATGGAGAACCAGTTCGCCAAATGGGCCCGTCTCGGAGCTAAATACGTGAAGATGGACTTCATGAACGCACCGATGCGTGAGGGCGACTCATGGTACAACCCCGATATTACAACCGGCGTGATGGCCTATAACTACGGCATGGAAATCGTACGCGAACTCTCCGACAAATACGACATGTATGTGGTTCTCTCCATGGCACCGATGTTCCCATACCAGTACGCCCACGCCCGCCGCACCTGCTGCGACGCCTGGGGACGCCTCGGCGAGAGCGAGCGCGTCATGAACGCTATCTCCTACGCATGGTGGACCGACAAGTTCTACATCAATGACCCCGACCAGATGACTCTCCATCAGAACGAACAGAACCACAGCGAGACGATAGGCGAGAACCGCGTCCGCGTGACCTCCGGAATGTGTACCGGAGCCTTCATATTCGGCGACAACCTCAGCGACCACTGCTATTACACCGACAACACCGACAACCACAATAAAGGCGAAATATGCGGCTATCCCGCCGAGTCGCGCGAGCGCGCCCTCCAGCTTCTCGGCAACGCCGACATCAACGAATACGTGCGCAACAACGATGGCTCTTTCCGTCCCGTCGAGGGCGACAATCAGGACGTTTTCGCAATCCGCAAGTCGGAAGCCCTCTTCGTCCGCGACACCCCGCAGTACCTCTACCTCGCCGTGTTCAACTGGAGCAGTTCATCCGAATTCAAGGGCACTGCAGCCTTTGAGCGCATCGGCATAAAGGCCACTAACGTCGGCAAGATCAAGGAACTCTGGAGCGGCGACGAGATTATTCCCTCCGACGAAGGCATCGACTATGTCATTCCCGCCTGCGACGTGAAGGTGTACCGTATCACAAAGAATGACTACGTGCCCGACGAAAGCGCAATCGACGAAATCACCGCTTCCGCTGCGGCCTCCCTCTCCGCCGTTATCTCCGGCGGCCTCTGCCGCGTCAGCTCCTCCGAGCCGTTGACCGGCGTAGAGATTCTCGACATGTCCGGCAAGACTGTCGCATCATCCGCGGCGGCCGAGTTCGAAATTTCGGTTGCCCCCGGCATATATATTGTAAACTGTCGCATGGCATCCGGCGCCCGCCGCGCCGTGAAAGCTGTTGCAAAATAACTATTTAGGCTGTTTCCCCTGCAATGTCTGTTCTCCGAAAAATAATTTCATTTCTGCTTTCGGCGCTCATTTTCGCTGCGCCGGCCCATGGCAGAACCGTAAACTATTCCTTCAACCGCATCGGCGGAAACGAGGGCCTTTCCTCGCCCTGCGTCAAGTGCATCCTCCAGGATCACTATGGATTCCTGTGGATCGGCACCAAGAACGGCATTAACCGCTACGACGGCGTCACGATGGTCCGCTACGACTGCTACGATTCCGACGCCATGCGCGGCAACAACAACATCGGCGCTCTCTACGAGACCCCCGACGGTAAACTCTGGGTGGGTACCGACCGCGGTGTCTACATCTACGACCGTTACCTCGAGAAGTTCACCTATCTCTCCGCTTCCGATCCCGGAGGCCGCGCCCCCGACGACTGGGTGCAGGACATAGCCGCCGACCGCACCGGTGCCGTATGGATTCTCGTCCCCAACCGGGGTGTGTTCTGCTACCGCAGCGGCAAAATTAAATACTATTCCGTGACGGGCAACGACGAAGATAAGAATCAGCGCCCCGGCGCTCTCTTCGTCACCTCCTCCGGCGACGTCTATGTTGCCTCCTCACGCTTCGGTCTCCACCGTTTCGACCCGCGTTCCGACAGCTTCAGAATTCTCGGCAACAACGGCGCCGGCTTCCCCGAACTCGTCAGAAAAGACCTCCAGCTCATACGTCAGGGCATCGACGGCAACCTCTGCCTCGCAACCCAGAACGGAAATCTGTACCACTACGACGTGAAGACAGGTGCTCTCACCGTGCTTCCGTTCTCGCAGAGCGGAAATGTCTACACGCGAGCCATCGAATGTGTCGACAACGAAATCTGGGTCGGCACCCAGAACGGTCTCTATATCATCAATCTCATGACCGGCCGGGAAGAATACATCACCGAGATTATCGACAATCCCTGCTCCCTCTCCGACAATACCATTTATTACCTCTACGGCGATCGCGAGGGCAATATGTGGATCGGTACTATGTTCGGCGGCATCAGCTACTTCCAGAGGAGCGGATTCCGGTTCGAGCGCTACACACGCACAGGAAACCCGGCTTCGCTCACCAGCAACCGCCTCCGCGGTATTGCCAAGGGCGCCGACGGCAACATCTACGTCGGAACAGAGGATTCAGGATTCAACATCTTCAATCCCCGCACCGGCACCATGACCCGTAACGACAACGGCAACATTTCGCTTGTGGCGAAGACTTACGGCAAAACCACCTATATAGGATACTCCCGCGCCGGAATGGCCGTGGTGGAAGACGGCAAGGTCGTCGGAAACATCATGAGCGGACTTATCCCCGACGCCGGTTTCCCCAGCAGCGTATACTCCTTCCTGGTCGACAACAAGGGCAACCGGTGGGTAGGCTCCGACTGGGGCCTTTTCCGTGCCGAAGCCGGTAGCAATGAGTTCGTTCCGGTTAATGAGGTCGGTCAGGCATGGGTGTTCGACCTTTATCAGGACAGCCGCGGGGTTATCTGGATTGCATCCATGGGCAGCGGCGTGTGGAAATACATGCCCTCCTCCGGACGATTCCGCTATTATCCCTACGACGAAAAATACTCCAACGGCCTGCGCAGCAACTCCATAAGCGCCATTACCGAGGACTCGAAGGGCAACATCTGGCTCTCAACCGACCGCGGAGGTCTCTCACGCTACATACCCGAAACAGACAATTTTCTGACCTACAGCCTCGAAGATGGCCTCCCCGACAATGTGGTCTACGACGTCCTCGAGGACAGTAACGGCAATCTGTGGTTCGGAACAAACAGCGGCATTGTGCGCTTCAATCCCGCCGACGGAACATCCAAGACCTACACAACCCGCGACGGCCTGCTCAGCAATCAGTTCAACTACCATGCCGCCGCTATCGGCGACGACGGTTATTTCTACATGGGCTCAATGGGAGGTCTCGTGGCTTTCGACCCGCAGCTCGACCTCAAGGCCGACACCGTTCCCCCTGTATATTTCTCCTCACTCAGAATTGCTTCGAAAGAGGTGCGTCCCGGCGAGGAAGGCTCTCCCCTCGAATGCGGCATGATGTTTGCCGAACGTGTCTGCCTCCCTTACGACGTCCCCATGGTCACGCTCGGCATATCTTCCCCGTCGTTCACGCAGTCCGGAACCGTCTCGCTCACTTACCGCATGCTCCCGGGCGACTCTACCTGGACTCCCGTCAAGGACAATTACCTGGCGTTCGCAAATCTCGCCCCCGGCTCCTACACTCTCGAGATCCGCGCCTCCAACGGCGTGACAGACAGCCGGCGCACTCTCCGTATCGACATTCTCGCCCCATGGTATGCTACCTGGACCGCAATCCTTATCTATATCCTCATAATCGCCCTCGGCATCGCCGGCTGGATTTTCTGGTACCGCAACTACAAAAACAAGCAGCTCCGCGAGAAAGAGCAGTTCTATAAGGTCAACAAAGAGAAGGAACTCTACGAAAACAAGGTGTCGTTCTTCACCGAACTCGCCCACGAGATCCGTACGCCCCTCTCGCTGATCGACGCGCCTCTCCAGGCGATAGAGGATCTCGGTATCGGGGATCAGCGCGTGCTCCGCTACGTAAAGGTCATGAAGCAGAACACCGAGCGGTTGCTGAATCTAACCAGCCAGCTCCTCGACTTCCAGAAAATCGGAGCCGAGAAATTCGATCTCAAGTTCGCGAAAACCGACGTTACCGCCCTCGTCAACGAGACTCTCGAGCGGTTCGAACCCGCCATGGCGCTCAAGGACAAGGAAGTGGTCAAAGCCATTCCTTCACGCTCCATCTACGCCGTCATCGACAGCGAGTCTGTCGTTAAGATTCTCAGCAACATGTTCAACAACGCTCTGAAATACTCCGACAAGTATATCCGGGTGGAGCTCGACGCCGACGACGATTGTTTCACCGTCCGCGTTACCAGCGACGGTGGCAAGATTTCCGAAGAGAACTCTCTCCGCATATTCGAGCCCTTCTTCCAGGTCGACAACAAGGCCGATAACAACGGCGTGGGAATCGGCCTGCCCCTCTGCCGCACGCTCGCCCATCTGCAGCACGGACGCATTGAGGTGGAGAAGACTGAGGCCGAGACAAACACCTTCATTCTCGTCATGCCCCTCGTGCAGGAGGGAGTCGAGGTTGCCGAACCCGACGTGACCGAGTCGGAGATGGACGATTTCATCCTCAAGGACGAGGCCGGTGCCCGCCTCGCCGAACTCACCGAACAGAGCTATTCCATACTTCTTGTGGAGGACAATGACCAGATGCGCGATTTCCTTTACGACCAGCTTTCGCAGAATTTCGTAGTCGAGACTGCCGAAGATGGCGTTGTCGCCCTCGAAAAAATAAGAGAACACAACTTCGACCTAATAGTCACCGACATCATGATGCCGCGTATGGACGGTTTCGAACTCTGCTCTGCCATAAAGGAGGATCTCAACCGCTCGCATCTCCCCGTTGTGTTCCTCACCGCTAAAAACGACCTTGAGAGCAAGCTCCGGGCACTCAAGTGCGGAGGCGAGGCATATATCGAGAAACCGTTCTCCGTCAAATACTTCCGTCAGCAGGTGATTTCCATCCTCGAAAACCGGCGCCACGAGCGGAAAGCCTTCCTCAAGCAGCCGTTCTTCTCTATCGACAATATGAAGCTCACCGCCGCCGACAAGGAGTTTATGGACAAGGTGATGGCAAACATCACCGACAATATCTCCGACGAGAATTTCAGCGTCGAGTCCATGGCCGATGTGTTCTGCATGAGCCGCTCCTCGCTCCTGCGCAAAATCAAGACCCTTTTTAATCTCTCGCCAATCGAGCTTATCCGTACCGTAAAACTCAAGAAGGCCGCCGAGCTTATTCAGGAGGGCAAATACCGCATCGGCGATGTCTGCTATATGGTCGGAATAAACTCTCCCTCGTATTTCAGCAAACTTTTCTTCAAACAATTCGGTCTGTCGCCTAAGGAATTTGAAAAGCAGTGCAAAAACAAGGCCCGGTCATTGCTTGCCGACGAACAGTCCGGTGAAACCAATCCAAAGCAATGAAAAAGTCCTTGATCACTCTCGCCGCCGCCGCTTTCCTCTTCGCAGGCGCGGCATCGGCTGAAAAGCCCCTTTATAAAAACCCGAAAGCTCCTGTCTCGGCGCGTGTCGACGATCTGCTGGGCCGCATGACTCTCCGTGAGAAAGTGCAGCAGCTCCAGAACAACTCAATCAGCAATCCCTCCGAGCTGAGCGGCCGCTACGGAAAAGTGTCGCCCGGCAGTGTGCATGAGATGGGGCTTTCTGCCTACGATGCTTCGGTGCTTTTCACCGAAATGCAGAAATACCTCAGGGACTCTACCCGTCTCGGAATTCCCGCGCTGACATCCTGCGAGGGAATCCACGGTCTTATACAGAACGGCGCCACAATCTTTCCGCAGGCCATAGCGCAAGGCTCCACTTTCAATCCCGCCCTCATCGAGCGCATGACCGGAGCCATAGCCGACGAGGCGCGCGTCATGAGCATAAGCCAGCTCCTCTCTCCGGTGCTCGACATCGCCCGCGAACTCCGCTGGGGCCGTGTGGAGAAGACCTTTGGCGAGGATCCTTATCTTATCGGTGAGATGGCCACGGCGTTTGTAAACGGCGCCCAGAAGAAAAACGTCGGCTGCATGCCCAAGCACTTCGTGGCGCACGGTACCCCCGCGGGCGGTCTGAACTGCGCCCACGTGGCCGGCGGCGAGCACGAGCTCCGCAATCTTTATGCCTATCCGTTCGCGAAAGTGTTCAGAAACGCTCATCCCGTCGCTATCATGGGATGCTATTCGGCCTACGACGGTGTCCCCATGGCGGGTTCGCGTTATTATATGACCGATTTCCTCCGCGGCGAACTCGGCTTCGACGGCTTCGCATACTCCGACTGGGGCTCGATCGACCGTCTGAAGGTTTTCCACAACTGTGTGGCCACCACCGAGGAGGCCGGCCGTCAGGCCCTTATGGCCGGTATGGACATGGACGTGTGGGACTGGGCCTATACCTCGCTCGAAGACCAGGTGAAAAACGGACTGCTCGACGAAAAATACATCGACACCGCGTGCCGCCGCGTGCTTGAGGCTAAATTCCGCCTCGGTCTTTTCGATGAGATAACAGGCGACCCGAAGAAAGTCGGAAAAGTTGTGCGCAGCAAGGCCAACGTGGCTCTTGCCAAAGAGATTGCCGACGAGAGCGCCGTGCTCCTCGAAAACAACGGCATTCTCCCCCTCGACATAAAGAAATATCGCAAAATAGCCCTCCTCGGCCCCAACAGCGACTTCGGTGTGGCCGGAGACTACGGCTGGATCAACGCCTGGGACAAGGAATGCGTTTCGCTCAACGATGCTCTCCGCTCAAAA
>UROS01000090.1 GCA_900549445.1 uncultured Porphyromonadaceae bacterium | reverse complement strand
AATTCAACCGGGTTTTGCAGCTGATCCAAGAAAATGCCCGGACTCAGCGGGCGCTAAATATAGCGCCCCTACAATATTCTGATTGTCAACCATTTATTGTATTATCAAAACATCGCTATTAAACCGCATCGTGAAAAAACACGTCCGCACACCGAGGCTAAGCAAGTTACATTGGTATAACGATAAATATATCAGCGGAAAATGGGTTTAATTCAGCCGGTGACACCCATAGCCGCTCTATATCAAAATGTTTTAAATGAAAGAGCCGTACAGCCGTACAGCCGTGGTTCCTTCTGCAAAAAATCCAATATTATTTTGCAACCCTACGAATTTATTAGTACATTTGTAGCATAATGCGTAAAATATAATTGGATGAAATATTTCGGAGCACACGTTTCAGCGGATTCCGGCGTGAGTCAGGCGCCGATAAACGCCTGCAATATAGGCGCCAAGTCATTCGCCCTTTTCACGAGGAATCCTTCGAGATGGGTTTCCCCGGCGTTGAAAGAAAAAGAGATTGAAGCTTTCAAGCGCAACTGCGAAGTCTATGGGTATACACCCGACGTGATTCTTCCGCACGACAGTTATCTGATTAATCTCGGCTCTCCCGACCCTGAAAAACTCGAAAAATCGCGCAAGGCGTTTCTGGATGAAATGAAACGCTGCGAACAACTCGGGCTGAAACTTCTCAATTTCCACCCCGGCAGCCATCTCAAACTCATCGACACCGACGCCTGCCTCGATCTCATAGCCGATTCGATCAATATTACTCTCGGCGAGACCGAGGGCGTGAAAGCCGTGATTGAAAACACCGCCGGCCAGGGTTCAAACCTCGGCTTCACGTTCGAACAGATTGCACGGATAATCGACAGGGTCGAAGACAAGTCGAGAGTGGGCGTGTGCATAGATTCCTGCCATGCCTTCGCCGCAGGCTATGATCTTTCAACCCGCGAAGGATACGACGCCACTTGGGAGGAATTCGACAGGACAATAGGATTCGGATACCTCTCCGCCATGCACCTCAACGATACCAAGAAAGGTCTCGGAAGCAAAATCGACCGTCACGAGTCGATTGGCAAAGGCATGCTCGGAAGCGATTTCTTCAGATTTCTCGCCGCCGACCCGCGCATGGACGGCATACCGCTCATACTTGAGACTCCCGACGAAAGCCTGTGGGCCGAAGAGATAGCCTGGCTCTACTCCCTGCCTCAGGCATAGCGGCCCACCCTTGAATCTCCGTCCTGCCGCCTACACTTTTCCACTCCGCTACACATATTAAAAATCATACTTACTTTAAGTTTTTTCCAACAAACATGAAAACTAAACCGGATTTAAGCTTTTCAAGCTTATGGAACCTGAGTTTCGGTTTTTTCGGCGTACAGATAGCCTACGCTCTTCAAAGCGCCAATATCTCGCGCATTTTCTCCACGCTCGGAGCCGATCCTCACAATCTCAGTTACTTCTGGCTGCTGCCGCCCATAGCAGGACTTATCATTCAGCCCATAATCGGCACACTCAGCGACAGAACCTGGTGCCGTTTCGGCCGACGTCTGCCCTATCTCATTTTAGGAGCCATAATGGCCGTTATCGTAATGGCTCTTCTCCCGAACGCCGGCAGTTTCCATTTCGCCGTTTCCGGCGCACTGATTTTCGGAGCTTTCTCCCTGATGTTTCTCGACCTTTCCATCAACATTTCCATGCAGCCCTTCAAGATGCTCGTCGGGGATATGGTGAATGAGAAACAGAAAGGACTCGCCTACTCCATTCAGAGTTTCCTCTGCAACGCCGGCTCCGTGGTCGGCTACGTATTCCCCTTCCTGCTCACCTGGATCGGTATAAGCAACATCGCCGAGGGCAACAAGGTGCCGGATTCCGTTTCGTTTTCTTTCTATCTCGGGGCTGCCATACTGATCCTCTGCGTAATCTACACCTTCTGGAAAGTAAAGGAAATGCCCCCGAAGGTCTATGCCGAATACCACGGCATCACCGAGGAATGCGACAACAAGAAAGAGAACATATTCACACTCCTGGTCAAGGCTCCGAAAGTGTTCTGGACAGTCGGACTTGTACAGTTCTTCTGCTGGGGCGCATTCATGTACATGTGGACTTATACCACCGGCGGCGTCGCCGAGCAGGCATTCGGCTGGCACAACGCCGACGGAACTCAGGTTGAGTCCTATCAGATGGCAGGCAACTGGACCGGACTGCTTTTCGCCGTCCAGGCCATAGGCTCGGTTATATGGGCAGCTGTGCTCCCCTTCATCCCCAACCGCAAGTTTGCCTACAGTCTGAGTCTCGTAATCGGCGGCATTGGCTTCATATCCACCATGTTCATCACCAGCAAGTATCTGCTCTTCCTGTCGTTCTTCCTCGTGGGAACCGCCTGGGCGGCCATGCTTGCAATGCCTTTCACCATCCTCACGAACTCTATTTCTGGCAAACACATGGGCGCTTACCTCGGACTCTTCAACGGCACCATCACCATTCCTCAGATTGTAGCCGCAGCCCTCGGAGGCGTGATATTCTCGCTCCTTGGAGGCGTTTATCAGATCAACATGATCGGTCTTGCCGGCGTGCTCCTGATTATCGGCGCAATCTGCGTGGCATTCGTCCACGAAACCTACGCCGAAGACAAACCCGCGGATTATTCAGAAAAATAGTATTTCCGACAGAGATAAGAGGTTGTTTAAAACAACCTCTGAAAAAACCGGGAGAGCGCGGATCCGCGCTCTCCCGGTTTTTTCAGGTATAAAATTGTTGACTCTTACTTCTTTAGCTCAACAGCCACGCTCTCTATGCCGAGGCACTCGGTATAGTTCTTTATGTAGCGGTTGAAGCCCTCTACCTCTTCAGCCGTCGGGGCGATGCTGAATCCGGTATTGCCGGCAAACACTTCTGTCTCGAGGTAGTCGGCGAGAGTGCGGTCGTTCTTATTGTTTACTGCAAACCGTGCAAGCAGAGCCATGCCCCACGCTCCGCCTTCGCCTGCGGTCTCCATTACGGAAATCGGCGAGTTGAGGGCGGCGGCCAGTATGCGCTGGCCCACTCCCTTGGTCTTGAACAGACCGCCGTGACCGGTAATGCGGTCTACCTTCACGTGCTCTTCGTTGAACAGCACGTCGTTGCCTATTTTCAGCACTGCTACAGCAGCGTGAAGATTAGCACGCATGAAGTTGGCGAGCGTGAAGTTGTCGTTGACCGAACGCACGAACAGCGGGCGTCCCTCGGCAAGCCCGGTTACGGGTTCTCCCGAGAAGTAGTTGTAAGAAACGAGACCGCCGCAATCGGCATCGCCGCTGAGAGCGTTGTTATACAATTTGCCGTAGATTTCGTTCATGTCAACCGGAACTCCGAGCAGCTCGGTGTACTCGCGGAAGAGGCCTACCCAGGCATTGAGGTCGCTCGTGCAGTTGTTGCAGTGCACCATAGCCACAAGGCTGCCGTCGGGGGTGGTTACCATGTCGATCATCTCGTGGGGTTTCGACAGCTCTTTCTCAAGCACAATCATGGAGAACGACGAAGTTCCTGCTGAAACGTTGCCTGTACGCTGTTTTACGGCATTTGTGGCCACCATTCCGGTTCCGGCGTCGCCTTCGGGAGGACAGAGCGGAATTCCGGCTTTCAGATGTCCGGAGATGTCGAGGCGTGTGGCGCCTTCTTCCGTGAGGACGCCGGCCTTTTCGCCTGCAAGGAGAACTTTCGGGAGAATATCCTCGAGTTTCCATGAATATCCGTAAGGAGCCACGAGCTTATCGAACTTCTCAACCATTTCGGCGCTGTAGTTCTTAGTTTCAGGGTCGACGGGAATCATTCCGGAAGCATCGCCCACACCGAGCACCTTCTCTCCGGTAAGCTGCCAGTGGATATAACCTGCGAGAGTGGTGAGGAAAGCGATTTCCGGCACGTGGGACTCGCCGTTGAGAATGGCCTGATAGAGATGAGAGATACTCCAGCGCAGGGGAATGTTGTAATAGAACAGTTCCGAGAGCTTGGCGGCGGCAACAGCCGTATTGGTATTGCGCCAGGTGCGGAAAGGAACGAGAATCTCGCCCTGACGGTCGAAAGGCATATAGCCGTGCATCATGGCGCTGATGCCGATTGACGCGAGCGATTCAATTTCTACATTGTAGAGTTCCTTTACGTTGGCGCGGAGGTCGCGGTAGCAGTCCTGCAGACCGAACCAGATTGCCTCGGTGCTGTAGGTCCACAGACCGCCCACAAGCTGGTTTTCCCACTCGTGGCTGCCCTGGGCTATCGGACGGTTTTCCTCGTCGATAAGAACCGCCTTGATGCGGGTGGAGCCGAACTCTATGCCGAGTATGGCCTTCCCCGCCTCTATGGTTTCTTTTGCTTTGTTTATCATGACTGGAGCAGATTAGCAGAGCGACTTGTTGAGCATATAGTATACCTCACCGAGGCGGAGGTCGCGGCGGAAGTTCTCAAGAGTGGTGTCCTTGGCGATATGAACCATCTCGATGCCCGCGATTTCAGCGTAGTCTTCCCAGAATTCAGGAGTGATGCCGTAAGCGAAGCAGGAATGATGGGTACCGCCGGCAAGCATCCAGGCGGTTGCGCCGACCTCGAAGTTGGGCATCGGGATCCAGAGCGCGGAAGCAACAGGAAGCTTGGGAAGCGGTTTCGACTTGATGCACTCAACGTCGTTTACGATCAGGCGGAAGCGGTTGCCGAGATCAACTACCGTAGCGGTCACGCCGTTGCCGGGTTTGCTTGTGAACACCAGGCGTGCAGTCTGGGTCTTGCGGTAGCCGATGCCGAGGAAATGAACTTCGAGACGGGGACGCTGTTCGGCGATAAGGGGGCACACCTCAAGCATGTGGGCCTGAAGAATGGAGCTCTGCTTGCCGTCGAAATTAAGAGTATAGTCCTCAAGGAATGAGCAGCCGCCTTCGAGACCCTGGTTCATGACCCAGAGAGTGCGGTAAAGAGCAGCCGATTTCCAGTCGCCTTCTGCGCCGAAGCCGTAACCTTCAGCCATGAGGCGCTGTGAGGCAAGGCCGGGAATCTGATCGAAGCCGCGTCCGGTAGTCTCAACGTTCACGTCGCCGAGATCGTCGAAGTTGGTTGTGAAGCCTTTTGCGCCTTTTGCCTTGAGCACGGCACGGAGGGTAAGCTCAGCTTTCGCCGAGTTCCATATCTTGCGGTAAGCCTCGGTAGATTTGTCCTCGAGGGCTGCGTCGTGGTCGTATTCCTTGAAATAGGTTGCCACGAGAGCGTCGACATCGGCGTCCTTCACTGCGTCGAAGTAAGGCATAACCTCGCTGAAGGGCATGTAGTCCACATGGTAGCCCATGCGCACCTCGGCCTCAACCTTGTCGCCGTCGGTAACGGCAACGTTGTTCATCTGGTCGCCGAAACGAATGATGAGCATGTCCTGAGCGTCGGCCCAGCCGGCGCAGACGCGCTGCCAGACGGCTATATGCTTCTGGGTCTCCTCGTCTTTCCAGTAGCCGGTCACCACTTTGCGGCGGATGCGCATGCGGGTGCAGATATGGGCGAACTCACGGTCGCCGTGGGCACTCTGATTGAGGTTCATGAAGTCCATATCCATGGTATTCCACGGAATTTCGGCATTGTACTGGGTGTGGAAGTGAAGAAGCGGTTTGCGGAGCTGCTGCAGACCGTGGATCCACATTTTAGCGGGAGAGAAAGTATGCATCCAGGTGATGATACCGATACAGCGGGCATCGTTGTTGGCTGCTTTCATCAGATCCTCCACCTCGCGCGAAGAGTTTGCGGTTCCTTTGTAGACCACCTTTATGGGAAGGTTTCCGGAGTTGTTGAGACCATCGACCATTTCTTTTGAATGAGCGTCGACTGCCACTACTGCGTCGCCACCGTAAAGAAGCTGTGCGCCGGTTATCCACCAGATTTCGTAATTGTCAAAAGTTGCCATTTTATTCAAGTTTTAAGTGTTATGTTATTAGTTTAAAGTAAAAATCGTTATTTTTTAGCCTGACCATAGTAGGCATTCGGACCGTGCTTGCGGTTGAAATGTTTTTCAATCAGCAGCGGGTTCATTGTGAGATCGGGATTGACGCTGAAAGCAACGAAAGCCATCTTCGCTACCTGCTCCATCACAACGGCATTGTGGACAGCGTCGGCAGGAGACTTGCCCCAGGCGAACGGGCCGTGATTCTTAACGAGCACACCGGGAGTGTGGACAGGATTCATTCCTTCGAAACGCTTGATGATGACGTTGCCGGTCTCAAGCTCGTAGTCGCCCTTTACCTCTGCCTCCGTCATGTCGGCAGTGCAGGGAATCGCCTGATAGAAGTAGTCGGCATGGGTCGTACCGATGTTGGGGATATCCTTCCCGGCCTCTGCCCAGGCAGTGGCGTAGGTGGAATGGGTGTGAACCACACCGCCTATTTCAGGAAACGCACGGTAGAGGGCGAGATGGGTGGGAGTGTCGGACGAGGGACGGAGGTTGCCCTCCACTACCTTGCCGGTATTGAGGTCGACAACCACCATATCGTCGACTTTCATAGTGTCGTAGTCAACGCCGCTCGGTTTGATTACCACGAGACCCTTCTCGCGGTCTATACCGGAGACGTTGCCCCAGGTAAATATAACGAGTCCGTGTTTGACAAGGTCAAGATTCGCACGGAAAACTTTTTCTTTCAATTCTTCAAGCATGATTCTTTCAGATTTTAAATTTAGGATGAGAGTGATAGACGGAGTCGTTAAACGTGTAGAGGGCCGCACCCCGGCGTGAGCCGGTCTTGTCGATAAACTCGGTTTTCTCTATGCATTCGAGCTCAGCCACACGCTTGCGGAAATTCCTCTTGTCGATAGTCTCGCCCAGAATTGTTTCGTAAAGCGACTGAAATTGCGACAGGGTGAACATTTTCGGGAGGAGATTGAACCCGATGGGTTCGGTAGAGAACTTGCGCCTCATGGTGAAGAGCGCCCGCTCTATCATCTGGGGATGGTCGAATCCGAGTTCAGGCAATTCGTTGATGCCTACCCAGACTGCGTGGTGGCGGCTTACGCTGTCGAAATCGAAATCATCGAGTCCGAGCAGTGCGAAATAAGCAACCGAGATAACCCGTTCGCCGGGATCACGATCCACGGCTCCGAAAGCACCGACCTGCTCCATGAAAACATTATCGAGGCCGGTGAGCTGATAGAGCACACGCCTGGCAGCATCGTCGACGCTCTCGCCGTTCTGTACGAAACCGCCCATAAGAGACCATTTCCCCTTTTCAGGTTCAAACTGTCGCTTGGTGAGGAGAACAGACAGCTTTCCGGCATTAAGTCCGAAAATTATACAGTCTACACCTACATGAAACCGAGGGTTGTGGCCGTAAAATTCTGTCATTTGTTCTAAAGGTAAATAATTAGAAAAACGGGCGGCGGATTTACGCCGGGATGCAGATTGTCCGCCGCCCTGAAATAATGCTGTCCTGTATTACCAGAAATAGATATAGAAGGCTGCGGTGATGCCGAGGATGATCACGGAGTTGATAACATCCCATGCGTTCCAGCTTGCGCGGGTTGCAGCACGCTGCTCGGGAGTGGAGGTACCGAACACGAGGCCCTGGATTTTTGCAGGATCGGGAGCTTTGGTGAAGAAGCTTACCACGATAGCCACGAGGAGGCAGAACACGAGCATCCAGCCGCAGAAGAAGAGCCAGTTCACATCGTAGAAGAGATACTGGAACCAATTGCTCTCGTTTCCGCCGGGAACAACGGCAGCGTTACTGTAATAAACCTTGGCGCCGAGGCGGCAGAGACCGATTACAAGACCTGTGATAAGCGCCCACATACCACCCTGGGCGGTAGTGCGCTTCCAGCATACACCGAGAAGGAATGCTGCGGCGATACCCGGAGCGAGAACCGACTGAACATCCTGAAGATAGAGGTAGAGCACATCGCCGACGGAGCGCATTACAGGGATCCAGAGGATACCGAGAACTACGATAACCACGGTAGCGGCCTGACCGATGCGGACGAGTTTCTTAGGATCTGTGTTAGGTTTGTAGCGCTGGTAGAAGTCGATGGTGAAGAGAGCGGCAGAGGAGTTGAACAGTGAAGCGAGCGATGACATCAGCGCAGCAAGGATACCGCATACGATGAGGCCTTTCACACCGGCGGGAAGGAGTTTAGCCACGAGAGTGGGGAAAGCTGCGTCGGAGTTAACATTGCCGTTGGGAAGCATGGGAAGGAAGCCTTCGCCACCCGCGCCGATGTATTTCTGATGAATTGCGAATGCAATCATACCGGGGATGAGGAAAAGGAAAACGGGGAGAAGTTTCAGATATGCTCCGAAAATAGTACCGCGGCGAGCTTCTTTCTCATCCTTGCCGGAGAGTACGCGCTGCACGATGAACTGGTCGGTACACCAGTACCAGAAACCGATTACGGCCGAGCCGATGAGAGCGCCAAGCCAGGGATACTGCGGGTCGCGGTTGTCGCGGATCAGATTGGTCATGTGGTCGCCGTAATCGTTTACGGTCACACCGTCGCAAATGCGGATCATTTCATCCCATCCGCCAAGTTCCTTAAGACCGAGCACGAGGATAATGAGCGAACCGAGAAGAAGGATAGGAGTCTGAAGCACTGAGGTATAGAGGACTGATTTCATACCGCCGAAAATAGTGTAGAGAGCGGTAAGAAGCACGAGACCTATAGCAGCAATCCAGAAGAAGTCGATTCCCCAAAGTTCGTCGATACCGAACACCTGCTGGAATACGAGGCCTCCTGCATAGACCGTGACGGCTACCTTAGTAAGTACATAGCTGATAAGAGAGATAACGGAGAGAATGGTACGCGACTGGGGATTGTAGCGTTTCTCAAGGAATTCAGGCATGGTGTAGACCATGGAGCGGGTATAGAACGGAACAAATACCCAGCCGAGCAGAAGAATCATCCAGCCCTGGATTTCCCAGTGGGCCATTGCCATGCCGCTCGAAGCGCCCGAGCCGGCAAGACCGATGAGGTGTTCCGAACCGATGTTTGAAGCGAAAATCGACGCACCGATTGCAATCCAGGTGGCGTCCTTACCTCCGAGGAAGTAGTCGGCCGCATTGTTCTGCTTCTGACGCATCACCCACACGATAATGCCGATGAGGGCGATGAAGAATAGACCGATGACGATCCAGTCAAGTAATGCCATAATACTGATGAATGTTTATAGTTATTGATTATTATTTTACTGTGTCGAATTTAAAAATGCAATGGCTGGTGTAGGTCTGTCCGGGTTCAAGGATTACAGCTGTCTCTTATACACATCTCCGAGCCCACGAG
>UROS01000089.1 GCA_900549445.1 uncultured Porphyromonadaceae bacterium | reverse complement strand
CTATTCGTCGGCAGCGTCAGATGTGTATAAGAGACAGGGGAGCGGAGGATTACGCGGGCTTTGCAGGCGCCGTCGGGGATGGAGGCGGAGGGTGTCCAGGTGTAGGGGAATGCGGGGTTCTCGATAGTTTCGAGGGTGTTGCCGTGGATGTCTTCAATCATGAGCGTTGCCGCAGGCTCTGATTCAAATCCGTGGGAGAGGCAGATGGTATACGAGCCGGCTTCCGCAGAGGGTTCAACGGTAAGCGAGGCGGGAATTTCGGAAGCAGAGACTACTGTGAAGGTGAGCTCGCGCGAGGTGTGGTTTCCGGCATTGTCGCTTACGCGGAGACGTAAGGTATGACGTCCGTCGGTAAGATTCTCGAATTTGTGAATGAGTGAGTAGGTGGCATCGGCGTTTCTCGCCAGGCGGCACTGGTTCTGAAGTTCTTTGCCGTCGAGATAGAGGCGCGGGGCGTTCTCAATCTTTGCAGAGGTGAGAGCTATGCCGCTTTCGTTGTCTGCAACCGAGGCAAAGAGTGTGAAACCGGACAGTATCTCGCAGCCGTCGGCTATGCCTGGTACGTTGAGATACATGTCAATTTCGGGGCCGTCGACGTCGGGCTGAGTCGACGTCGGGTCGAAAGCCGCGAGGCTTACGGTGAGCGCTCCTGAGGCAATCCGGGTGAGTTTGTCGGACGACAGTGCGTAGATGCTCACCCGGTTGTCGGCGCCTTCGGTGCCATTGTCGGGAAGAGTCACGGTCGCTTTCCAATGTCCGGCTGTGACTTCAGCGTCGTAAGAGCCGAGCAGAGTTTCGTCGAGAGTCACCGTAGGGGGATCTTTTTTGTCGTTGGTGTGCTGTGCCAATGTCTTTTTAGAATATGGGGTGTCGAAAACCGACAGAATAAGCGAGCCGTTGAAAGTTTCGTCTACGTTGCCGTCGGAATCGGTAATCACACCTTCAATTATAGTGGGCGATAGCTTTGTAACCGACGGTTTCCCTGCCGGTGCACTGCTGCCAATCGCGGTAACGGAAGCCGTGAGCGAAGGCATATAGACCGGCACTCCCGGGTCGCCTGCAAGGTTGTAGGTATAGGTGTTGCTGCGGCGTTTTGAAGTGGAATTTTTCATAACATTGCTGCAAGCGCGCCGATAAACGTCGCCGATGCAGTCGGAGGCCGATGCCGTGTACAGATTGGTCGTAAATGCCTGATTAAGGGCGTGGTTGTCGTCCATATAAGCCGTTTTCGAGGAGCCTATAAGAGCCATGCATCCGTAATCGGGAGAGGCCATGAAATCGTATATAACGCCGCGGTTCTGACGGTTGAAAGTGAGGGTCTCGCAGGAGGCACAGAACAGTATCGGAAATGAGTTCAGAGGGAAATCCTTGATCTGCGATTCCTTGAAAATGGTAAGTTTCGTGCCGAGACCGCCTCCGCCGTGGTGTCCGGAGTAGCAGATGTAGCGCGGCGACTGGGCAAAACAGTTGCTTAGCGCGCGGAAGAGGTGGGGCTGCTCCATATCATTATATTTGTAAAGTTCCACGTAGCATTTGTAGGCGGTAGCGCCCGGAGCTTTGTCGATGAGGATATTCGCATCGGGTTCGGCACCGTTGGTTATGTGTTCGTTGTTATTGTCCTGGTCGGCGATAAAAATGCCGCGGTTGTAGACGCCGGCAAGCATGGGATTGGAGAGATATTTCTCAATCCTGTCGATCTGCACTCCGGCTTCCTGCTCACTGAAAACCGGGAGACGGCCCACTCCGATGTCGGCGCCATCGGCTATGTCGGAAATGTTCTGTCCTAACGAGCCGGAGTCGAGATCATGGGAAAGAATTCCGAAGAAAGCGTCGGCCGAGAACGCAGTGGTCTCTTTCTGCGACATAAACAGATTTTCAGTTTCGTAGCCGATGAGGAAATCAAAGCCTTTTTTGCCGCTTATTTCGCGCGGGTCGTAGGTGGGCGCGCCCAGCAGCGCCACGTAGCGCAGAGTTTCGGGCGAGCGGCTGTAGAGCATCTGGAGGAACCGGCGTACGGCATGGGGAGAGCGTGATCCGGAGGAGAATTCGTTGAAAATGTCGTCCTGAACCACTACGGCGGTAGAGAAGCCCTGATATTCCTCGTGGAGGGCGGCGAGGCGTCGCGCCTGGGCTTCGAGCGCACGGGTAGTGATGACAACATAGTTTACCGGCTGCATGGAGTGGAGGTCGGGACAGTTGTCTATTGTACCTTCAAAGCTGGGGGAGGGAAGGCCGCGCGAGGGCGCGAATGCCGTGAGGCGCACGTCGGCTTCCGGATCGCGGCTGAAACCGGAGATGAAGCCGCCGTCGCCGGATTCTGTTACCGTGCACCGGCGGATGGCTCTGGGCTCGGTCACGTCCCAGACCTGAAGATCGGCGGGGGCGTCGGAAATGCTGACGAGGCCCGTTCCGGCGCCGGGAAAATACATTGTCTGCTGCGTGCCGGGGGCAAAAGAATTGGTGCGCGGATAGAGATTGTAGCAGAACAGGGTTCCGTAATATTCCATTCCGCTTGACGAAGGACGGGGGAAAATGAAATCGACAGGTTTACCGTCGGCAGTAAAAGGCACGCATCGGTCAGTGGTGACGTTGAAATAGTAATAATCGGTGGCCTTGCTGATTGTGCCGAAAGCTGTTGAGGCAAATTTAACGTTGGAAGAAGCGTTTATCTTCGGCGTGACTGTCCTTTCAAAGTTTCGCGCAGCAAGATTATAGCCTAAATAAGCCTCTTCGCCAGCTATGTAGCCGGGCATCGGGAAAGAGAAAGCGCGTGAGGAGGTAATGTCGAGGGAGGTGAAGTAAACGCCTGCGAAAGCGTGGTTCATCTCTTCGGTCTGAATGTAGTCGAGGCAGAGATGGCTTGACGAAGCCTCCGACTCGGGGAGTTCGGGCAGTGGCTGAATTTCCGGGCAGAGGCGGTCGCCGCTGTCGGCGTCAGACAGGAAATAATAGGTATGTTTGTCGAAATAATTGCGCACGGAGACTTTGTCGACGGCATATTTTCCCGTACTCGAGGAATTTTTTGTCACGTTGAGCCGAAAATCACCCTCACCATAAAACAGAATTCTGTCGTCGAGCACGACCGACTGGATTTCAGGAATATCGTCGGGGGCAGTGCTGAGTTTCGGACTATGTTCGAGAGCGCTGTATCCATATATTCTCACCTTTTCCGGGGCGGGGAATCCCCATTGGCGGAGAGTGGCGAAATCTATGCTGTAAACGGCCGAAGAGTCGACCCGTATTTTTACCCATTTGCCCGAGGAGAGGCGCGATGAGGAGGCAAATTTGCGGGCAGCCGACAGATGTAGCGTAAAGATGAGCAGGAAGGCTGTAAGAAAACTCTTGAGTATGAGAGATTGACGTGACATGGTATGCTGAAACGCTATTTTATTCTGAGATTGAAACGATTTTCCGAATTAAGGTCGAGTGATATCGTAGAGCCTATGGCGAGCGGTATGGCGAGCGGAAGGGTTACCGGAAGGATTATGTCGCCGGTCTTGAGGGTCATGTAGTCCGAGGCGAGTGCTATAGCTTGGTCGACGGCTACGTCGGAGGCCGAAAGGAGTGTGCCTGCGGCTGATACGGGCAACGAGGCGTCGGAAGGGAGGGGAAGCCAGTCGCCATGGTAAAAAGTGCCGTCGGTGGCCGAGAGCAGCGTACGGCACTCAATGGCCGACGGTTCGGTGGTTTTATCGGGCTGAGCCCGCAACGCAAGCGTCATTGCGTCGTAATACCTCGGGGCGAAACGCGGGGCGATCGTTTTGCCCAGACGGTTTATGCGGTATGCGAGGCTTACGGAGCCGTGCCAGGAAGCCGAGGCGAAATCGGGCAGGAAGAGAGGGCGTCCCGTGAGAATCATGGCTGAGTCGGGAATTACCTCTACGGAAGTGAACCGGTTGACCGGTTCGCCGGGCAGGCGGTTGAATGCGATGATTTTCATAGCGAGCCTTGGTTTCGGGTGTCGAGGCGGTTGTACATTACGGCGAGATGCGAGTAGATCGACGTGTTCTGTATCACTATGTCGCCGGCTGTCTTTATGCGCGAGGGAGTGAAATTCCAGAGAGCCTTGATGCCGGCGGCCACGCATGTGTCGGCGCTTTCCTGCGCTACCTCCACCGGAACGGCTATGACTGCGATTTCGGCATCGAATTCCAGGCGTTTCTCCTCGAGAGAGGAAATGTGGAAAATGGGTATGTCGCGTATGGAAGTTCCGACGAGGTGAGGGTTGACGTCGAACCCGGCCACTATATTGAGTCCGTAGTGCGAGAGTCCGGAGTCGGCCATAAGCGCGCCGCCGAGGCTTCCGGTTCCAATCATGAAAGCGTTGTGGACGGTGGTGAATCCGAGCAGCTCGCGCAATTCTTTTTCGAGCACGGGTACCTCGTAGCCTATGCGGGTCTTCCCCTTGATTGCAAGATAAGAGAGATCTTTGGCTATCTGCGAGGCATCGACGTTGAGTTCGCGTGATATGGCCGTGGATGATACGTACTCCACGTGGTGCGACCGCAGCAGGCTGACGTAGGCCAGATACCACGGCAGCCTGCGGAGAGTAGGCTCCGGAAGGATTTCGCGTGGTGCGGTGTTGTGGAGTGAATACATATTGTTCATACGACAGAAAACAGTTTCAGGGTTCATGCGCCCGTCACGGCGATGCGCTTGGTCTGCGACGATTCGGCGCCTCCGGCATCGGAAACGGTGACACGATAGATATAGATGCCTCTTCCAACGCGATGACCGGCACGGTCGGTCAGATTCCAGCATACTGGCGACGAGGTGAATTGGTCAGCGCGGCCGTCGGTGCTCTGTTCCCATACGAGGCGTCCGCTAATGTCGAAAATCTCCACTTTGACCTTCAGCATGGCGTCGGGGCGGTTGTGGCTCACGTAGAAATTGGCCTCGACAGATGCGGGGTTGGCGTCGGTGTAGACGTTGAATATCACAGGTGCGAGACCTTCGACCACGCGGAAATCGAGCGATGCGGAGGCGGAGTTGGCCGATGTGTCCCAGACGCGGAACGTAAGGGTGTGGTCTCCTTTGGCAATCTCGCCGAGCGGGAACAGGAGCGACCCTGCGGGCGAGCCGTCTGCTGCCGGGGTGAAATACGATGCTACGTCGGTGTAGTCGCTTTTGCCGTCGACCGACACCGCCATCTGGTGGCCGATACCGGCATTGGAGAGATTGATGCCCACGTTGTCGCTCATCTTCACTATCAGTGTCGGTGTGGAATTGACTTCACCACCCGACACGAACGATTCGTGGTTGAGTGCGATCGCCTCGATTACGGGAGGTACGGTGTCGGTTTCGGCATCCGCACAGAAGCCGTAGACGTAGAAGTCGCGGTTTATGCCGCACGCCTCGGTGCCGTCGTCAGCCACGGCATACATATTGAGCGCGGCCGGGCGGAAGTTGCCGGCGATTTCAGACGGCATGTTTACCGTGATTTCAAATTCGCCGTTTTTCACTTCTCCGGAGCCGGCCACGAGGCGGTCGCCCTGCTGTTCGTAGGTTATGACGGTGCCGGGAGTGTTGTCTTGTTCTTTTCTGCCGTTGGTATTGGAGCTGTGTTCGGCGTCGTAGAGCGTCAGGCTGAGGGTGCCGTTGAACGCGGGAAGCCGGGACCCGTCGGGGGCGGCGACGTAGCCGCGGAGTACCGGGCGCTGCAAGGCGGCGATTGTAACCTGATTGGCCTCGTTGACAGCGACGCCGTCAACCGATTCGAGCACCACTCTGTTTTCCGGTACCATAAGGCGTATGGCAGGGTCGCCGGCAAGCACGTAGCGGCGCTTGTTGAGGTCGGTTCCCATGCGGTTTTTGGCGCGCATCAGTATCTCGCCTACAGTCCTGAACCGCCCGCTTTCGTCGCGCCGGAAGGCTTCAAGTCCTACGTTGGCGGACAGAACGCCGTTGAGCGAGATGTAAACGGGGCGCGTGGCGCTTATAGCCGCTATGGCGCCTCCGCTCTCATTCATTGTCAGAGCCTCGATGCCGCACTGCATCGAACCGTCCCAGCGGCCGAATGAGCAGGTGGCGGCGTAGAATACCGGGGCGTGACGCAGGTAGAGCGAGAAGAGGTCGCTGCGCATGAGCTGATTATCGGCCGTCAGGGCCTGTTCTCCGCCGTGGCCTATGTAGGTCCACCAGATCACGCCGTTGTTCAGCGTCTGAAACATCTTGTCGCGTGCATCGGGGTACCGGTCGCCGACGAATTCAAATCCGTCGATGAATATTTTTGTATGCATCAGGCCTTTCCCCGAATCGTAAGAGAGCATTTTGCTTACGGTAGAGTCGGCCTGTACGGCGTGCTCCGCCTTGTCGCGGTCGTCGGCCAGGGTCATCACGTGGTTTCTCCACTGGCCGGGCATCGGGGACCGCAGATATTTTGTGGCGCGGTCAACGTAGGTGCGTGCTTCCTGAACGGAAGTGGCGGGAATGCGCCCGGGGGCTATGCAGAGTTTGTCGGATCCGAACCTGAGCCCCGAATCGTCGGCTAAAAAACCGAGAATGTCGTCGGCACAATACGACGATGAGAGATCGATGCCGGTGTCGGTGCACCAGATCGGCATCACTTCATAGGTGAGGTTTTTGCCCTGCGTGGTGACCTTGCGGTGGTCGAATGTGGCGCGGCCCATCATGAGAACATATTTCAGCGTACGCTCTCCGTTCTGACCGGAGCGGTCGTAGAACATCTTCAGCATCCGGCGGACAGCTCCGATGTCCGGGCTCCCGGAGCCGAATTCGTTGTAGACGAGCGACTGTTCAACCACAAGCACTTTGAGTGAGTCGCGATCCGTGCGGTGGAGTTCCGCGAGCCGCTCTGCCTCGGAAAGGAGCGCCTGGGTCGGCACAATCACCATGTCGGGTACCGGCTGAGCGTGGAGATTCTGGTTGCGCACCGTTCCTGCGATTGCGGGGGAGGGGAGTGTCGCGGTCTCGCTCCAGACAATGTAGCGCCGTGTGCCGCTCCGGTCGGGATAAACCGTCAGCGAGCCAGAGGCGGCTACGGCCGTCATCCGGTGAATGTCGAGCGGGTCTGTCACGTCCCATACCACGTCAGATTCCTGTGCTCCCGAAATAGTAAACGGCGAGCGGGTAATGAAAAATCCCGCGCGGGCGGCGTCGGTGTCGAGCGTGCGGGTATAATTTACTGTTATATAGTCGAGATATGCACCCGAAAGTATGCCTGCCGTCTGCAGGCGCACGTTGAGGTTGAGACTGTTGCCGTCGAGCGCTATGGTTTTTACCGACAGACAGGAGTCGCCGCAGGCGTCGGAGGTGGCCGACGCCTGCATTACGTCGGATGCCGACTGGGGCAGTTGCGTGCCGTTGGCCGTAAGTATTATTCTGGATTCGAGCGTGGAGTTGGTGAGGAAACTGCACTCGATTCTTACGTCGGTGTCGCTGACCTTTCCGGGGAGTGTGAAGCGGAAATCTCGGCTCTGGGTGAAGCGGAAATCTTCGCCTACGTTGTAATGGCCGGTGAGGCCGGGGCTTATGAGTTCCTGCTCGTGGATAACCGCCGAAGCGGCCGTTGTGGCCGGCTGCTCACCGGATGAGCTCGAAGTCAGACCCTCGGAAGAAATGTCGCGCAGCGGTGCGTCGCTTTCCGTCACATAGTAATATCCTCTTAGCGAAAACGGATTGCGCACATATTTCAGCACTCCGTCGGAGTTGGCGTTCCACTCTTCCGCGCCAACGCCGTAAAACACGATTCCGCGTTTTGTAACCGCTGTCTGAACCAGCGGAAGGTCGTCGGTGAAATTGGCGAGCGTGAGATGGTCGCTGATGCGCTTTCCGCCGTAGCCGTAAATTCTTACCCGCGAGGGGTTTGAAAATCCCATTTTGGCGAGGTCGGCGTTGGAGAGAAGATACATTCCGGACTGTGTGACGCTGATTTTCACCCATTTTCCGGAGCTGAGCACACTGCTTTCGGCGTAAGTTCCGGCAGGGAATGCCGCCGCATTCGGCGGACTGACCAGCATCAGCCCCAGAAGGGCGGTTATCAGAATTATATGAAGTTTTAATGATTCCATTGCAACAGAGAGGATATTTTTTGCTTGTTCAGGTGTTTTCAGGTGTATTTTCGGGGGGTGTTGCGTGCCGAAAACATACTATACCATCAGATTAACGTAAATCCCCGCAGCGTTATTGTATGTCGGTTGCAGTCCATTTCCGCCATTCTTCCACCGAGCCGGTGAAGGCGTTGATGTCGACGGGATGGGCAATGCCGTCGACGGTGCCGTTGTGGGTCGACTGCCAGAGTGTCCACGGTATGTCGGTGGGCTCGTCAACAAGCGAGCATATCCATAGCGGGTAGCTGTCGAAATGTCCTTTCACGAAGCGGTTATATCCGTTTTTATTTGTATATATCATCACTTTGTAGCCGTGGTTTTCGAGATGGTCTATCATCTCTTTTAGGCGCGAGATCACCAGAGCCGTGGAGTGGTTCGCAGGGTTGGTCCACTCTTCCAGGTCGATGGCTATCGGCAGGTCGAGTTCACGGCGGTCAACGGAGTTCAGGAAATTCAGTCCCTGCATGTAGCCCGGAGTGTCGAAGCGGAAAAAGTGGTATGCTCCTACTTTCAGTCCTGCCTCACGGGCAAGACGGTAGTTGTCGAAAAATCGCCGGTCCTTGAACGTTGCTCCCTCCGTGGCTTTTATGAAAACGAAGTCCACGCCGTCGTTTTTCACCTTTGCAAAGTCAATGTCGCCGTTGTGGGCACTGATGTCGATGCCCGCTATCGGAAACCTCTCGCGGTCGAGATAAACTATGCCTGGATTGCGCTTGCACGCACAGGTGAGAATCGCCATCACGGTAGCCATGAGTATCGCCCCGGCATGGAAATGCCGGAAAAAACGATGGAGGATAGCGCCGCGACGGTGGTATGACATAGATATAAATAGATATAATATGTATAGGAGGATTTCAGATTGCAAATTTACGAAAAAAATCAGGAAAAGAGAGCGGAAATGAGGGGTTAGGCTGTTGGCGGGGAGCCGTGTCCGGCGATAACCGTAGTACTTAGCGAAGTCATTCCTCATATACGACCGGCTATGCGATGGTGTCGGCCCGCGAGCGGCTCCGCGGCTTCGCCGTGGTCGAGGCGTCGCACCTCCGGCGCTCGCCTCGATTTTCAAGTGGATGGATGCTATCCCACAGCTCCGCTCCGCTTCGCAATGGGTTGTAGAGATGTCGCGCCTCGCGGCGCTTTTTCGCGCGAAATCGTCAGGGAAGGCGGCCGCACGGGGGGTAGTGCGCGAGGGAGCGCCGCGAGGCGCGGGGTTTTTAT
>UROS01000088.1 GCA_900549445.1 uncultured Porphyromonadaceae bacterium | reverse complement strand
GTATAAGAGACAGGATAACGGCGCGAGGCTTCTATAAGTACTTCGCGGTCGTCGGGAAGCGAGCGGGTTATGATCGGGAAGTCGCCGAGCTTGCGGAGACGGAAAAAATATTCCTGGGCGCGGAGGAAATAAGCCTCGCCGAAGTAGTGTTTTGCCGAAGTTTCGCTGCCCTGGATTTCGCCGGTCTCGATTTTGGGTTCGACCGTACGGATGAACCAGTTGAGGTCGTTGATGCGGTCGAAGTTCCAGAGACCGCCCGCCTGTCCCACCTTGTAGTCCTGTCCTTCATAGAAAATACTGCTGATGGCACCCTCGTTGTCGGTGGGTCCGTCGTCGTGGATGAAAGAGGTGTAGTCGGCATGGGAGGGGAACTGCCCTCCTACTCCGTTGGCATCCCAGTTAGAATAGTTGCAGTAGTAATTCAGCGTGTAGTATCCGAGCTGCTCGGCGGTGGTGAAGTACATCTCGGGCGAGACGCTGGAGGGGGGCGTTACATCGAGATAGTCGTTGCAGGATGTCAGTGCCACCGCTGCCGCGAAAAATAATGCTGTATGATTAAGAAATTTCATTTCTGACGAATTTAATGTCTATACATATATTATAATGTGACGGAGACTCCGAAAGCGAATGTGCGGGAGAGAGGATAGGTGCCACCCGATTTCATTTTCGACACTTCGAGGCTCTCAGGATCGATGACCTTGCTCATCTTGGTCCAGGTGTGGAGGTTTTCTGCAGAGAGAAATATCCTGAGGTTCTGCACGGAGAAACGGCGTGTGAGCTCTTCGGGGAAAGTGTAGCCTACCTGAAGGTTCTTCAGGCGTAGATAGGAACCGTCCTGAAGGTAACGGGTCTGAGTCTCGCGGTTCTTGTTGGTGAAGTAGATGGGTCGTGCGTAATAGGCGTCGTAGTTCTCGCCGAGATTGCTCGTGTCGTCGCGCCAGTAGTCGAGATGTTCGTCGAAGAACAGCGATTCCCAGCGGCCGCCTACCGTAGCGCCCCAGAATGCCGCGCCTTTCTCACCTGCTCCCTGACCGCCGTATGCGCTGAAGTAGTAGTCGCGCTTGCAAACGCCCTGGAAGAATGCCGATACGTCGATTCCCTTCCATTTGGCATAAAGATTGAAGCCGATGCGGTAGCGCGGCGAGGAATTGCCGATCACTTTCATGTCGCCTTTCTCGTAAATCGTACTCTGTTTGTGGATCTTGCCGTCACCGTCGGAGTCGACATACATTATGTCGCCTGCCTGCCATAGGCCGCCGTCGATTTCACTTTGATCCACGCTGGCGAGATGAGCGTCCATTTCTTCCTGGGTCTTCGCTATGCCTTTTGTCTCGAGACCCCAGATTTCGCCGGTGTAGCGTCCTGCGATATATTTTCCGAGATTGCCCTCGCGGTTGGGATAGTCGGTGATCTTGGTTCTGTCGTCGGAGAGATTGAATCTCACGTCGTAGCTGAAGTCACCGAGTGCCTGACGCCATCCGAGGGTCAGCTCCCATCCTGTAGTACGCATGGAGAGAAGGTTTTGCGCGGGAGGAGTGGTGCCGAGGGTGGCGGGAAGCGATACACCGGGTCCTACCATATCCTTGTTGTCGCGCCAGAAGTAATCGAACGATGCGGTGAGGCGGTTGTTGAGCGCGTTGATGTCGATACCGAGGTTGGTATTGCGGATTTTTTCCCAGGTGAGCGTGGTGGAGATTAGTCCGGGGAACCATGCCGTATTTGACTGCTCTCCGTCAATAAGCCAGCCGCTTGCGGAGGATGCGAGCCCCATCACGCGGTAGGTGGGATACCAGTTGTTGGTATTCTGGTTTGCCAGCTGTCCGTAAGACCCGCGGATCTTAAGAGCGTCTACATACTGTCGGGCCGGTTCGAAGAAGTCTTCCTGAGCTATGTTCCAGCCTGCCGAAACGGATGGCGACCACACCCAGCGGCTGTCGCGGCGGAAACGTGAGGTACCGTCGTAACGGAGATTCACCTCAACGAGATAGCGGTTCATGTAGTCGTAGTTGATACGGCCGAAGAAGCCGGTGGTGCGCCATTCCTGATACTGACCGCCAAGACTGTAGTTGGTTTTGCTGTTGGTGAGGTTGAGCACGGGGAGCAGCGAGGTGGTCACGTCGTTGCGGCTGCCGGTGATGTCGCGGTCTTTGAAGCTTTCAATCTGCGTGCCGAGCAGGAACGTGAAGTTGTGCTTCTCGTTGAGCGACAGGAAATAGTTAGTGAAAATATTGGCATTGAGATAGGTGGAGCGGTATGCGTATTCGCTCACGTAAGAAGTGGTACGCGAATAGTAGGTCGGCACGTGGGTCCGTTCGGGGTCTACAGCATCGTGGGCGTAGACGGGGAAGCCGTCCTCGTGGGTCCAGTTATTGTTGATGCGGGCGTTGAATTCGCCTATGATGTTCCAGTTCTTGACCGGGGTTATGGTTGCCTGGAACTGATAGGTGAACACGTCGTTCTGCTCCTTGTGGCGGCCTCCGTTTTCGAGGGCGTCGATATAGTTGAAATCGGATGCCAGAAAACCGTTGGGGTCATACTTGGGAGCTATGGATATGGCGCGGCGCATGAGGTTATCATAAAAACCGCCGCTCATTGTAGTCGCGCGGTCGTAGTCATTACGGTTCCATCGGGTGGTGAATCCGAGTTTCAGCCATTTGTAGGGCTGGGCATTGACCTTGCCCATAAGGGAGAAACGCTGGAAGTCATCCTCGCCGTAGCGCATGAAGCCGCCCATGTCCATCCAGTTACCTGAGATGTAATAATCTATTTTGTCGTTTCCGCCGTTGATGGCGAGGTTGTGTTCCTGCGAGAAGGCTGTTTTCTTATAATATTCCTTCATCCAGTCGGTATTGGCGTAGACGCCCATCAGCTCGCTCTCGCCCCAGATCGAGTGTCCGTCCTCCCAGTGGTAACTGTCGGCCACAACATCGCTCTCGCCGTAATAATACTGACGGACTTTCTCCACGTATTCCTCGTCGAAGGTGAACGAGCCGGGATTCGTGTAGCGCTGCACGTCGTTGAGGTAGTTAACGAGATGCCAGGAATCCATCTGATTGGCTATCTTCAGCGGCTGGCTGAAACGGAAGCTGTTGTTGTAGCGGATTGTGGTTTTGCCTTTCGAACCGGTCTTGGTGGTGACCAGAATCACGCCGAACGGAGCACGAGAACCGTAAATCGACGATGCCGCCGCATCTTTCAGCACGGAGATGTTCTCGATGTCCTGCGGATTGATAGTGTTGAGGTCTCCCTCCATACCATCGATAAGTATGAGCGGGTTGCCGCTCGAACCCTCGCCAATGGTGGCTGTGCCACGTATATTAATACTCTTGGTAGCGTTGAGCTCGCCGCCGGCGCTTGAATTCGAAATGTTAAGACCCGGAATCACACCCTGCAGGGCTGTAACGGCGTCAGAGACCGGGCGTTCGGCAATGTCTTTTCCCGATGCGGTGCCGACGGCTCCGGTCAGGTTGACTTTCTTCTGGGTAGCGAAACCTACCACTACAACCTCGTCGAGGTTGAGCGCGCTGTCGTCGAGAGTTATGTGCATCGGAGAGCCGGTTGCTTTCACTTCCTGAGTAGCGCACCCTACGTAGGAGATTACGAGTGTGGCGTCTTTCGGCACCGATAGCGTGAATCGGCCGTCAATGTCAGTGGCTGTGCCGTTGCTTGTACCTTTTACTAATACGGATGCTCCGATCACGGGCTCTCCCGAAGAGTCAACGACATCGCCTGTTACGGTGATGTTGTTTGCCTGAACCGGTGCCGGAGCGACTGCGTCCGCCGGCTCGGCAAATGTAGTGCCGGTAACGGTCAGTCCTCCTGCTACGAGCAGCAGCCTGGCTGCCCGGCGTAGATTCCACGATTGTTTAGGGTTCATGGTTTGATTTATTAATTGGTTTATAAGTTTTCAATTTTGGCAAAAAGATCGGGAATAATGAATGATGTGACTCAGCGCCATCTGTGATTTCCATCGGTAATTATTTCCATACACGAAGCGAGCATTATATATTATATGTATAACCTGCGTTTCACGTCACAAAATTAGTTCCTATGGATTCCGCAGGCAGTAAATAATCATTATAAAACGAGGGGATAATTCGCAAATCGGAGCTGCGCTCCACTACGATCGGACGCAAAAGTCTCAAAAACCGAAAACTTCCGTTTTGATACGAAAAACGCGCCATTGATTTTACTGAAAAATGGCGTTTTAAGCCGCAAAATGGCTAATTTTGCAGTCAAAAATGTATTGACACGATTTTCACCTAATTCATGTCTTAAACGAATACCCTCTGAAAAATGGCTGCTAAACGGATAGCTTCCCTTATTACCCTCATCGTGCTTGTAACCTTAAATGCATATTGCATACCCGATCCCAGCACGGCACACATTAAAGTTATCTCCGTAAACGACGGACTCCCCGACAACTCGATCAACGACATCACAGAAGATGATTACGGTTTCATCTGGTTCGCCACCTGGAACGGACTCGCCCGCTTCGACGGCAAATACATAACCGCATACCGCCATTCCCGCGAGGAAAATCCAAACTATCTGAGCAACATGGTGAGATGCATCTGTCCCGACAAAGACGGACTGTGGGTCGGGAACGACACCGGACTCGACTTTTTCCGTTATCAGGATAATCTCTTTTATCCTGCATATTATATTAAGGAAAATACCGCCGACGAATCCATGCTCTCCGTGAGGGTAAGCCACGTAGTGAAACACCTCGACGACGTGTTTGCCCTTACCGTAAACGGGGATATTATGAAACTCGACAGATCACATTCGGCCGGCGACTGTACTCATCCTGTGTTCCGGGTGCTTCCAAAACCGCAGAACCGCCGCTACGCCGACCTGACGGAATTTACCGGCGGACGGCTCCTCGCGTTATCCAGCGACGGAATAACCCTGCTTTCATCCGACGGCGAGGATGAACTGTCGCACAGCAGCATTCCGTTGGGCTATGACCCGAACTTAAACCTGTTCTTCGACAAGGGAAGCATGACGGTGACCATAGGCGCAGGAGTGGGCAGCAACACCAGGGAATTCCATATAGACAGCAACGGAAACCTCTCGCCCACTGGCGGCTCCCCGCAATATTTCAACCTGATGGGGATGGCATCTGATGGAGAAACGCTCTTTTACGGTACCGACGGAAACGGCATGTTTGTGAAGGAAGGCGAAAAACTCATCCATTTCACTCCCGACAACTCTCCCCTTCCCTGCGATGCGATTTATAAGGTATACGTCGACCGCAACCACAACCTCTGGATTGGGAGCTATCGCCACGGTGTGTTCATGCTCTCCCACAACCTCAACGCCTACAGTGTGATGAACAAACAATCCGGGAAACTCTGCTACGACATCGTAACTGCCGTGATTCCCGATGGAGACATGCTCTATCTCGGACTCGACGGCGGTGGAATAGAGGTGCTCGACACTAAGAACGGCCGGTACAGGCACTACAACAAGAGCAATTCTCAGTTGCCGGCCGACAATGTGGTCTCCATCGTCAAAGACGGCACCACGCTTTGGGCTGCCGTCTACGGCACCGGACTGGTGGAGTGTGATCTCGCCTCAAACAGCTTCCGGACCTTCCGGCCCGGCGGTGCAAGCGAGCCGGGCAACAAGCTCTGGATAATTCGCGACGACGGTGAGGGCAATCTCTGGATTGGAGGCAATTCGCTGAACATATTCAACAAGCAGACCCACGAATTCAAGGTAATCGACGGCACGCAGAGTTCCGACGTGCTGTCCATGGCTATCAGCGGCAACACCGTAATGGTGGCCACAAGGTGGAACGGGCTGCTCCAGATAGACCGCCGCCGGCGCACCATAATGGAACGCCACAGCGACAGCCCTTCGAAAGGAGGAGTGAAACTTCCCGGCCGTAAGACTCCTTTCGTGTTTATCGATTCGAAAAACAGTGCGTGGATCGACGTCGACAACGAGATGCTCTGTCGGATTGACCTTGCGTCGGGACGCATTTTGAAAACCTATCCGCACCGAGCCGACGATACCGGAGTACAAGTGCTTTCGATGGTTGAGGACAACAGAGGCAACATACTGATAGGCACCAACCGCGGCCTGCTGAAATACGTTGGGAAACGCGACATCATAATACCGCTCAACGACGAGCGTATGCCCCGGATGTTCACCTTCAATGCCGTTGCGCGCGACTCGGGAACCGCCTATTTCGGAACCACCTCCGGCCTGCTCAGTTACCCTCTGAGCCAGACGGCGGAGGATAAAAATATGTTTCCGACCGTTTTCACGGGCATCGACGTGTTCAACGACGGCGGCAGCAACATACCTCTCTTCAGCACCGGCAATGCCGTAGTGAAACTCGACAACGACCAGAACTTCTTCAAGATCAACTTTACCGTCCCTGAAACGACAAATCCTGAACATATCAAGTTTGAATGCCGTCTTGAGGGTTTCGAAAACGGATGGCGGGATGCTTCTGACACTCGCTCGGCCATTTACACCTATGTCCCCGACGGCAGATACCGTTTTATGGTGCGCCATACCATGCCAGACGGAAGCTGGAGCGTCCCCGCCTCCATGGAGATAGTTGTTCGCCCGCCCTGGTATGCCACCACCTTTATGATTATAGTATGGACTCTTCTGGTGATAGCGACACTCACCTCAGGAGCTTACGTATGGTACAAATTCTCCAGAAACCGTGAGAGGATACGCATTGCGGAAGTTGAACGGGATTCAGCCAACAGACGCAACGAGGCAAAACTCGATTTCTACGCCAACATCACCCATGAGCTGCGTACGCCGTGCTTCCTGATTTCGGCGCAGATAGAAGAAATGTACGACTCCGGCCGACAGTCGGTACCGGTCAACAATCTCGGCGGTATCTACCGCAATTCCGCAAAACTCAACCGGCTCATCAGCCATATAATTGACTTCCGGAAGACAGATACGGGGCATCTGAGTCTTAACGCGAGAAATATGGATGTGCAGGCGCTGCTCGGCGAACTTGCGGATGATTACGAACAGCTTTGCCGCCAGAAATCGCTCGCCTTCAGCTTCAACTTCCCGGATCCTCCGGTCATGGCAGAAGTCGACCCTGACAAACTCGAGCTTATAGTCACCAACCTCATCTCAAACGCCTACAAATATACGCCCAAAGGGGGCATTGTTTCGCTTGATCTGAAAGAAAGCGCCACACAGATAGAAATTTCAGTGACCGACAACGGCATAGGCATCGTAGACAAGCTGCAGAGCGCGATTTTCGAGCCATTCGTCAGAACGGAGCGCGGCCAGAAAATTAGCAGCGGCGACGGCATAGGGCTGGCATTCGTGAAAAAGCTCGTAGAGATGCATAACGGGAGCATCACCTTGGAAAGCAAGGTCAACGAAGGTTCGAAATTCACGGTGATACTTCCCAAAAAGCAACCCGATTCGCAGGAAACAACGACTGATAAAGCGCCCTCCGCCTCGAAGCCGGATTTGTTCAGGCAGGACAATAAAGCGGAATCCGAAAAGCGCATTTCCGACCCTACGGCAACACGCTCGATTCTTCTGATCGACGACAATCGCGATGTTCTTTCGGTGCTGGCGAAAGCATTTGAGGACAAGTACCGTGTTACAGAGATGTCTGACGCCGGCGAGGCGGTAGAACTGGTCAGAAAGGGAGGCTTCGACGTGGTCATCACGGATCTGATGATGCCGGACTATGACGGACATCAGGTGCTGAAGGCACTGAAAGGTGACAAACGCACACGCGACGTCAAGGTTGTGGTATTCTCCGCCCTAACATCAGAAAAAGACATGCTTACTGCTTTCGATGAGGGCGCCGATGCCTATCTTACAAAGCCAATACCGGTAAAAGTACTTGTCAGACAGGTAGAAAGGCTTTTCGAACCGAACGACGACAGCGCCGCCATGTCCTCGTCGAGAAACTACAACCGCGAGGAGCAGAAATTCCTGCTCGAATGCAGAAGAGTCATAAATGAGTGCATGAATCTCGATAACTTCGACATAGCCATGCTCGCCTCCCGGCTCTCGATGAGCCATTCGGCTTTATATAAGAAAATAAAGAGCATGACAGGTCTGTCGATAATCGATTTCATCAATGAGTATAGGATCTACAAGGCCGTACAGCTCTTTAAGGAAGGTATATCAAACGTTCAGACTGTGTCTGAAATGTGCGGATTCAAGGATGTCAAGACATTCCGGGAAACGTTCAAGCGCAAAATGCAGATGCCTCCGAAGCAATATATGCTCAAGATTCAGGAGGAATAAGCGGCAGCAGGACGAAAACGAGCAGAGTCCCGGCAAATGCCTGGGCTCTGCTCGTTTTATGGACGGCAGTTATGCCGCATGATTATTTTACCAGAACCTTCACACTCCGTGAGCCGTCGGGCGTGTTGACCGCTACTATATATATGCCTGCGGGAAGCTCCACTTCGCTGCCGGTCATTTCTGCCACTATAGCACCGGTTACGTTGTAGACAACCGCACCGCCGAAAGCACCTTCGAGTACTACAGTGTTGTTTCTGACACTCACTGAGAAATCCTCGCCTGCGGCCACCTCTTCGATTCCGGTTGTGGCAGCCCTGATGAGTTCGGCACGGAAAAGATCGCCATTATCAGTACCGGTGTGATTTGTACCGGCGTGAATCCAGCTCCACCCTTTGGTATTGTCGACAGGGCCTACGTTCTTTCCGGTTGCGAGCGAACGGATGCGCACCTGTTCACCGTCGACGGCCGTATCGACCGCAAACAGTGCATTAGCGTCGCTGAGCGCGGAGTTGTTGCCTACATACAGCTTGCCATTAGCGTTGACGAGCGGCTTGTTGTCCTTATCGAGGATGTTGAAGTTCTCGGAATCAGCAGCTTTCGAAAAGGTAAATTCGCCGTTGTAACCGCCGAGATCTGCCTCCGGCATAATGAGGGCGGTGTTCTCCGTGTTGTCCGACTCCCAGCTGTTGGCGTGCCATCCGGAGGCGAGAATGCAGCCGCCGTTGGCAACGTGATGGAGTTTGTAGACACCCTCCTGAAATTCAGGCTTGACCGCTTGAGTCTTATAAGTCGAAACAGCATCTCTCAGTTCCCCGACAGCGCCAATCAGTTCGGCGGAGGTCGAAGCGTTGTTGTTATTCACCGTCTCGGCTTTTGAAATATTATCCTCGAATTCCTGGCGTGCTTCCGCCGGATACTGTCCTATCTCGGTGCCTTCCTCGGTGCCGGAAAGTAGCGCGCGGGCGTCCTCAATCTCTTGTCCCAGTATCTGACGGTAAACCGCCGCAGGAGATTCGAGTACGAACACGCAAACGGCGTCGCCCGTCTTGTCGCTGTACACTTTTGAGCCGTCCCCGCGATTATCGCACCCAATGTACTTGCCCGCTGTCTCTTATACACATCTGAC
>UROS01000087.1 GCA_900549445.1 uncultured Porphyromonadaceae bacterium | reverse complement strand
GACCCCGCCGAAATCGACAAGGAGCGCGGTGTGATCCACGAGGAATGGCGTTCGCGCAATGTCGGCCAGCAGCGCATCCTTGAGCGCGTGCTCCCCAACATGTATCCCACCACCAAGTACGGTCACCGTCTGCCTATCGGAACCATGGAGGTTGTCGACAACTTCCCCCCGCAGGCTCTCCGCGACTACTATGAGACATGGTACCGTCCCGACCAGCAGGGTATCATCGTTGTGGGCGACATCGATGTTGACCGTATCGAGAAGAAAATCAAGGAAATTTTCTCCGACATCGAGATGCCTAAGAAAGCTCCTGAGCGCAAGTACGAACCCGTGCCCGACCACAAGGGAACCCTTTGGGCTCTCGGTCAGGATCCTGAGATGCAGTATCTCATGGCAGAGATCATGTTCCTCTCCGACCCGCTGCCCCGCGAACTCCGCAACACTCAGGTATATTACGCCCAGAAGTATGTTGAGAACATGATTGCCACAATGCTCAACACCCGTCTCGACGACATCACCAAGAAGCCCGATGCTCCCTTTGCAAGCGCAAGCGTTTCGTTCGGCGAATATTTCGTTGCGAAGACAAAAGATGCGTTCACCGTGTTCGCCATGGCAAAGGACAACAAGATTGAAGGTGCTCTCGCAGCAGCCTACCGCGAAGTGCTCCGCGCTCAGCGCGGCGGATTCACCGCCAGCGAGTATGATCGCGCCAAATCGGAATACCTCTCGCGCATGGAGAATCTCTTCAACAACCGCCAGACCGTGCAGACAGAGAACTACGTGAATGAATACGTGCGCTCGTTCATCGACGGCGACCCCATCCCCGGAATCGAGACTGAATACGTGATTGCACAGCAGCTCACCGCAATGATTCCCGTAGAGATGATCAACGAGGCAGCCAAGCAGCTCGTAAGCCCCGACAACCGCGTGGTTCTCGCCATGGGCCCCGAGAAAGAAGGCTACGAGAAACTTACCGAGGATGCCATCTCGTCGGCAATCAATGCCGTTGAGGCAGAGGATATCGTTGCTTTCGTCGACGAAGTCAAGTCCGAACCTCTCATTCCGGCTCTTCCTGCCAAAGGCTCCGTCACGGCAACCAAAGAACTCAAACAGTTCGGCGCTCAGGAATGGACTCTTTCAAACGGAGCCCGCGTAATCGTGAAGCCCACCAAGTTCAAGGAAGATGAAATCCTCTTCGGTGCATACGCTCCCGGCGGCCTCAGCACCTATCCCGCCGACTTCAACAACTCTATCATTTTCCTCGGTGAAATATCCGGTGAAAACGGTCTCGGCACCTACACCCACTCCGACCTGCAGAAATACCTCTCCGGCAAGCAGTGCGGCGTCAGCGCCGACTTTGGCACCTATCAGCGTGAATTCTCCGGCTTCTCAACTCCCAAGGATCTCCCCACCTTCATGGAACTCCTCTATATGTCGTATGTCGACATGAACTACGATGCAACCGAGTTCGCCGCCCTCCAGAAGCAGTATTCCGCTATCCTTAAGAATCAGGAGTCGAATCCCCAGTACCAGTTCATGAAGGAAATCTACTCCAGCCTCTTCAAGTCGCCCCGCCGCCGTCAGGTAACTCCCGAAATCGTCGACGCCGCCCAGCTCAGCCAGATCAACCAGCTCTGCAAGGAACTCACCGGCAACGCTGCCGACTGGACCTTCGTTTTCGTCGGCAATGTCGACGAGAAGGCTCTCAAACCCCTCGTTGAGCAGTATATCGCATCTCTGCCCGGCAATCCTGCCACCGCAGCCAAGGCCGTGACCGACTACGATCCCGCCTACTACGTTACTCCCGGTTCCGAGACCGTTACCGAGACCATGGCAATGTCGACTCCCCAGTCGCTCGTGTGCATCATGGAAAGCGGCAACGTGCCCTTCTCGCTCAAGAACCGTCAGCTCGCACGCATAGCAGGCCAGATTCTCACCAAGCGTCTTCTCGAGACCGTGCGTGAGGACATGGGCGCCGTTTACTCAATCTCCGCCCAGGGCGACCTCAGCCGCGTGGCTCCCGCCAACGCCAATCTCCAGACCATCTTCCCGATGAAACCGGAAATGAAGCAGCAGGTGCTCGACTTCATCGCAAAGGAATTCAAGAACATGGAATCCGACGTGAAGGAAGAGGAGCTCGCTCCCGTAAAGGAATATATGGTTAAGAACTACACCGAAGCCAAGGAACTCAACTCGCCCTGGCAGTCGGCAATCCTCGGCTGGCTCGTTGACGGCGTGGATACCTTCAACGGCGACATCGAGTCGATCAACGCCATCACCGTAAAGGACGTACAGGACTACATGCGCAACCTCAACGCGCAGGGCAACTACCGCACCGTAATCCTTGACCCCGCTCCCGCAGAAGCAGAACCCGCCAAATAAAATCCCTTAGCGGATACTCCCTCACAGCCACCCGCCGGCCATCCGGCGGGTGGCTTTTGTTTCAGGTTGCGTCCGATTTATCAGATCCTGAAAGCGCAAAAAAAGAGTGGGACTCTCACGAGTGCCACTCTCTCCATTCATCACATTATGCTTATTTAGTGCTATTTCTCTTTTCAGCAGTCTTGTTTTCAGATGTATCTTGAGCCTACTACGTCCCAGTCAACTATCTGCCACCACGCTTTTAAGGCGTCGAGGCGGCGGTTGCGGTAATCGAGATAATAGGCGTGTTCCCAGACGTCGAAAGCAAGCAGCGGAATGAGTCCGTCGGTGAGGGGATTACCCGCGTTGGAACTCTGGGTTATGAAGAGCTTGCCGTCGTTGTCTTTCGAAAGCCATACCCAGCCTGAACCGAAAATAGTGGAGCCGGCGTCCTCGAAAGCTTTCTTGAACTGGTCGAATGAGCCGAACTGCTCGTCGATAGCCTTTTTGAGATGGCCTTCAGGCTCGCGCGGGCCGTCGGGAGAGAAGGAGAAAAAGTAAAAGATGTGGTTCCACGCCTGCGAGGCATTGTTGAACAATGCGCCCGACGCAGTGCGGATGATATCCTCAAGTTCCATATCCTCATACTCGGTGTCCTTGATGAGCCGGTTGAGATTGTCGATGTAGGCTTTCTCATGCTTGCCGTAGTGATACTCTACTGTTTCCTGCGATATTGCCGGTGCGAGAGCGTCTTCGGCGTAAGGGAGTTCGGGCTGTACGTATGTCATTGTCGGTGGGTTTTATTAAGTTTGAAAATCCGCACGGCTTTTTCCCGTGCTTGTATTATCAAAACAACCCCGGCCCTTTATGGTTCAGCCTTGCAGGGACTTTAACATGTGTTATGAAGCGTTAGCGGCGGCGCGGACGGCGCAGGGTGGCGAGGATGACTATGAGCAGAGCGAGGATGGAGAGTGAAACCACCAGCCGGTAGCCCGACTGCTCGGTGCCCACCACACTGCTGTAGGGCATCACGGCATTGACCATGCATGAGAAGTCCCATACTGTGGAAAGAACCGTCACAACGGTCAGAAACGTGAGCAGCTTGTTGAGGCGCGAGGCGCTCTCGTCGGCTATCTGCTTGCTGTATTCCGATATATAGTAGCGGAGTTGCTTCTTTTCCTCGCTTATCTCGAGGGCGCGGTCAATGGCGCGGTCAATTTCTATCGGCAGGAAGTTGAAGGATATGCGGTGGAAGGTGCACTGACGGTCGAATTCCTTGTATTCCTGCTCCAGTTCCTCCCCTTCGCCGGGGTTGAGATGGAAACGCTCGTTGAGGCGGTAAAGATAGAACTTGCAGAAAAGGCTGTGGATGTAGATGAGCGAGAAATAGTCGTCCTGCCACGCCTGCAGCATCCACGGCTTCAGGTTGTAGCCCCACATGGTGAAGGTGTCGAACAGCGCCAGTGCCTGCCAGTTGTTGTAGAAACTCAGGCGGTTGGTGGAGAGGATGCGCTCCACGTAGGATTCCGAGGGACTGTCGGGCGATTTTTCCGAGCAACCGCCTATTTTCCCGAGCGTGCCTAACTCGAAGAGGGTGTTGAGATCGTTGCGTCCGAACGCTATCGGTGCTTCGGAGGTTACGATCTGAAACACTTTCAGCTTGTTGCCGTTCTCAACCAGGTCGCAGCTGTCGCATCCGAGTGCCGAAGCCACGGCGCGCAACGGCTCTACGGCAGCATCCGCGAAATCTTTCATCGCCGGGTCGGTCCAGTAGCGCTGCTCGCGCATCCTGAAGAGCGCCAGAGTGAAATCGTTGAGCGACTCTGATTCCATATCTGCCTGAATGGCATAGATTCTTATTCCGAACGGCATCATGAAAAGTTTCAGCCGGCATATGCTTACATTCACACCTGCCACGTTTACCGTGCGCCCGATTTCCATGCTGTAGCGCCTCACCTTCGCGCTGCTCCCTGCCGAGAGCATGAACTCGGCGAAGCCGGGGTCGAAATACTGCTTGTAGGAGGCGAAACTCTCCTCACTGCACTCCTCGGGAATCCAGCCCGACGGCAGTTGATTCTCTCCGCCGGCTCCGGCACTGAAATAGCCGCAAAGAAACGAATGGTTGACGCTGAGCTGCTGCATAATGGAAATTTTTACGCAAATATACTTAAATTTAAGCGAATGTTCGCTATATTTGTATAATGGAATCACAACTTTCCAAGACGCTCATCGGCAAAAGCGCGTCGCGGCTGCCGCTCACCATGTCGATGCCTTTGGCCAAGGCTCTGATGGAATATGACAACGGCAACTACCGCGACTCGCTCACCCTGCTGCTCGACTTTTTCGAAATGTCGGTGCAGTGGCTCAACTGCTATTTCCTCGGACTCGCCTGCGCTGTGCCTGCCGCAGCCGCCGACGGCGGGGCGCGCCGCGCGGTGAAGTTTATCGATGCCAAGCGCCCGCTTTCGTTCGGCGACAGCGTAAACGAACTTTTCGTTCCCCTGCTCAAGACAATGCAGGGCTGCTGTCCGGAGCATCCCCTCGTGGCCGCGCTCTGCACCCATGTGGCGAAAGGGAAGACAAACATACTCTCCGGGTCGGCCACGAGGCCGGGAGTGATAAAAATCCGCAACAATTACAAAGGCCACGGCACCATGCTCGCGCAGAGCAAATACCGCGAGGCTGTCGACATGATTTCGCCCCATCTCGAGGCGATGCTGCTCGGCCTGCAGCCTCTTACGGAAGCCGACGTGCATTGCGTTACCTCCGACGGCACCGCCGTAAGCGTGCTCGGTAAATGGAATTCGATGCCGCAGACTCCTGAGGGCGACATTCCCGGCCACTACTACGTGGGGTTCGGCGGATTTCCGCGGATTGACCTTTACCCCCTTGTCATAACCAAGCTCGACCGCTACATCTGCGTGTTTCAGACGCTCAAGGACGAGAAGGTGAAATACGAGTCGTCCGACGAAAACATATACGGCTTCGAGACTGACAGCTACAACGCTGATTTCGACCGTTTCCTCAAGCGTATCTCTCCGGGATTCGACATTTCGAAGGAAGCGAACTGGGATGAGATTCTTGACTGTGCTTCGCGGCTGTCCTCTGCCTATATCCGTCAGGTGAAAGACGACAAGAAGTACAGCAGCGAACTGTTTGTGGACCGCACGGCTCTGACCCGCGTCTTTACGGATTTCATACGATCCGACCGAACCCTCCTTCCGCTCAAGGGGGATGCCGGACAGGGCAAGACGAATCAGCTCTGCTACTGGGCGGAAAGCCTGCTTGCAAAACGCAAGGCCGTGCTGATGTTCGGAGGGTCGGGATTCGCCGAGACGTCGCTACCCGTGAGACTCCGCGAAATTTTCGGCGTGAGTCCGCGCAAAGACCTCGGGCGCCTGCTGTCCCATATCCACGCAAAGGCCGAGGAGTCGGGTGAATACGTATATTTCCTCTTCGATGCCGTAAACGAGTGTCTGAGCTACAACTCGGCGCAGCCGGCCGGAACCGGGGCGCCCGTGCTTCTGTTCACCGACATCCTTTCTTCGCTCGTTTCCAGATCCTTCCCGCGGTTCAAAGTCGTGACGACCTGCCGTTCTTATACGTGGAAAAACCAGATTCTGCCATTTCTGCCGCTGCCCGGGGAGCTGACGTATGAAAACGACGAGGCAAGCACTGTAGTCGGCTTTTCAGATTCCGAAACCGAGTCAGCCTACCGCAACTACGTGGAACTTTATCAGATGCTTACCCCGTTCGAGAAAATAGACAGGCGCATTCGTCTGCGCCTGCGCGACCCCCTGATGATGAACTTCGTGAGCAGCAACTACGTAGGCGAAAGCCTGTCGGACGAGCCTGCCGACTATTCCTCGGTGGCGCTGTTCGCGAAAATGATTTCCGACATACGCGAGAAATCTTTTGCAGGACGGAAGCAATGTGAAATTCTCGATGAGCTTTCCGACTACATTATGAGGTCTTATCTGCGCGGCGAGGCGGCCGACAGCGTGACTGACCTCATGCTCCGGCCCGCGCTTGCGGACGCCGGCCATCCCCTCCACCGTCTTTCCACTCTCATCTACGGCAAAAACGGACTTTCGGTAGCCTATACCGAACTGCTCAACCGGCGCGACCGCCCGATTCTGAGGGAGTCGGCGAAAACCGCCGGCGGAGTGGCGTTCCGTTCAGTTGAATTCATCTACGAGCGTTTCCTCGAGTATATGCTTGCCGGTGCTTTTCTGCGCATGCATCCCTGCCCCTCGGCCGCCGACTATGTAAGCGCTCTCGGAAGCGGCTCGCTAAACGTGGTATTCATCGACTCGCTGCGCAACGCTGTGGTCATGGAAATAGAGCGAACCGCCGATTTCGGCGTGCTCCTTGACCTGATTTCCCGCCATCAGGACAAGCCGGGAGTGACGATGCTCGTCAACGAAGTGCTCGACGTGCTCATTGCCGAGAATTTCGAACCGAAATTAGGGCAGTTCATCCCCATGATGCTCTCGGCTGCTCCATCCGATCCGGGCATCATAGGCCGCTTCAATGAACTCCGTCACCTGATAGCCTCCAACAAGGCCACGGCTGAGACCATCGCCAGCCTCAACCATCTGGCGGGAGAACTCGCTCCTACAGTGAGTCTGCGCAACGCGGCCTGCCTGACGGTGAAAAACATGCTCCTGACCGACTATTTCAATGAAAACCTCTACGGCATCGACGCTCTCGGTTTTCTGCTGACGCTTATTACCGACGAAATCGAGGATGTCAGCAACGAGGCTTGCAAATCGGCCTACTACCTGTCGCGCCGTACCTCCACTCACAGCCACACCCCTCTCCGCGAGAATCTTACGCGCCGGATCATACGCGAGATGTATGCCGACATCCGCTCCCGCACAATCGCAGGCAACCTTATGCGCGGCAACCGGCGCCGCGCCGTCACCTTTGTCGAGGCGGCCACACGTCTCGCCACACTGCTCATAATCGACGCCACCGTGGCGCCCGTGCAGGACAAGGAAATGATTTCCGAGATGCTCGGCGAGATTAAAGGAATAGCATCATATTTCACGTGGAAATTCCGTCTCGTGAAAATGTTCATGCCTTTCTTCCAGACCATAATGCGCCGGCAGCTGACGTTCCAGTCGGTCTACGTCAACAATATCGTGGAATATCAGGGCTTCTGGACCGACGGCGTGGTGCCCGCAAGCGCTCCCGAGGGGAGCTGGAGCCGCCCGCGGCTGAAGGAGGCGATGGAATTCGTCGGGTTCTACAACCGTCACGGCGCCGCGAGCCGTTCGGAAGAGCGCGAGCGCGAACTGCAGAAATTCCGCCGGTTCCTCCCCACGGTGAAGTCGGCTTATCTCTCCGGCTGCAGTTTCTCATATTTCATTATGGAGCGTATACTTGTGATAGTCGGAACCGCAGACTGGAGCGCCGTGAGGGAGGTTTTCACCGAGCTGCTTTCCGACGAGAACCGCGGATTCGAGTGGTTTGATTATATGCAGATGTCGCTTCTCTACTGTCTGACGCAGATTGAGGTACACTCGGCGCAGACCAACAGTGAGATAATAGAAATTTTCACCCGCGAGGCAGAGGACTGGACCGCGCGCTGCCGCGGCCTGTTCAAGGCACGCTACAGCCACAAGGCCAACCCGACCGGACTCTACAAGCGCAACGTGGCAACCTGGTACTGCGCGTCGTACTGCCACCACGGCGGCGATAACATTCCCCGTGAGGGCGACACCATTCCGGTGCCGGTGCTCTACCGGCTCATCGACACTGCAACCGCCGGCGCCGACAAGGAACTGCTGTTCCATCTGCTCGACAATATCGCGGAACTGATAAGCGATTTCGGCTATGTGAAAACCGGACTCGCCGCCCTCCGCTACATAATGACGAAATACACAACCCGTGAGCAGACAGATCTGCTCGACAATGCCCCGTGCGGCAGCCGCGACTACGGCTCCGAAACGCTCCTGAGCCGCATAGGCAGTGTGCTCAGCACCGCCAAAACATATTTCCCGGAGGAAACCGACGCTTTTCTCCGTGCCGAGATAGCCGGTCTGCCGTTTCCCGGTGTGGAAAGTTTCCGCGACGAAATAATCAACTATAACTCCGGCGGCGAAAAGCTATCCGATCTGTTCACCCACAAGTTCGGCAACTTCCTTATATGGAGTCTTCTGAACGAAAAGGAAGTCGACGACTTCGCCTACGAGGCAGTCTGCGCTGCAACTGAGACCAGGGACTGTTTCGCCTGGTTCGACCGTGTAATTCATATCCTTTCCCGAAAAATGTTTAATATCGAAATATGAAAAAACGTAATATCTATCTGCTTGCCGGGCTTGGCGCAAGCTTCCTGGCGCTTGGCTATGCAGCTCTCAGCGCCATCCCCAACATATTTTATCACAAAAACTACACACCCGCCGAAATCGCCGGGCTAATAGTGGTCGCACACCGCGGAGGCGCTTCGCTCGGCCCCGAGAACTCGCTCTACACCATCGAAAAAGGAATCGAGGCGGATGCCGACATGATTGAAATCGACATCCATCAGACGGCCGACCGCAAGCTCGTGGTCTGCCACGACCAGTCGATTGACCGTACCACCGACGGCAAGGGGCTCATCCGCGATCTTACTCTCGACGAAATCCGCAGTTACCACTTACTCGATGCCGAGGGCAATCCGACCGATCAGGTTATTCCGACTCTCGACGAGGTGCTCGACCTCGTTGCAGGACGTACGAAATTGCTCGTGGAGATAAAGCGGACGGCCAACATCTATCAGGGCATCGAGCAGCAGCTCGTCGACGCCATTACCTCCCGCGATGCTTTCGGCTGGGTCGTGGCGCAATCGTTCAACGACTCCGTACTCGAGAATCTCCACGCCATCTGTCCGACTCTCAGGCTCGAGAAACTATGGGTGTGCAAGCTCGCCGGACTCAGCGAGGGAATTGACGGCACGCTTACGGATTACAGTTTTGAGAAATACAGCTACGTCTCGTCTGTCTCTTATACACATCTCCGAGCCCACGAGACTCGACGTCATCTCGTAT
>UROS01000086.1 GCA_900549445.1 uncultured Porphyromonadaceae bacterium | reverse complement strand
GCCGGCTGTTCGTTCACGGCCGGCTGGCGGGATACAGGGTACAGGTTTTTTCTGACAACAACGTGCATACAGCCAAAAACGAGGCCCGCACGAAATCACGCCACATCTCGGCGCGGTTTCCGCAGTACCGCACCTATGTGCTTTACACGTCGCCCTACTGGCGACTTAAAGTAGGAGATTTCCGCACACGCCAGGAAGCCGACGAAGCCGCCGGCGAAATCCGCAAGGCGTTTCCGGCATATTCGAAGGAAATACGTGTTGTGCGCGACCGCGTAAACATCAGCCAATAATGGAGAGCAACAACGAACAGGAAAAGACAGAGCTACTGGCGGGTCACCTCAAGTCGATAATCGAACTTCTGGGGGAAGACCCGGAGCGCGAGGGATTACTTAAAACGCCGGTACGTGCGGCCAAAGCGCTTCTTTACATCACCCGCGGCTACCGGCAGGATCCGGACGCGATAATCAACAACGCCATTTTCACACACGAGGGTTCGAGGATGGTGGTGGTGAAAGACATAGAATTCTATTCGATGTGCGAGCACCATATACTTCCCTTTTTCGGGAAAGTATCGATAGGCTACATCCCCGACGGGAAGACCATCGGACTATCGAAGATAGCCCGCTTAGTCGATTTCTACGCCCGGAGGCTCCAGGTTCAGGAGCGCATGACGGCGCAGATCTGCTCAATTATAATGGAAAAACTCGGAGCGAAAGGGGTGATCGTTGTCTGCAACGGCGAGCATCTCTGCATGAAGATGCGCGGAGTTGAAAAACAGTGCTCCACTACCACTACCACCGAAACATGCGGAGTGTTTGACACCTACGCTTCGCTGCGCCGCGAATTTTTCGAGACGCTGGCAGCTATGTAAGATAAGAGAAGCAGGGTGGAGATTTGTTTTTGACCCTGCGGGCGCCAAATACAGCGCCCTTGCTGATTATCAGTACTTTAATTTCATGCCTACCGGCGAAGGCGCTTTGCAGAGTAGAAATTGGATTTCTGCATTTACACGGGACTGCGGTATCAAAGTGGCATAAACAAATAAGAAACTATATTTAAGCGAGTTAGGCGCTGATTATACGTGCAGATTGAGTAGTAAAACTTACGTTAACTAAAAAAATGTTATAGAAAATCGGTTTTTGTGCTTGAAACCGGGATATTTTTACTAATTTTGCATTACAAATTGTAAGAGAATGTGACAGTAGTAATAATAACCAACAATATACTTAACTAATATCAAAACAAAAAATGGCACGTCAACAGTACGACCGGCTTGACTATAAAATACTCGGGATGCTTTCAGGCAATGCCCGCAAGCCGTTTCTTGAAATAGCACGTGAGACTAATGTATCGGGAGCCGCCATTCACCAGCGCATCCAGAAGCTAACCTCCAACGGAGCCATCCAGGGCTTCGAATCAATAATAAATCCATCGACCGCCGGCTACGAGACCTGTGCCTACATAGGTTTCATCCTCAACGATCCGACGAGTTTCCAGGAGGTCGTAGACCGTCTGAGCGCCATCCCCGAAATAGTGGAATGTCATTACACCACCGGCCAGTACGACCTCTTAGCGAAAATTTTTGCCCGCAACAACGGTCATCTGCTCGACATTATCCACGACAAGCTCCAGGGACTGGGCCGCACCGAGACGCTGATTTCGTTTAAAGAAGTGTTCCGCCGCCCCATGCCCATAACTTCTTCGAACTTCGAATAAGAGGTTGTTTAAAAACAACCTCTAAGAACATTTGACCGACGTCAGGCGTTCTCACCCAAAAAAGTACAACAATGGACGATCTGCTGCTCGATGCCATAGACATAGCCCGCAATGCCGGGAGGGTACTCCGATCCTACTACAGGTCGGACAAACTCGGCATCCATACCAAATATAATGAAGCCGACATAGTTACCGACGCCGACAAAGCTGCGGAGTCGGTGATTGTAAGCAGCATCAACAGGCTGTATCCCGACCACTCAATACTTTCGGAGGAGATGGGCGAGCAGAACAACGTGTCGGATTTCCGGTGGATAATCGACCCGCTCGACGGCACTACGAATTTTTCGGCGGGACTGCCGATTTTCGCCGTCTCGATAGGCATCGAATACAAAGGTGAGCGCACGGTCGGAGTAGTATACGACCCCGTGCTTGACGAGCTTTTCACCGCCGTGAAAGGGCAGGGAGCGTTTCTCAACGGCTCGCCCATCCGAGTGAAGAACAACGGCCGCATGGATCGTGCGGTCATTTCGACAGGTTTTCCGGTCGACAAGAACACAAATTCCGACAACAACCTCGACAACGTAAGCCGCGTGATGCCTCTGGTGAGGGGTATGCGCCGGCTGGGCGCGGCCTCGATGGATCTATGCTACGTGGCTGCGGGCATACTCGACGCCTACTGGGAGATGAATCTCCACGAGTGGGACGTGGCAGCCGGACTGCTCATACTCAGCGAGGCGGGGGGCGAAAGCTACAGCTTCCGCAGCGGACGCAACGTGAGCATCGTAGCAGCTACGCCGGCCCTCATTCCGGAGCTCAAACCGCTTATAAAATGATCAGCAAGGATATTTTCGGAAACCGCACCGCCCTCTTCCACACCTTCGGGTGCAAGCTGAATTTTGCCGAGACATCGACCGTAGCACGCATGTTTGCCGAGAAAGGCATACAGCGGGTTCACGAGGGCGACGAACCCGATTTTATCGTTATCAACACGTGCAGCGTGACCGAACTCGCCGACAAGAAGTGCCGGCAGGCTATCCGCTCGTTCGCACGGCGCTATCCGCATGCCCGCATCGTGGTTACCGGCTGCTATGCCCAGCTCAAGCCGGGCGAGGTCGCTGCCATACCGGGAGTAAAAATCGTGGCAGGCACCGACCGAAAGCTTGAGCTGGCGGAATATATCGACAGTATTTCCGACGCCGATGCCACGGCGGCGAGCTTCGTCACCCCCACACGCGACATCCGGGAGTTCAGCCCGTCGTGTTCATGCGGTGACCGCACCCGTTACTTTCTGAAAGTGCAGGACGGCTGCGACTACTTCTGCTCCTACTGCACCATACCCATGGCGCGGGGCCGCAGCCGCTCGGGCACAATCGACTCGCTCGTGGCGCAGGCTCGCGGTGTAGCCGCCGAAGGAGGGAAAGAGATAGTGATAACAGGCGTCAACATCGGCGATTTCGGCAAAGGACGCTCTGACCGTTTCATAGACCTCTGCCGCAGACTCGACGAGGTGGAGGGAATAGAGCGCTACCGCATCTCGTCGATAGAACCCAATTTGCTGACCGATGAGATAATCGACTTCGTGGCGGGGTCAAAGCGCTTTATGCCGCATTTCCACATACCCATACAGAGCGGCGACGACGAAGTGCTTCGGCTCATGCGCCGCCGCTACGACACGGAGCTGTTCCGCTCGAAAACCGAGCTGATACGCAAGGTGATGCCTCACGCTTTCATAGGAGTCGACCTTATTGTGGGTGCGCGAGGCGAGACTCCCGAACGCTTCGAATCGTCGAAACAATTCATTGAGTCGCTCGACATATCGCGCCTCCACGTGTTCACCTACAGCGAGCGTCCGGGCACCCGCGCTCTCGAAATTGACCACGTGGTGCCGCAGGAGGAGAAACACCGCCGTACCCGCATAATGCTCGGCATATCGGAGCGTAAACTCGCCGACTTCACGGCCCGGTTCATCGGGACCACACGCCCGGTGCTCGTGGAGCATATGCGCCACGACGGCACCATGAGCGGTTTCACCGACAACTATCTGAGAGTAAAAACAGAGCCGCGCCCCGAAACCGCAAATACCATAGTCGCGGTCACTCTCACCGCCGATAACCTAACCGAAGAGCCGCCGCAATGAAACTACGATACCGTATTCTGGGCAATATATTCCACGGAGCCGCGCGGCTGCCGTTCGGGGTGCTCTACGCTATAGCCGACGTGCTGTTTTTCATAATATATTATATAGTGCGCTACCGCCGCAAGGTGGTCGACAGCAATCTCGCCGAATCATTTCCCGGTGCCCCCGAAGAGGAGCGTCGGAAAATTGCCCGGCAGTTCTACCGCAATTTCGCCGACTACATCGTGGAGACGCTAAAACTCGCCCATGTCACTGACGACGAGATGCGCAGCCGCATGGTTTTCGAGGGCACCGACATAATCGACCGCCTCTTCGACGAAGGCAAGTCGATTGTCTGCTACTTCTCCCATACGTTCAACTGGGAGTGGGCGCCCTCCATAACCCTATGGACGCGCCATAAACCGGATACAGATGCCGTTTTCGCGCAGGTCTACCGTCCGCTGCGCAACGAGTTTTTCGACCGATATTTCCTCACCCTGCGCTCGCGCTTCGGCTCGCGCTCATTTCCGAAATCGAGCGTGCTTCGCGACCTCATCCGTCTGCGCCGCGACAACAAGCTGAGCATCACCGGATTCATGAGCGACCAGAAGCCGAGCCACGGCGACCTCATCCACGTGGTTAAGTTCCTCAACCATCCCACCGCCATCATTACCGGCACAGAACAGCTCGCCCGGCGTATGGAAATGGCCGCGATATACTGGGACACGGAAAAATTAGGTCGCGGCCGCTACCGAATAACCACCCGCCTGCTGACTGAAAACGCTGCCCTTCTGCCCCCTATGGAACTCACCGACGCTTACGCGGCGATGCTCGAGACCACCATACGGCGCAATCCCTCAATCTGGCTCTGGACCCACAAGCGCTGGAAATATCCCGTAACTTTCGCCGACGACAACTCTGTTCATGGAAAATCAGCCTCAAAATAAGCCTGTTGCAGTCATCATTCTCAACTGGAACGGCGAAAAGTTCCTGAGAGAATACCTGCCGTCGGTGGTGAAGCATACGCCGGAGGACATTGCCGACGTGATTGTGGCCGACAACGGCTCGACCGACGGCTCCATGGAGTTGCTGCGCGAAGATTTTCCAACGGTAAAGGTAGTCGCGCTTGACCGCAACTACGGATTTGCCGAGGGCTACAACCGCGCCATCGCCATGACGCGCTACCGCTACACGGTGCTCCTAAACTCCGACGTAGAAGTGAAATCCGACTGGCTCACACCGCTTTACCGCTTCATGGAATCGCATCCGCAGGCAGGCGCCGTGCAGCCTAAAATACTGTCGCTCACTGACCCGGAAAAGTTTGAATACGCCGGAGCGGCAGGCGGATTTCTCGACTGCAACGGTTTTCCCTACTGCCGTGGCAGAATCTTCGACACTATTGAAACGGACAACGGGCAATATGATGAGCCGATGCGGATATTCTGGGCGTCGGGAGCGTGTCTGATGGTCGACACCGCTCTTTACGAAAGCACCGGAGGACTCGACGCCAGCTTTTTCGCCCACATGGAGGAAATCGACCTCTGCTGGCGCATGCAGCTTGCCGGACGCGAGGTGTGGGCAGTACCGCAGGCGGCAGTATATCACCTCGGGGGCGGAAGCCTCCCGGCCTCCAACCCCCGCAAAACCTATCTGAATTTCCGCAACAACCTGCTCATGCTCAGGAAGAACCTTCCGCCGCAGGGGCGCACTTGGAAACTGATACGACGCCGTATGATCGACACGATAGCGTGGGCAAAATTCGCGCTCACGCTGCGATGGGGCAACGCCGCGGCAGTGTTCCGCGCCCACCGCGACGCTTCAAAGATGTTCGCGCAGTACGACAACGGCTCGCCCGAACCTGACCGCGACCTTATAGCCGGAAACCCCGACATCATAACTTCCTACTACCTCCGCGGTAAAAAGCGCTTCAGCAGCCTCAATCAATAAGTTTCTGATTGATTGCATATTATTATACGAACGTGATTTTTCACGTCCACCGCGAAAGACACGTGTAAAAGCATTCGTTTTTCTGTAAAATGTCTATTCACCGCATGGCTCTCTTTTTCAGATAATATTTTTGCATTTCGGAGGATTTGTTCGTATATTTGCCAGTGAACATCTATTATACCGCCGCGACGGGAAGACACCAGCGGCTGAAAATACAGTTGAACATCTGATTATCACATTTATGAAGAAATTACGACTCGCGCTTATAGCTGTGCTCATGTTTGCGGCTCAGAGCGTACTCGCCATGGTTGACCCCGGCACTGACGAGGTGGAAGGAGGTAAAGTCTACCAGTTCATCCACATCTGGGACAATCTGGCGCTCCAGGCAGGAGCTCCGGATGGTTACCCGGGATCCGGCACACCCGATGCCGGTAAAATTTCGCAGTACTGGCTCGTGGAGGAACTATATGCAGCCGCCGACACGCTGCCTCCCACCTATGCCATCCGCTCCCTTGCCAACGGCAAATATCTGAAATCGTCGCAAGCAGCCGTGGTCAACTGGCAATATGCCGACAATACTAACCTTTTGACCACAAAAATGTGCATCCGCAAGCGTGAGGACTCAAACTACTTTGTTATCAGTTCATTTTCTCAGCGCAATTACCAATGGGGAGCCATGGTGGTTTACGGCGACGGAATAATCTGCTACAACCGCCCGCAGCAGGATGCACTCTGGGCGCTGAAAGAGGTGAATCTTCCGCAAGAGGAGATAGACCGGCTCTTGACTCTCGCCAAAAGCAAGGATGACGTCGCAGGGAGCGCCGCGGACTATCAGACCGCACTCAACGAAATTTTCGCCGACGCAGCCTGCACCGAGCTGAAGGCGCCGTATAACACCTTGCAATTAAACAAAATCAGGGAGACTGATAGTTATCTGGCACTCCCGGAACCGCTCCAGCTGGCAGTAGACAAAGCCAAAGAAGGACTCAGGTGGGTTGAATACAACTCCCGCAAACCTGCGAGCGACGAAAACGCACATTGGGACGTAACCCGCGCAAAGAAATTCCGTGTGCAGCTCTATGAACCCTATTCCGACCACGCGCAGGGTGCCAACGCCGCCCGCATAAGCGCCTGGTCTGCAACCAATAACCCCACCGGCATCGTGGCAGGAATTGACGACCTGCTCTACGTGATGGTCGACGAGGAACCCGCCGAGGGCTCGCAGCTCTCCATCGGCGGTCTCGACAACAAGCTCTGTATCAACGACAGCAAGAAGGGCGTCCGTCTCCACAAGGGTCTCAACATCGTGCCATTCTACAGCGACCTCGACCATATCTACATATTCTACACCGTCGACACTTACGACAACAACAAGAAGGAGTTCCTCAACAAGCTGTCGGCTTACCATCCCATCAAGATCCACATTGAAGGCGGACGCATCAACGGATTCTTCAACTACGTGGGCGATGCCCTGTATCCCGCTGACGACAACTGGGACTGGGATAATATGTATAAGAAGAACTATATCCACCCGATGTTCGATCTCGTGGGAAAAAACGTGATAATGCACATGTCGATGGTAAAGCAGCATGACAACAACGAAGGCACCGGCCCGCTGTACGACGGTCTCTACGACATAATCGACACTGAGAAATACGATCTTGCCGAACTCGTCGGGGCATGGGACAACGTGGTTCAGTACGAGAAACTCCTTGCCGGACTGACCAACGACGCCGACATAGCCGACCCGTTTGCGGGAGGGTATTATGAATCGATACATAACGACGACATAGCTCCCGCCCCGGACTACAGCGAATATCTCAACAACAGGGTACTTGCCGTAACCGACCCCGGGTCGACCTACATGCACGCATCGTGGGGTCATACCGCTTACAAACCGAGCACCCACCCCGACATCCTGTTAGGACTCCCCTACGTGGGCGGCAACGTGTGGGGACCGGCCCACGAAATCGGTCACACCAACCAAGGGCCCATAAAGATGATGGGTACCACCGAGATTTCCAACAACCTCTTCTCCAACGCCGTAACATATCAGATGGGACTCCAGACCTCGTGGGAGGAAATGCCGAGCGAGCAGCTAACGCATTTCAACGCCAAGGATCATTATCTTAAAAACGATCTTTTCGGCTGCACGAGAATGTATTTCCAGCTATGGTGCTACTATCACGCTCTCGGACATAATAAAAAGTTCTATCCGCGCCTGTTCCAGCTCCTTCGCGAGCATCCCCTTTCCCAGGACAGGAATGCCGCGGCAGCCGAAGATCAGCTCCATTTCGCAAGGATGGCATGCATAGCCGCTCAGGAAGACCTCACCGACTTTTTCGACAGCTGGGGCTTCCTCTTCCCGATGACTTACTCGGGGAGCGACTACGGAGACTTCACCATCACGGTGACGCAGCAAGAGATTGACGATTTCAGAAAGGAGATCGCCGCAATGAATCTGCCGAAAAACCGCGCCATCATCACGTTTGATGACCGCGTGGGTTCCTCAATTCCATCCTCTCAGTTCAACAAATATCAGGCAGGCGAGATGGGCGGTTTCCCAGACCATAATGCAAACAGCCGAAGCGACGGTAAATATTACTACAGTATCTCGGGCAACAAAGCCACTATCAAAGACGGCACCGGCGGCGTGGGCTTCCTCGCCTACGACAAGAACGGACGCCTGAAGTCGTTCAGCAACAGCCGCAGCTTCAATCTCAGCGATGAGGCGCGCGACGGCCTCAACAACGGCACCGTCAGCCTCTACTCAGTCGATGCCGACGGCACCCTCCACGAGATGGGCGACAAACCTGCCCCCACCACCGGAATCACCGGCATCAGCGCCGACTCAGCCCCCGCGGAAGGCGAAGTGATCTACGACATAAGCGGACGCCGCCTCAGGAGCATCGACGCCCCGGGCATCTACATCGTCAACGGCAAGAAACGGCTGGTTACGAAATAACTGAAACTGTATCGGGAGACTGAGCCGGAAAAACTTTTTGGCGCAGTCTCCCGATTTTTTTACAGCAGCTATTGCATAAGTAAAAAAAAGGAATTACCTTTGCAGCGCAAAACCCGATAAGGGTCATGCATCAGATGGTGAGCATAGCTCAGTTGGTTAGAGCGTCGGATTGTGGTTCCGAAGGTCGTGGGTTCGACCCCCACTGTTCACCCCACCAAGCTGCCCGGGTACAAGTCCGGGCAGTTCTTTTATGTATGAGTCAGGATAATAAGGTAAAAGGCAGGTTCGCTCCGTCGCCCACCGGACGGATGCATCTCGGCAACGTTTTCTCGGCGCTACTGTCGTGGCTCTCAGCCCGGAGCCGCGGCGGGAAATGGCTTTTGCGTATAGAGGATCTCGACCCGCAGAGGTCGCGCCGCGAATATGCCCTGCAAATCGAAGACGACCTGCGGTGGCTCGGACTCGACTGGGACGAAGGAGGCACGGAGGAGCGCGGCGACAACGGCCCGTACTGCCAGAGCCTCCGCAGCGAAATCTACAAGGATATTCTGCGCCGCCTGCGCGCCACCGGCATGACCTATCCCTGCTTCTGCACCCGCGCCGACCTGAAGGCCACGCAGGCGCCGCACCAGAGCGACGGCAGGGTGATTTATCCGGGCACGTGCCGTCCAGCCCGTTTTCCGGCGCCGTGGAAAGAGCCATGCCTACCCTTTTCGGAGCGCATAGCTGTAGCTGACAGTCGCATAGACTTCGCCGACGGTGTTTTCGG